>CAXTOS010000033.1:0-21580 GCA_964245935.1 uncultured Novosphingobium sp.
CGCTCCCCCGCCCGGCCACCCATATTATACAATGACTTGGGTGGCCGGGCGGGGGGGCGGGCTGGCACCGTCTTAACCGGAAAGACTCTAAACGCTACCTGTCCGATCAACCGCGCCGGTCGACTGGCCAGCGTGGCGACGCGCCAACAATCGCTGAGCTGCTTAGCGGACGGTAATTTTGGTCGGCTTTACCACCCGCGCGTTCTTGCCGTTGCGCAATTGCGCGTGCACGATCCGCATGTTGCGCTGGTTCACGCGGAAGAACGCGTCGAATATGTCGCCGAATATCGGGATCGAGCCGACCGAGGCGTGGATCGCCAGATTGGCCAGCATGCGACCCAGCGCAAAGCGGCTGACGCCCAGGTTGCGAGCTTCCCAGATCACGTAGCTGGACAGCACCGTCGTCACCACGTCACCGAAGACGGGAACCAGCCCGATGATCGCATCGATGCCTACGCGGCGGTTGGTGCCCGGCAGGACGAAAGCGGAATCGAGCAGCAGCGCCACCATTTCCATGCGGCGAACCGCGTCGTCAGGCGCAGCGCCGGAGTCGCGCAACTGGTCGAACATATTGCGCGCGTGAAGTGGCTTGACGATCATGGCGCTCACCCTTGGTCGCGATCATCGTGACCGCATCAGGCAGGTGGCGCCGAAAATCGCCAGTTCAAGCCTGCCGCGCTGGCAGGATAAAAATTTCAAGACAGGACCCCGACGGGCCGCCTGACCTATTTGGTCGCGTATTCGCCCGGCTTCGCGCTGAAATTGTCGCGGGCAAACGCGCGGGCCGCTGCCGAGGTCTTGAACGAATCGGCGTGCAGCGCCGTATCGACGAGCGGGTAGCCCTGCGAATTGTACCGGGTGGTCCGCACGGACAGACGAAACTGACCTTCGGCATTCTTCTGGATTAAAAAAGGGCGCATCTTGGTTTCGGTGGCCATGTTTGGCTCCTTTCGGACGTCGGGCAGAATCGCCCCCGTGAGATCGCGGCCCCCCAGGGCCATCGCACAGTCGCAAAGAAAGTCTCAAAGGCATCGGTGCGACCGGGCCCGGGCCCGGCCGCACTGACACATCTATTCAGGCAGTTGCCAGGTTTACCGCCGAAACCTTGCCGCGCTGATCCTTTTCCAGATCATACGATACGCGCTGGTCCTTATCGAGGGTGCGCATGCCGGCACGCTCGACGGCCGAGATATGCACAAACGCGTCGTTCCCGCCGCCCTCAGGTGCGATAAAGCCGAAGCCCTTGTCAGGGTTGAAAAATTTAACGGTTCCGATAGTCATATTGGGTATCCTTTGCCCGAACGGGACGGGCATGCGCCAACAGCGGCACATACCTTTTTTGAGCGACTGGCCCGCAAAGAACAGGCCGGCCGGCATTATGAGGCTGGAAAGGGACAAAGGGGCAACCAGGGCCGCCCGATATCCGTCGCGGGCGACGTAAGCCTGGCTCTTCTAGACGGGGGATCGGCATTTTGCAATGAACTATGCAGGGGCTGCCCGGAACGGGCCCTGCCCGCGAACATTTGCCAAGCCCGTCGCACCCGGCCTATGCAACCATCGGCCCGGGATTTGGGGGCGCAGGGGATCGAACGCGTCATGCGAACCGCAAAAAGTCCCGCGAAATGACCAGGACCGGGCGGCTGGCACTGGTCGTGTCGGACAGCGACCTGGCACGCGAGGCAGCCGTGGCGCTGGCCGATCAGCATGATTGGGTGCCGCCGGAACAAGCCGACACGCTGGTCGTGCTGGGCGGCGACGGCTTCCTGCTCCATGTGCTTCACCAGATGCTCGATGCCGATCGGCTGGTGCCGGTCTTCGGGCTCAATCGCGGCACGGTCGGCTTTTTGATGAACCGGTTCCGCCAGGGCAAAAGCGTGATCGAGCGCGTGACCAGGGCCCGGCCGGTGGCGGTGGCGCCGCTGATCATGCAGGCCGTCACGCAGGGGGGCGAGGAATTCCGCTACCACGCGATCAACGAAGTCTCACTGCTGCGCGAAACCCGCCAAACCGCCAAGCTGGAGGTACGCGTCAACGGCAAGGTGCGCATGACCGAACTGGCCGGCGACGGCGTGCTGGTGGCGACGCCGGCCGGGTCGACCGCCTATAACATGTCGGTCAACGGCCCGATCCTGCCGCTGGGCAGCGGGATGCTGGCGCTGACCCCGATCAGCCCGTTCCGCCCCAGGCGCTGGCGCGGCGCCATCCTGCCCGACAATGCCAGGGTCAGCTTTCACGTGCTGGAGCCGGTCAAGCGGCCGGTCGCGGTGGTCGCCGACCAGAAAGAAGTGCGCGACATCCGCGATGTGCATATCGAGGCCTGCCGCAAGCACCAGCTGACCCTGCTGTTCGACCGCGGCAGCAGCCTGGAGGAACGCATCTTCGCCGAACAATTCCTGGCCTGAATGCGGATCGCGCCCATCCGGAAACTCCGTTCTGGATAGTCGGTGCTTGCCAACCGGCACCGCCCTGTTATACGCGCTCGCCTGTCCAGGAAACCGGACTGCTCCCCGATAGCTCAGCGGTAGAGCATTCGACTGTTAATCGAATGGTCGTAGGTTCGAATCCTACTCGGGGAGCCAATTTTTCAGCAAATCAGGGCATTTGCAAAAACTATTCCACCGAACATAATCTGTCGCATTTGCGTGGCAAGGCCCTGACTATCTGTCGAACCGCCAGGGGCAAAAAGCCATGCGATTGCATTTTCTGCTGATTACCACCGCTCTCGCGCTCTCCGTCGCCGGCGGCGTGGCCGCCAGGCCGGCACCGGACCACGCCGCGCCAGTGCCGGTTCCGCCCGTCACTGCGCAGCCGCCGGCCCAGGATGCGGAAGTTGCCCGTTATTTCAGCGATCCGGCCACCGCGGCGGCGCTGCCGCGCGCGCAGATGATCGCGTTGCTGCGGGCCCACATCAGATATGTCTTCGTGATCTTCAATGAAAACGAAAGCTTCGATCACGAATATGGCACCTTCCCCGGCGCCAACGGCCTGTTTTCCACCGGCACCCGGCCGCGCGATGCGGCGGCCACGCCGGGCTTCAACCAGACCTATATCGACAGTTCGACCGGCACGACCGTGACGGTTCGCCCGTTCCGCCTGGGTCCGGAGCAGAATGCCACGTTCATGGACAGCGTCGATCACGGGCATCAGTCGCTGGCGCGCAAGCTGCATGTCATCGATGGCGCGCCCCGCATGGACGGCTTTGCCCAGGTCGAGTTCGACGGCCACACCGGCCCGGTCAAGACCCCCGACGACATCGCCGCCGGGCGCCAGCGCGCCAATCTGGTGATGTCCTACATCGACTGCGACACCATCCCGTTCTTCTGGCGCTACGCCAGCCGGTTCACGCTGTTCGACAATATCTTCGCTACCGAGGATACGCCATCCACGCCGAATGCCATCGCCATGATCGCCGGGCAAGCCGGTGAAACGCAGTGGGTCAAGCATGGCGCCGCCGGCGAGACCAAGGTCATGTCGGGCAAGGTCCAGTACGATCCCTATTCGGGCAACGGCACCACGCAGGGCGTGCCCGTCTTCGACGATCCCAACCCCTATTGGGGATCGCAATTCGATCTCAACGCCGATGCCGATCGCGATCCGACCTCGCCCAGGGAGAGCTATGGCGCCAGCAAGACGGGCAGCGGCTACAACATCGCCCCCAATCTGACCTTCGCCACCGTCCCGCTGATCGCGATGGGCACCGGCATCGCGGCGACCCTGGCCGGCGACCGCCACCCCGCCGGCAACCAGGCCGATATCCGGGGCGACATCCCGGCGATCGCCGCGACCGGCAATCCTCCGGTCGCCTGGCGCTGGTACCAGAACGGCTATGACCATGAGCCGACCGATCCGCCGGGCCTGGCCACCCACGACAATTTCGTCGCGCATCACGAAGGGCCGCAATATTTCGGCTATCTTGCCGACAACGACAAGACCCGCGACTCGCTGCGCGGCGAAGGCGATTTCTTCGACGACATCGCCGCGAACAAGCTGCCGGGCGGTGGTGGCATCATCTATATTCGCGGCGGCTGGGGCAATCTGACGCAGATGAAGCCGCCGATCCAGAACCCGCATTATCCCGCAGAGCTCACCGCGCATGACATCAATGCGATCCAGGTGGTCAAAAGCGGCGACGACGATCATCCCAGCTATGCCGACCATCAGATCAGCGAAACCATGGCCGCCCGCGTGATCAACGCCATCGCCGCGAACCCCGCCCTGTGGGCGCAAAGCGCGGTGGTCATCACGTATGATGAATCCGACGGCTTCTACGACCACGTTCCCCCGCGCATCCTGTCTTACGGGCCCGATAGCCTGCCGCTGTCGCGCGGCGTCCGGGTGCCGCTGCTGCTGATCTCGCCCTATGCACGGGCGCATGTCGTCAGCCACGCCGAGGGCGATCACAATGCGGTGATCGAGACGATCGAGGATGTATTCGGCCTGCCCGCGCTCGCCAGCCTGCCCGAGGAAAAAGACGCGCTGGTCAAGGGCGACAGCGCCGAGTTCAACCGCTTTGGCCCCGCCGGCTTTCACCAGACCCATCTGGGTCCGCGCGACATCAATTCACCGATCACCGACAGCCTGATCTCGGGCTTCGATCCCGCCCGGCTGCAAGGCAAGGCGCCGCCGCTGCCGGGCAGCTACGCGATGATCCCGGATCAACTGGTCCAGACCCTGCCCCATTACGCGGGCAAGGGTTGCGGCGCGATCGGCGTGACGCCCGAGGATATCCGCCAGAACAGCCGGGCGCCCGTGCCGCCCCATTTCAATTCGCTCCCCGCCACGCTGCCGCCTGAATACAACAGCCCGGCGCCATGATCGCAGCCCTGCTGGCGGTTGTTGCCGCCGTCGTTCCCGCAGCGCCGTTCCGCTGCGGCGCGGTCGAGCGGCCCGGCATTGCCGAACGCGGCGGCGATGGTGTGTGGCGCGGCGTGGCGGTCGCTTTGTGCCGACAGGCCGCGCAGGCCGAACACGGCCCCGCCGCCGCCATCGCCTTTCACCCCTATCGCCGGATCGACGACCTGCGCGACGCCCCCCACGACGCGCAGATGGTGCTGACCCGCGCCGAGTTCGCCATCGCCTGGCCGACCGCCGCCGCACCGCCGGGACCGCCCGTCGCGACCAGCCGCCAAATGCTGCTGGTCCGCCCCGGCACGCCGTTGGGCAGCCCGGCCGAACTGGCCGGACACCGGGTCTGTTTCATCGTCGCAAGCGAAGCCGAGGCCGCGCTCGACGCCTGGGCCCGCGCCACGCAGGCCGCCATCCAGCGCGTCGGCTTCCAGGAACCCGTCGAACTGCGCGACGCTTTCGACGCCGGCTATTGCGCGGCGATGGCGGTCGACGCGCAGGATATTCCCGGCGGCGCCGAGCGCACCCGACAGCTGGGGCCGCCCCTGGCCGAGTTGCCGCTGTTTGCCGTGCCGGCGATCGACACCGCGCGATAATATTTGCGCCCGCTTGCGGGCGGGCTGGGGTGGGCACTTGCTTCAATCCCAAGTATCAGGAAGTGCCCACCCCCGACCCCTCCCGCAAGCGGGCGGGGGGCGCAAACCGTGCTGTAACCTTGCCCGGGCGCATTAAATTCCGGTCATGCGCTGGACATTGTCCAACAGGCGGACCAATCCTGCGCCAGATGGGGCGATGGGGGATGACGATGGGCTGGCTGTATCGCGCGGTGTTGACGGCCGTCCTGATCGGTCCTGCCGCCGCCTCTGCGGCGGACAAGCCCGATTTTGGCGCCCCGGCCGCGTGGATCAAGCCGTTGGCCGCGCCGGCTTTGTCGGGCATGCCGGACGCGGCCGCGCTGCACGTGCTGCTCCGCGATGTGCAACTCTCCTTCCACGGTGACACCAGCCGGACTTTCAACTCGAACGTGGTCCAGGTGGCGAAACCCGAGGGACTGGCTGCGCTCGGCACTTTTGCGCTGGCGTGGAAGCCTGAAACCGATCGGGTGACGGTCCATTGGCTGCGCATCCGGCGCGGCGACAAATTGATCGACGTCCTCGATGGCGGAAAGAATTTCACGGTGCTGCGGCGTGAGCAGAACCTCGAACTGGCCGCCATCGACGGGGTGCTGACTGCAACCATGCCGATCCCCGGCCTGCAGGTCGGCGACACGATCGAAATGGCCTGGACGATCGAGCATACCGAGCCACTGATGAAGGGCCATCATGATCTGGCGCTCGATGCCGGCACCGGCGGCAATATCGCGCGTCTGCGATTCGCCGCGCAGTGGGATGGCGCTGACCGCATGATCGTGCGCAGCCAAAATCTGCCTGCCGCGCTCGATCGCACGCCGGTCAGCCTGTCGCTGGCCACCGGACCGCTGGAACCGCTGATCCTGCCGCAAGGGGCACCGCTGCGCTTTCGGCTGGGGCGGATGATCGAAATGAGCGATTTTGCCGACTGGGCCTCGGTCAGCGCAATCTTTGCGCCGCTGTTCGGCACCGCACGGCAATTGAAGGCGGGGTCGCCGCTGATTGCCGAGATCGCCCGCATCAAGGCCGCAGCGCCCGATCCCGCGACGCGCGCCGGGCTGGCGCTGAAGCTGGTGGAGGACAATATCCGCTACCTCTACATCGGTCTCAATGACAGCAATCTGCGGCCGGCTGCGGCTGACGACACCTGGCAGCGCCGGTTCGGCGATTGCAAGGCCAAGACCGCGCTGCTGCTTTCCTTGCTCGACGGGCTGGGGATCGCCGCCGACCCGGCGCTGGTCAGTACGCGGCTGGGTGACGGGCTCGACCACCGCCTGCCCAACGCCACGCAATTCGATCACGTCATCGTCCGTGCAACCATCGTCGGCAAGGTTTATTGGCTGGACGGGACGCGGCTGGGCGACACGCGGCTGGCCGACCTGACCGTGCCTGACTTTCACTGGGCATTGCCGGTCAAGTCCGCCGGCGGGGCGCTGGAGTCGCTGGTCGTCGCGCCGCGCGACCAGCCCGACACGATCACCGACCTTCGGCTCGATGCGTCCAAGGGCATCATGGCCCCCGCCGGAGCGCATGCGGAAGTCAGTTTCTCGAGCGATGCCGGAATGGGCATGCATGCGGCGCTGGCCGCGGTGTCGCAGGGCGCGCTGGACCAGCAATTGCGCAAATACTGGGCGGAGCGATATGATTTCATCACCCCGCAAAAGGTCAGCGAAAGCTGGGACGCCAGCTCGCGGACCGAACGGCTGGTCATGGACGGCACCGCGCGGATGGCCTGGGACGCGGCGGGCAACGGCCAGCGCCGGTATCAGCTGGATGGGGCGCAGGTCGGCTGGCACGGCGATTTTCGCCGCCAGCCCGGCCCGGACAGCGACGCGCCCTTCGCGCTCGGTTATCCCTGGTACTCGGAAAATCGCGAAACCGTCATGCTGCCGGACGGCGGGCACGGCTTTTCGCTTAGCGGCGAAAATGTCGACGAAACTCTCGCTCGCTACGCCATTTATCGTCACGCCGAACTGGCGGGAGACCGCGTCACCATGGTCACTCGCCAGCGGCCCCTCGCCCCGGAACTGCCTTATGGCGAAGCCCAGGCCGCCAATGACCACTTGCGCGCACTGGCGGACGGGGCTGTCGACATCATGCTGGACGACAAGCAATATATGACCACGACGCACGATGCGACGGCCTTGCTGGCCTTGCCGGTGCTTCAGGGAGAGACGGGTTACCAGTCCCATATCCAGGCCTACCTGACGGTTGGCGATGCCGCCAGGGGGCTGGCAGAGGCGCGGCGCTATGCTGCGGCCTTCCCGCAATCCCCAAATGCCCTGGGTGCGCGCGCGATGTTCGAAGCGGCCACCGGAATGGATCGGCCGGCAATGACCGATGCCGCCGCCGCCCTGGCGATTGCTCCCGCGACCAGCAGCGCGAAGATGGTCACCGGCTATTACCAGCAAATGGCCGCGGATGCCAAGGATTCGGGAACCAGGCCCGGCTTCCTGGCAGCGATGAAATGGGGAACCGCGCAAAATTGCGCCAGACAGCACGACTATGCCTGCGCGCGCCAGAACGCCGAGGCGGCGTTGGCCTTGCAGCCGGATCTGAGCATGGTCTATGTGCTGCTTGCCAACGCCAGCCCCGCGGAAAGCCGAACGGCCAACGCCATCCAGGTCGCCGACCGGATGGTGAAGACCGCCCCCAGGGATGCGGACATGCAAGCGGTCGCCGGCGTAATCTACGCCTCTGTCGGCCAGCATGCCAAGGGCCTGGCCGCGTTTTCCGCTTCGCTGGCGATCAAGCCCAACTTCATCGCCTTTTCCAACCGCGAGCGATTTCTTCCGCGCGGCGATCTGGCGGCGCGCAAGCGGGATATCGACGGCGCGCTGAAGCTGAAGCCGGGCGATGTCGATGCGCAGCTTGCCCTCGCCCGATGGCAGGGCGATTCCGGCGATCACGCCGGGCAGGTCGCGACGCTGCAGGCCGTTGCTGCCCGCCAGTCGGCAGACATCGACCCCAATATCGGTCTCACCATCAAGATCGGCGCGGCCTATGCCGCCGCGGGGCAAGCCGACAAGGCGCGAGAGAGTTTCGCCGAGGGGCGCGGTTATGCGGCCGCCATGCACAGCGCACCCTATTTCAACGACTTGTGCTATTCGGCAACCAAGGTCGATTTCGATCTCGACACCGCACTTGCCGATTGCAACCGGGCGGTGTCGCTGGCGCCACAGCATTCTAATATCCTGGACAGCCTGGGTTTCGTCCAATTGCGCCTCGGCCATTTCGCCGATGCCATCGCCACCTATGACCAGGTGCTCGCCCTTGACCCCCACGCGCGTCTTTCGCTTTATGGCCGGGGCATTGCGCGTCTCAGACTGGGTGATAAAACCGGGAGCCAGGCCGATATCGCTGCTGCCGTACAGCTGGACGATGGCGTCGCCGATGAATTCCAGGCGATGGGCATGAAACCGTGACGCAATTCGGCCTGATCGAGGCGGGCGGCACGAAGTTCATGCTGGGCATCGCCGACGAATCGCACACCATAACCGCGCGCCACCGCATCGCGACGACCACGCCGGAAGAGGTCCTTCCGGCCGCGATCGCCTGGTTCCGCGAACAAGGCTTGCAGCCTGCGGCAGCGATAGGAATCGCCAGCTTCGGCCCGCTGAACCTCGATCGCGCCAGCCCGGGCTGGGGTCATGTCACCCGCACGCCCAAGCCGCACTGGAACGGCGCCGATCTGGTCGGGCCGTTCGCCAGCGCCTTTGGTTGCCCGGTAGGCCTGGAAACCGACGTCAATGGCGCCGCGCTCGCGGAAAGCCGCTGGGGCGCGGGCCGGGGGCATGATTCGCTGCTGTATCTGACGGTGGGCACCGGCATCGGCGGCGGCTTCGTCAGCGGCACACAGCTGTTGTCGGGGCTGTCGCATCCCGAAATGGGCCATATCCGCGTGCCCCGCCACCGCCTGGACAATGGCTTTGCCGGGGTATGCCGGTTCCATGGCGATTGCCTGGAAGGGCTGGCCAGCGGCCCGGCGATCATCGCCCGCTGGGGCAAGTCGCTGTCCGAACTGGCGCCAGGCACTGCCGCGGATCGTCCCGAGTCCGACATGATCGCCTGGTATCTCGGCCAGGCGATCGGTAATTTTCAGGCGATCCTGCAACCCGCGCGGATCGTGCTCGGTGGCGGGGTTATGGGCACCCCTGGCATGCTCGACACGGTGCGCCACCATGCGCGCGATGCCGGGGGCGGCTATTTCGCCGGTGATCCCGAAGAACTGGTAGTCGCGCCGGGACTGGACAGCGATTCCGGCCTGCTGGGCGCATTGGCGGTAGCGCTGGCCTGCCGGTAACAGACGCACGATGCTCCACGCCAGGTTGGTGTGGATTTCCTGCGCTTCGCCCTAGAGTCTTTCCGGTTAAGACGGTGCCAGCCCGCTCCCCCGCCCGGCCACCCACGTCATTGTATAATATGGGTGGCCGGGCGGGGAAGCGGGCTGGCACCGACTCGACGTAAGTCGGAAAGACTCTAGCCCGCCACGCCATGGCAATGCTTGTACTTCACCCCCGACCCGCAGGGGCACGGCGCATTGCGTGACAGGCCGGTGCCGGCATAGGGATCGCCCCCCGCCCCGCCGATGACGCCGGGCGCCCCGGCGAGTGCGCCGAGCACCGACTCGCTGCCGGCAATGCGGCCGGCGTCGTTTTCGCCGGTAAACGGATCGACGTGCGATGTCAGGAAATCGGGCAGCTCGGGCAAGTCCATGCCCTGGTTCTGGAAGCGGATTTCGCTGGTCGACAGAATCCTGGTCACGTCCTCGCGGATCGTTTCCAGCATGCGCTCGAACAGGGTGAACGCCTCCTGCTTGTATTCGTTGATCGGGGTTTTCTGGGCATAGCTGCGCAGGAATACTACCTGGCGCAGCGCATCCAGCGTGGCCAGATGCTCTTTCCAGTAATGATCCAGCCGCTCCAGCAGCACGCTCTTTTCGATCTGCCGCCAGATCGGCGCATCCTCGATTTGAACCTTGGCCGCCATATGCGCGTCGGCCATTTCCGCCAGATGCCGCTCGATCACTTCGGGATCGATGCCGTCTTCGGCCATCCACCCGGCGATCGGCGGCGTGAAGCCCAGCACCTCGGGAACGCGCGCGGCCAGCCCGTCCATATCCCACGCTTCGGGATACGATCCCGGCGGACAGGCCGCGCCGACCAGCGCATTCACCGTGTCATGCCGCATATCGAGCACGACATCGTCCACCGTGTCGGCATCCATGATCTCGGCGCGCTGCTCGTAGATCACCTTGCGCTGGTCGTTCATGACATTGTCGTATTCGACGACCTGCTTGCGGATATCGTAATTGCGCGCCTCGACCTTTTTCTGCGCCGTCTCGATCGCCTTCGACAGCCATTTCGAACCGATTGCCTCGCCTTCGCCCAGGTTGGAATTCATCAGCCGCGAGAACATCGTGTCGGGGCCGAAAATGCGCAGCAGATCGTCTTCGAGGCACAGGTAAAAACGCGACAACCCGGGATCGCCCTGCCGCCCCGAACGCCCGCGCAGCTGGTTGTCGATGCGGCGGCTTTCATGCCGCTCGGTGCCGATGACGCACAGCCCTCCGGCGGCCAGCACCTTGTCCTTGTCCGCTGCCACTTCGGCCCTGATCCGCGCCATCGCCGCATCGCGGTCGGCGCCTTCGGGGATATCGCGCAGTTCGTCGTCGATGCGGAAATCGACATTGCCGCCCAGCTGGATATCGGTTCCGCGCCCGGCCATGTTGGTGGCGATCGTCACCGCGCCCAGGCTGCCGGCCTGCGCCACGATATGCGCCTCGCTTTCGTGAAAGCGCGCGTTCAGCACGTTGTGCTTCACGCCCTGCTCGTTGAGATATTGCGACAGCAGTTCCGACTTTTCGATCGACACCGTACCCACCAGCACCGGCTGTCCGGTGTCGTAGCGATCCCGGATCAGCTGCGCGATGGCCTTGAACTTGTCGGTGGTGTTCTTGTAGAACTCGTCTTCCTCATCGACCCGGCGAACCGGCACATTGGTCGGTATGGTCACCACGTTCATCTTGTAGATGTCGAAGAATTCGGCCGCTTCGGTCGCCGCGGTGCCGGTCATGCCGGCAATCTTGGGATACATGCGAAAATAGTTCTGAAAGGTGATCGAGGCCATGGTCTGGTTCTCCGGCTCGATCTGCACGCCCTCCTTGGCCTCCACCGCCTGGTGCAAGCCGTTCGACCAGCGCCGTCCGTCCATCATGCGGCCGGTAAATTCGTCGATGATGACGATCTTGCCGTCCTTTTCGATGTAATCGATATCGCGGCGGAACATGACATTGGCCTTCAGCGCCTGGTCGAGATGATGGACGACCTGGGTATTCTCGATGTCATAGAGGTTGGTGCCGGTCAGCAGCCCCGCATCCTCCAGCATCCGCTCGACCCGCTCGACCCCGTCCTCGGTCAGGCTGATCGACTTGGTCTTTTCGTCGGCTTCGTAATCGGCCGGCACGATCTGCTTCACGATCGCATCCACCGAGACGTAGAGGTCGCTCTTGTCGTCGGTCGGGCCGGAGATGATCAGCGGGGTGCGCGCCTCGTCGATCAGGACCGAATCGACTTCATCGATCACGGTGTAACTGAACGGCCGGTGGACCATCTGGCTGCGCTCATGCTTCATGTTGTCGCGCAGGTAATCGAAGCCCAGTTCGTTGTTGGTGGCATAGGTGATGTCGCTGTTATAGGCCTCGCGCCGGGCGTCCTCGTCGAGATTGGGCACGATCACGCCCACGGTCAGCCCCAGATACTGGTAGATTTGCCCCATCCAGTCGGCATCGCGGCGGGCGAGGTAGTCGTTGACGGTAACGACGTGGACACCGTTGCCCTCCAGCGCGTTGAGATAGACCGCCAGCGGCGCCACCAACGTCTTGCCCTCGCCGGTACGCATTTCGGCGATCTCGCCACGATGCAGGACGATACCGCCGATCATCTGCACATCGAAATGCCGCATCCCCAGCACCCGGCGCGAGGCCTCGCGTACCGTGGCGAAGGCTTCGGGCAGCAGATCGTCGAGCGTTTGTCCCGCCGACAGCGCGGCGCGGAATTTGGCGGTCTGGGCGCGCAGCTCGTCCTCGGTCAGTGCCTGGAGCCGCGGCTCGAAGGCCGCGATCTGCTGGACGATCTTGTCGAGCGACTTGACGTAACGATCGTTGGACGAGCCGAAAAGGGCCTTGGCAATGGCTCCAAGCATGGGCGGTTCCTGAATTTTTGGAGATATGATGATGGCGGCCGGCAGCATTGCCGGTCGGCCACGAGAATTGGGCAAGGTGTCGCAGCGGCGCCTATTGGCGAGCGCGGTCGATGCCGATCAGGACGCCGGGACGGGCGCCGATCTGCGCCGCGGGAAGGCGCAGCGCCGGGCCGATCGCCAGCGGTGCGGACGCGCGCAGTGCCAAAGCCACCACCCCAACCGTGACATGCGCAGCCACCGCTGCCGGCGCGGGCGCGCCGATCTCGGTATCGTGCGCTGCGCACAGCCGCGCCTGCGCCGGAGCACCTTGCACGGCAAGGCCCGACAGCAGGGCAAGCAGCGAGAGCAGCAGGCGGATCATCGCCGCGCGATATAGGCACGAGCGCACGCGTCGTCCAGCCCGTTCCTCCCGGTGGCGGGGGCAATACATTTGCGGCCTGGTTCATCTGCTCCCCTGCCGCTTGCGGGAGGGGCTGGTGGGCGGGTCCATACGCAGCATCGGACTGGCAGAAGTGCCCACCCCTGACCCCTCCCGCAAGCGGGAGGGGGACAAAGCCGCACGCGCATTTCGCCCAACCTGTGGGGGGCGGTTCCTGCGCTTGCCGACATGCTTCAGGGGGCATAAGGCAGCGCGATGTCCGACGCCATTTCCCCGCTTGCCTCGCCCTTCCCCGACCTGCCCACCATCGCCGGGGTGACGCCGCGCATTGCCCGCGCCGGCTACAAGAACTGGGGCCGCTGCGACCTGACCTATGTCGAATTGAGCGAAGGCACCGTGGTCGCAGGCGTGTTCACCAACAACATCTGCTGCTCCAGCGAAGTCGAGCTGGGCCGCGAGCAGGTGGAGGCGGGCGGCGCCCGCGCGCTCGTCGTCAATGCCGGCAATTCCAACGCCTTCACCGGCTATCGCGGGCGCGAGGCGGTGGAGCAGATCATGGCGCAGGTTGCCACACACCTTGGCTGCGCCCCGCAAGAGGTGTTCGTCTCCTCCACCGGCGTTATCGGCGTGCCGCTGCCCAGGGACAAGGCACGCGAAGGCGTGGCGCTGGTGCTCGGGGCCCCGCCCTCCTCATGGCAAGACGCCGCGCGCACCATCAGCACCACCGACACCTTCCCCAAAGGCGCCACCACCACCGCGATCGTCGGCGACACCAAAGTCACGCTGTCGGCGATCATCAAGGGCAGCGGCATGATCGCGCCCGACATGGCGACGATGCTGGGCTACATTTTCACCGATTGCGCCATCGCGCCAGCCTTCCTGCAAGGCCTGCTGACCGCCGCCGCCGACCGCAGCTTCAACTGCATCACCGTCGACAGCGACACCTCGACCAGCGACACCGTGCTGGCCTTTGCCACCGGCCAGGCGGGCAACCCCCGGATCGCAGGCTACGACAGCCCTGGTGCCGACGCCTTTGCCGCCGCGCTGGCCGATGTGTGCCTGCAACTGGCCCATCTGGTCGTCCGCGATGGCGAAGGCGCGCAAAAGTTCATCGAAATTCGCGTCACCGGCGCCGCCAGCGACGCCAGCGCGCGCCGCATCGGGCTGTCCGTGGCCAATTCGCCGCTCGTCAAGACCGCCGTCGCCGGCGAGGATGCCAATTGGGGCCGCGTCGTGATGGCGGTCGGCAAGGCCGGCGAACCCGCCGACCGCGACCGGCTGGCCATCCGCTTTGGCGACATCTGGCTGGCGCGTGACGGTCTCGCCGTGGAAGGCTATGACGAGGCCCCCGTCGCCGCGCATCTGAAGGGCCACGACATTCGCATCGGCGTCGATCTGGGACTGGGCAGCGGCACCGCGACGGTGTGGACCTGCGACCTGACGCATGGCTACATCTCGATCAATGCGGATTACCGGAGCTGATGGAAACTCCTCTCACGCGCGCCGTCCACGCAATCATGCTCGATGCCGCCAGCCGCGCCGTGCTGCCGCATTACCAGCGGCTGGCGGCGAGCGAGATCACCGACAAGGCCGCCGATGACGCGGTCACCATCGCCGACACCGAAAGCGAAGCGATCCTGGCGGAAAGCCTTGCCCGCCTGCTGCCCGAAGCCGCCATCGTCGGCGAAGAAGCCGCCTTCGCCAATCCCGCCCTGCTCGACCGGCTGGGCGACGCGCTGTGCTGGATCATCGACCCCATCGACGGCACCAACAATTACGCCGCCGGCCGGCCTCCGTTCGGCATCCTCATCGCCCTGGCCCAAGCCGGCGAGACGATCGGCGGCTGGATTCTCGACCCGCTTACCAACCGCTTCTGCAGCGCCGAACACGGCCAGGGCGCGCGCATGAATCGCGAACCCGTCCTTGCTCGCACCAGCGGCGAAACCCCGCCGATCGCGGCGATCTCGGTGCTTTACGCCGACCCGGTCCAGCGCGAAGCGCTCAAGACCCACATCGCGCCGCATTACCACATGGTCGACATCCCCCGCTGCGCCGCCGAGCAATACCCCCGGCTGGTGCTGGGCATCAACGACCTCTCCGTGTTCGAACGCACCCTGGCCTGGGATCACGCCGCCGGGGTGCTGTTCCTGAACGAAGCCGGCGGCAAGGCGGCGCGGCTGGACGGCTCAACCTACCGCGTGGACGACCAGCGCAAAGGCCTGATCGCGGCGGCGAACCCGGCGCTGTGGGATGAACTGGCGGGACGGATGCGGGAGTTGGGGTAGGAACTGCCAGCCAGGCAAGTCCCCCGCCCGCTTGCGGGAGGGGTTAGGGGTGGGCACTTGCTAATCCGGTATTAAGAAGAAAAAGTACCCACCCCCGGCCCCTCCCGCAAGCGGGCGGGGAGAAGGGCGGCGCTGATCCTACAAAACGCCTTCGATCCAGCTCTTCAACGCGCCCTTGGGTGCCGCGCCCAGTTTTTGCGCGACCGGCTTGCCGTCCTTGAACAGGATCATCAGCGGGATCGACTGCACGCCGAACTGGCTGGCGGTATTGGTGTTTTCCATGATGTCGACCTTGACGATGTCGAGCTTGCCGGCGAGTTCTTCGCTGATTTCTTCCAACGATGGCCCGATCATCTTGCACGGGCCGCACCAGTCGGCCCAGAAATCGACCAGCACGGGCTTGTCGGCACCCAGCACATCGGTGGCGAAGCTGGCGTCGGTAACGGTTTTGGTGGCCACGTTGATCTCCTGAATAACTGCAAGGCTTATGTAGGCAGAGCGGCCTGCTTGGCAACCATTCAAGCGCCCAAGCTTTGCTGCGCCCGCAGCAATGCCAGCTTGTGTTCATCGAGTATTGCCGCCGGAATTTCGATCAGGGCGGGGGTCTGGGTATACAGCAGCGCCGCTTCGACTGTCCGGCCCGGATAGGTTGCCGACAGCGCGGCGGCATAAGCGGCGATCTGGCGCAGCGTGGCGGCGGGCACCGCCGCCAGGGTCGCTGGCGGACGCCGCCCGGTCTTGAAATCGACCAGGCGGATGCGGGTTGGGCCGACCAGCAGCCGGTCGATGGTCCCGGCCACGATGCGCGTTCCGACCAGCGCCGCGATCGGCACTTCGGCCAGTGCTTCGGGCCCGAACAATTCGGCCCAGCGGGGATCGCCGATGACGGCCAGCGCGGATGCGGCGATTTCGTCTTGCACGGAGCCCGTAAAATTGCCCGCCTGCCGCGCCAGCCAGCGTCGCGCGGCGGCCTCGCGGCGGTCGGGCGCAACGCCGGGCAAGCGTTCGAGCAAGCGATGGATCAGCGTCCCGCGCTGCGCTGCCGCGGCCAGCGCCGCAGGATCGCCCCCGCTCGCCAGCGGCGGATCGGGCGCATCATCCTCGCCCAGCGCAGAGGGCGCCAGCGGGCGGGGCGGGCGCGGCTCGGCGCCGACATCGCGAGTCAACCAGCCGGGCAGCGCGGGGGGCAGGGGCAATTCGGCGCTCTGCGGCGCAGTGGCGGGCATCACCGGCATCGCGCCATGGTCACGCCGCCGGCCCCAGATCGGGTCATCCACCCAGTCCTGCGCGCCTTCGGCGACTTGCGGCACCTCCGCCAGACGCGCGTACCAACTGCCGGGCGCGGGAATTTTCTCGCGCGCACCCAATGCCCCGGTCACGAACAGCGCCTCTTCCGCACGGGTCATCGCTACATACAGCAGCCGCCAATGCTCGGCGCTTTCCGCGCGGGTCGCCGCGTCGCCGGCCTCGGCGACGCGCCCGACCTTCTCCTCCTTGCGCAATCCCGGCAGTGGAATGCGGCGCGGCGTGCCGGCCGGTTCGCTGGCGGGATCGACCAGGGCCAGGTCCGATCCGCGCGACATGTCGGGATTGCCGGTAGCGTCGGCCAGGATCACGATCGGCGCCTGCAGGCCCTTGGCGCCATGCACGGTCATCACTCGCACCAGATCGGCGTCGCCCGCATTCTCTCGCTTCAATTCGCCGTCGCCCGCATCGAACCACGCTAGAAAACCGACCAGGCTGGGGGTCGCGGTGGCGGCAAAGGCGTCGGCCGCGTTGAGCAATTCCTCGATCGGATCGTTCGCCTCCCGCCCCAGCCGCGCCACCAATTTGCGCCGCCCGTCCCATGGTCCAACCAGCAGCCAGTGAAGCAAGGCCTGCACCGGTTCGTAATCGGCAATCGCCAGCAGTTCGCCCAGCTGCGCCATGGTCTCTGCGACATCCGGCGCGGACAGCCGCCGCAGATGCTCCCACAAATGGAGCCCTTTGGGCCGCCAGCCATATGCCAGCAATTGTTCCTGGGTCCAGCCGATCAGCGGCGAGACCAGCAGCGCGGCCAGATTGAGATCATCGAGCGGCTGTGCGGCAAAACGCAGCGCGGCGACCAGATCGCGCACCGCCAGCGGCGCGCCCAGCCGCAGCCGGTCGACGCCTGCCACCGGCACCCCGGCCGCATGCAGTCGCGCCACGATCAGCGCCGCCAGCGCGCCGCGCTTGCGCACCAGCACCATGATCTCGCCGGGCGCGGCGCGGCGCGGCGGATCGCCATCCTTCACCCCCTTGAACAAGCGAAAGCCGCGCGCAGCCGGGTCCACCCACAGCTTGATCTGCTGCGCCAGGCGCTCGGCGAGTTGGCGGTCGGCCTTGCCCAGCCAGCCCTGCCCGGCGTCATCGTCTGCATCGGCAGCACTATCCTCGATCGGCTCGCTATCCGTTGCATCCTCGGCGGTTTGCCCGACAGGGCGCCATAACGCGACATAGCCGGGGCGGTCCTCCCCCTCATGCGGTTCGGGCGGCTGCGCCAGTCCAAAGGCGCCATGGCCGACCTGCGCAATCGCGCGATCGACGAAATCCAGCACCGGGCGCGCGCTGCGAAAGCTGCGATCCAGCCCCATCTCGCGCAATTCGCGTATGTCAGCCCCGTCGCGCAAGGCGCGGGCGTTAGCCGCAGCGTCCGCCAGGATCGCGCGAAAGCTGTCCTGCGCGGCGCTGAAATTTTCCGGACTGGTGCCCTGGAAGCCGAAGATCGCCTGCTTGTAATCGCCCACCACGAACAGCGTGCGTGCCGCATCGCCGCGCGCGCCCTGGCCGGCAAAAAAATCGCCGGTCAGCGCGGTTATGATCCGCCATTGCGCGGCATTGGTATCCTGCGCCTCGTCCACCAGGATATGATCGAAGCGCCGGTCCAGCTTGTAGCGAATCCACCCCGCCATGTCGCCATCGTGCAGCAGATCGGCGGCGCGGCGGATCTGGTCGTCGAAATCGATCAGCCCCTCGCGCGCCTTCGCTTCGTTCCACGCCAGCGCGAATGCGCGGCCGAGTTCCAGCGCCGGGGCCAGCCACCCGGCCAGATCGAGCAGCGCCCGCCGTTCGCGCACCGCCGCGATGCAGGCGCCGATCCGCTCGACATCCTCGTGATAGGCGTCGTGAAACTTCAACAGCGGTGTTGCGACACGTGGCTCGCCTTTCTGGGTGAAGAACACCCCATGCAGATCGTCGATCAGCGGCAGCCGATGCTCGGCTTCCTGCCCCAGCCACCAGTCGATGATCTCGGCGCGGTCCTGCCCGGTCCTGGCCGACCACCGGCGATTGGCGGCCAGGCAGCGCCGCAGCGACAGCGTGTCGAACGCATCATCGTGGCAATGCAGCGCCAGCCCGGCCGCATCGGCATCGGCGGGCAGGCCGAGCAGGCGATGGACCGCCGCCGCCATCGGTGGCTGCCACGCACCGGGTCCAAACCAGGCATCGTAAGCCGCAGCGCAGCGCAGCAGCCAGCTTTCCGCCGCATCGGGCCCCAGCCGCAGCGACAGCCCGGCCAGCGCATCGCCCGTCGCCGCATCGCCGCGCGCCTCCGCCACGACCAGCACATCGCCCAGCACTTGCCGCGCCAGCATCGCGCGCTCGCGATCCTCCATCGGGCGGGCGCCGGGGATCAGCCCGGCCTCTTCCGGAAATGCGGCGAGCAGCCATTGCGCAAAGGCATGGATGGTATCGATGCGCAGCCCGCCGGTGCAATCGAGCACCGCCGCGAACAAGGTTCGCGCATGGGCCCTGGCGCCCGCGCCGATGTCGGCGCCGATCGCGTGCAAGTCCTCCGCCAGCTGGGGATCGCCCAGCCGCACCCACCGCGCCAGCGTATCGTTGATCCGCGTGGCCATTTCGGTAGCGCCGGCCTTGGTAAAGGTCAGGCACAGGATCTGGTCGGGCCGCACGCCATCCAGCAACAGCCGCAACACCCGTGCCGCCAGCACCTGCGTCTTGCCGGTACCGGCCGATGCCGAAAGCCACACACTGTCGCGCGGGTGCACCGCAGAACGCTGGTTGCCGGCCAGCGGGTGAAGCTTCGGCGCGGAACCGCTCATTCTCCTCCCCTCCCGCCTGCGGGAGGGGCCGGGGGTGGGCAGCTTGCCGGATACGGGCCATCGAGCAAGGGCCCACCAACCCCTGCCGCAGGCGGGTGGGGCTCAAGGCCACCGTTAACGGATGCCGCGACGTCCGGTTTGTCCAGCCGCCACAGCCATTCTTCCAGCCGCATCAACTGGTCATAGTCGTTATAGCCGCCGATATCGAGGTTCAGCCTGGCGGTGAATTCCCGATCGCCCTTGATCCAGTCATCGATGGCCTGGCGAAGAAAGCCGGCGGTGATGTTCAGAAACTCCTCGCGCGGCACGCCGGACTTCTTCCTGCCCTCCAGGATCGGTTCGACCCGGTAGCCGAACTGGTCCTTTGTCTTGCCCAGCGACCAATATTCGAAGGTATTCGGCTCGCCGGCGATCCCGGCGAAGCCGCCCGCCGCAGCAATCAGGCCCAACGTACCCAGTTGCAGCGAATATCCGGCCTCGACCATCCGCGCCGACGGCGGCAGGCCGGTCTTGTAATCGACGATCGCCAGCGTGCCATCGGCCAGCCGGTCGATGCGGTCGGCGCGGCCGTGGACGCGCACCCCGTCGAAGCGCATTTCGCCCCGGCTTTCGGTGTCGGCCACGATGCGGCCTTCCGCCACGCCCAGCCGGGTCACTTCCGCGCCGATCCACTCGAGCGCGGCCATCAAGCGGGGGCGCCACAACGCGCGCATCAGCGGATGGGCGCTCATCCCGTCCAGCACCCGTTCGGCAATGAGCTGCAATTCCGCCGGGCCGCCGCCGGATTTGTGCCATCTATCGAGGATATCATGCACCGCACTGCCCTTGAGCGCGGCGCTGGGCTCCGCATCCAGCCCGTCGATCGCCGACAACCGCAGGATCGCAGCGGCGTAGAACTGGTAGGGATCGCTGCGCAGGCGGTCGAGCCCGGTCGCGGAGATATCGACCTGCCGCTGCTCGGCGCCGGGTCGCGGTTCCGGACGGGGATAGGCGGGGGCGGGATTGGCATCTTCGATGGCCATGCCCAGCTGTTGCGCCATGCGTTCGCGGTGCTTGTCGGCCAGCTCGCTGCCCAGCATCGCCGCCACGCGCAGCACGAAACGCGACGGGATCACCGGGCCGGCCTCGTCGCGCCGGGCCCAGCTCAGCACCGCTTCAGGTGCGCCCAGCGCGCCGGCCAGATCGTGGGCGGCCAGGCCGATGCGGAAATCGGCGCCGGGCACGCCGAGATGGCGCAGCACCGCGGGGGGCAGCAAGGGGTCGGGCGTCGCCGCGCCGGGCCAGGTGCCTTCGGTCAGACCGGCACAGATCACCAGGTCGCTGCGGCTCATCCGCGCTTCCAGCAAACCATAGATCGCCAGCCGCGGATGGCCACCCCACGGCGGGCGCACCGCCACCCGGTCCATCTCGCCGCGCAGCAGCGCCGCCAGTTCGCGCGGGCGCAGCTGCGTGCCGACCTCCCTGGCGGCGTCGCGCAGATCCTCGACGTAGCTGGACAGCGCCCGCCCATCGGCCTTGCCCCAGATACCCGCGCCGCACAGCGCTTCGGCGGCGGTTATCAGCCGGTCGAGCAGGTCGGCGAGTGGCGTGTCTTCGTCGGCCGGCATCAGCGGGGCGAGCACGGGTTCAACCCCCGCCCACCAGCCCGCCAGCCGGGAAGGAGACCGCGCCTCGAAATCCTCCCCCGGCGGGGGAGGATTTATCAATGCGCGCAAGCTTGCCAGCCCCGGCGCGGGTCGCGGTCCGCGCAGCGCGAGATCGAGTTCGCGCACCTGTTCCAGCCAGGCCGGGCGGCCCTCGCCGTCCCGCACCAGGGGATGCGACAGCAGCGCGATCAGCGGCACCGGCGCTGCCGCCTCGACCATCACTTCGGCCAGCAGCAGCAGCACCCGGCCGGCGGCGGTCTGCGGCAGCGGGCGCCCGGCGCTGTCATCGGCAGCGATCTGCCAGCGCCGCAGCTGCGCCACCACCCGGCCGGCCAGCGCACGATCCGGGGTGACCAGCGCGACGCGGCGTTCGGGTGCCTCCAGCGCCTCGCGGATCAGCACGGCGATAGCCAGCGCCTCCGCGCTGGGATGCTCGCTTGCCATCAACCGCACCCCTGCCAGCCGCCGCCGCGTCTCGGGCAGATCGACCCAGCGCGGGCAGGCCAGCGGC
>CAXTOS010000034.1:0-21420 GCA_964245935.1 uncultured Novosphingobium sp.
CGCCCAGGTGATGACCGTGCGCGGGCTCATGACCGTTGAAATATCGCCATTGATAAATCCCTGGCGGGTGAAGTCGGCCACCTTGACCATGTCGGAGATGGTCTTTTCCGCCACATCGGCCACCTTTTTGTGGACGATCGACGTTTCCACCGCGCCCGCCAGATAATTCAGCCCGACGACGATGTTCCAGCGGTCCATCTGGCCCTGGTTGATTGCCTGCGTGCCGTGGTACAGCCCGCTGGTGTCGCCCAGGCCCACGGTATTGGCGGTGGCGAACAGGCGGAACCACGGGTTCGGGCGGATGACCCGGTTCTGGTCGAGCAGGGTCAGCTTGCCTTCGGTTTCCAGTACGCGCTGGATCACGAACATCACATCGGGGCGGCCGGCATCGTATTCGTCGAACACCAGCGCGGTCGGGGTCTGCAACGCCCAGGGCAGCAGGCCTTCGCGAAATTCGGTAACCTGCAAGCCATCGCGCAGCACGATCGCGTCGCGGCCGATCAGGTCGATGCGGCTGATATGCGCATCCAGGTTGATGCGGATGCACGGCCAGTTCAGGCGCGCGGCGACCTGTTCGATATGCGTCGACTTGCCGGTGCCATGATAGCCCTGCACCATCACGCGGCGATTGAAGGCAAAGCCGGCCAGGATCGCCAGCGTGGTGTCCGGGTCGAAGACGTAGGTATCGTCGAAGTCGGGCACGCGGTCATCGGCGACGGAAAAGGCTGGCGCCATCATGTCGATATCGATGCCAAAGGTCTCGCGCACGGAGATCTGGCGGTCGGGAACGGATAGCGCTGTGGCGCCGCGGGCATCGGTCTTGAGGTCGGTCATGGCATATCGGCCTATACGGGGCGCCGCCGCGCTGCAATAAGCTTTGCGCGCGAAGCGCGGACTCAATCGGGGGGGAGAACCGGAATGCTGATCTATGGCGCATTGATATCGCCGTTCGTGCGCAAGGTGTGCATTGCGGCGGCGGAAAAAGGCGTGGCCTGGGAACTGGCACCGACCCGTCCCGCGAGCGACGACCCCGGTTTTCGGGCCGCCAGTCCTTTCGGCAAGATTCCGGCCATGCAGGACGGCGATTTCACCCTGTCCGATTCGAGCGCGATCGTCGCCTATCTGGACGCGAAACATCCCGCGCCCGCGCTGTTGCCCAGCGATCCGCAGGCGCGCGGCAGGGCGGTGTGGTTCGACGAATTTGCTGATACGGTGCTGGCCCCGTCCGGGTTGAAAGTGCTGTTCAATCGGCTGGTCGGGCCGAAAATCTTCAAAATACCCGGCGATGAAGCGCTCGCCGCGCAGGGCGAGGCAGAGTTGCCGCGCCTTTACAGCTACCTCGAAGGGGTCTGCCCCGCCCAGGGCTGGCTAGCGGGTGAAACGTTCGGGCTGGCCGATATCGCCGTTGCATCGATGCTGCGCACGATGGTCTATGTCGATCTGTTTCCGCCGCCCGACGGGCATCCGGCCATTGCGGCCTGGTATGGCCGGGTCAGCGAACGGCCGGCGTGGCAACAGGTGGCCGCGCAGGAAAATGCTCCGCGCGGACGCTGAAGGCGCTCGCTCAGCGCCATTTCGCCGGCAGGTTGCACAGCGCCACAAAGCGGTTCGCCGCCGCGATGTCGCCCGAAATCGTCAGGCCCGCCGAAGCCAGCATGGCGGCCGGCGCCTTGCCGTAAATCAGGCGCTTGACCGCATCCGCATCGGCAGCCGCAATTGTAAAGCCGGGCTGGTCCGCCTTCGCGCGCGCGACCGCAAGCTGGCCGTCGACGACGCGGACGGCGAATTCCTCGCTGCCCATCCGGATCGCGCCGGAGAGTTCGACGCCTTGCCCCGGCAGCGGATCGAACAGCGCGCGCAGGCTCATCATCATCGCCGCCGGGGACAGGAACAGGCCTGGGTCATGGCCGGGCGAGGCCAGTGCCCAGCGGCATAGCGCCAGCAGCACCGCGTCGGCATGTTCGCCCCACGGCGTCAACTCGTAGCACTGGACAGGCTCGGGCGCAGGCGTCCTGGGCGATGCCGGCGCCGCGATCTGGACCCTGCGGACAATCCCCGAAAGTTCCAGGCCGTGGAGCCGCTCGATCAGTACCTTGGCGCTGAGCGCGGGCAAGCCGGCACGCAAATCCTTGAATCGGCGTGCACCGAACATCAGTTCGCGCACGATCAGCAGCGCCCAGCGTTCGCCCAGCAATTCCAGCCCGAAGGCGCCGCCGCAGGCATCCTCGTACCATTTGCCGTGTATTATTCCGTCCCCGCCCCGCTTCATGGTTGCATTATGTAACTAAAATGGCATGATCGGGCAATAGAAGGATTCGCGGGCGACCCCGGGCGCGGGGCCCAAACCAGCGCGCAAACCACCGGGAGGACATCATGACCAAGCTGCAAGGGACGTGGATCTGGTATGAACTGCTGACCGGCGACGACGCCGCGGCAAAGGTATTTTACGAGGCGGTGGTGGGCTGGAGCATCACCCTGGGCACCGAACCGCCGATGAATTATGGCTTTATCGCCAACGCCGATGGGCGAATGACCGGTGGCCTGCTGCCGCTAACGGCCGAAATGACCGCGAATGGCGCCCGCGCCAGCTGGCTGGGCTATATCGGCGTCGATGATTGCGACGCGGCGGTTGCGGCCATCGCCGCCAGGGGCGGCAAAGTGCTGATGCCGCCGATCGATCTGGACGTGGGGCGGATTGCCATGGTCGCCGACCCCGACGGCGTGCCGTTTTATGTCATGACGCCGAACATGTCCGAAGACGGCGCCAACAACGGTGGGGGCGGAAGCACCGCGTTCGATCCGCAGTTGATCGGGAGCTGCGGGTGGAACGAATTGCAGGCTGCAAACCAGCAGGGTGCGCTCGATTTCTACACCAGCCTGTTCGGCTGGACCCTGCCGGAACCGATGGATATGGGCGATTTCGGCAAATACCAGTTCATCGACCATGACGGCGGAATGATCGGTGCGGTGATGCAAAAGGCGCCGCATGTGCCGCATCCCGCCTGGGGCTTCTATTTCCGGGTAGCCGATATCGACGTCGCGGCCGAAGCGATCCATTCCCATGGCGGACAGGTCTTTCACGGGCCGGTGCAAGTACCCGGCGGCGACTGGGTGATCAGCGGCATGGACCCGCAGGGCGTGGCATTCGGGCTGGTCGGCGCCCGGGCCGGCTCATGACCGGCGCAGCGATCTGCCTGTGGTATGACGGCCAGGCCGAGGAGGCCGCGCGGTTTTACGCGGCCACCTTCCCGGACAGTGCGGTGCAGGCGATCCTTCGCGCGCCCGCCGATTATCCGGACGGCAGGGAAGGCGATGCGCTGACCGTGGAATTCACCGTGCTGGGCCTGCCGTGCGTCGGATTGAACGGCGGCGCCCGGTTCCGGCACAGCGAGGCGTTTTCCTTTCAGGTGTTCACCGACAACCAGGAAGAAACCGATCGCTACTGGCACGCGGTGGTGGAAAATGGCGGGCAGGAGAGCCAGTGCGGCTGGTGCAGGGACCGCTGGGGCTTGTCCTGGCAGATCGTGCCGCGTGTCTTGATGGCGGCGATGTCCGATCCCGACCGCGCCGCCGCGAAACGCGCGATGCAGGCCATGATGGGCATGAAAAAGATCGATATCGCGGCGATCGACGCGGCGCGCAGGGGAGATTAGTTCGTATGCTCGCGATCTACGGCCACCCGTTCTCGTCCTACACCATGAAGGTGCTGATCGCGCTTTACGCCAGTGAAACACCGTTCGAGTTTCGCATGATCGGCCCGGAAAACCCTGAAAACAGCGCATTCCTCGCCGCCAATGCCGGGCCGCTGGGCAAGTTTCCGGTGCTGGTGGACGGTGACACCATCGTGTTCGAAAGCACCACCATCATCGAATATCTGGCGCGGCATCACGCCGGGGTGGCGCCACTACTGCCCGACCAGCCCGACGCTGCGATCGGGGTGCGAATGCTCGACCGGGTTTTCGACAATTACGTGATGGCGCCGATGCAGGCGGTGGTCGACGAATACCTGCGTGCCGAAGACCAGCGCGACCCGTCGCGCGTCGAGGCGGCGCGCGCAAAGCTCGACAGGGCTTATCGCTGGCTCGAAGACTGGCTGGAAAGGTACCCGATTACGCCGCAGGTCACGCTGATCGAATGCGCGGCGGCGCCTGCGCTTCATTATGCCGATCTGGTGCAGCCGATCGCGGCCAGCTTCCCCCGGCTGCGGCGCTGGGCCGCGCACCTGCAAGCACTGCCAGCGGTGCGACGCTGCCTCGACGGGGCCGCGCCTTTTCGCCACTTCTTCCCGGTCACCTCCCCCGAGCGCTCCTGAACCGGCTAAAACGATGGGCTTCGTCCACGGCTGGACGGTGTGCGCCGATCAGCTCAAGGCGTTGTGCGAGGGCAGCTGACCGGTTCAGGCAAATACGGTAGCCTTGCGCAGGATTTGCCAGGCGCTCACCACCTCCTGCAATTGCATTTCATAACGGCGATCGCCGCCGTTGCGGTCCGGATGGAAGCGGTGGACCAGCTCGGAATAGCGCGTCCGCAGCGCCCGCCGGTCGGCATCCAGTGGCAGGCCCAGCACATCGAGCGCGCGGCGTTCCTCGACGCTGACCATGCGGCCGTCCTGGCGCAGACCGGCCGCTGCCGAGCCAACCCCCGCCCCGCCATTGGCCCTGGCCCGCATATGCGCACCGATGGCATCCAGCGGATCGGTGAAATCCGCCCAGCGCGGGCTCTGCCCGACACCGGCATCGGCGCGAAACGCGCGGCTTTCCCGGTCCCAGCCATACAGCGGCGAATGCGCGGCCAGGATTTCGTCCGAGGTCATGCCTTTGAAAAAATCATAGCCGGCGTTGAATTGGCGAATGTGGTCGAGGCAGAACCAGCGATAATCGCCCGGCCCGTCGAAACCCGGTGGCTGCACGCCGGGCGCGCGAAACTCGCCCGGCTCGGAGCAGGCCGGCCAGTCGCACGCGCGCCGCGAGCCGGCCACGCGGCCGTGATAACGATCATGCTTCAATGGAAAAACTGCGGCCTGGCATCATGCCCTTCGGATTTACGGCAAGTCGCGCTACAAGCGCAAGCGTCAGGAGAGCAGATGGCCAATCCGATCCAACAGGAAATCGAAAATATCTTGCGCGCCGGCTTTGCGCCGAGCCGGCTGGAGGTGATCAACGACAGCGCGCACCATCACGGCCACGCCGGTCACGATGGTTCGGGCGAATCGCATTTCACGATTGTGATCGAAAGCGCCGCCTTTGCCGGGCTGTCGCGGCTGGAGCGGCAGCGGCGGGTCAATCGCGAATTGGGCGACATTCCGGGCCAAAGGGTCCATGCCTTGGCGATCAGGGCGCTGGTTCCCGGAGAATAGGCGCGCCAAAGGAACAGGAACGGATCATGCTGGGTGCATTGGGCAGCGTTACGACGGTTATCGTCATCATCCTGGCGGTGCTGGCGCTGAAAAGTTTCGGGATCAATCAGGAATATCAACGCGGCGTCGTCTTTCGGCTGGGCCGGCTGATGCAGACCAAGGGGCCGGGCTGGTTCTGGCTGATTCCGATCATCGATCGCGTGGTCAAGGTTGACCTGCGCACGATCACTTTCCCGCTGGCCACGCAGGAAACGGTGACGCGTGACGGCGTAGCGGTAAAGGTCAACGCGGTGCTGTGGTATCGCGCGGTCGAACCCAAGCTGGTGGTGACCTCGGTGGTCAACTGGCAATCGGCGGTGGTGCAGGCCGCCGAAACCGGGATGCGCGATGCGATCGGCCAAAGCGAGCTGGACCAGATCCTGAAGGACCGCACCACGATCAACCTCCGCCTGCTGGAACTGCTGCGCACCACGTGCCTGCAATGGGGCGTGGCGGTCGATGCGGTGGAGATCAAGGACCTCGATATTCCCGAACAGATGCAGCGGGCGATTGCGCGCGAAGCCGAGGCGATCCGCGAAAAACGCGCCCGGATCATCAAGGCCGAAGGCGAACGCGACGCCTCGCGTACGCTGGCCGACGCGGCGCGCATCATCGGCGAAGTGCCCGGCGCGCTGGAACTGCGCCGCTTGCAGACGCTGAGCGAAATCGGGGTGGAGCACAATTCGACGATCGTGGCGATGTTCCCCACCGAATTGCTGGAAGCAGCGCGGCGGCTGGGACAGGGGTAGGGCCGCCTTCCCTCCTCCTCTTTAGAGGAGGGGCCGGGGGTGGTGGCGCAGCGAAGCCGCGCTCGCGAAGCGATCATACCTCGCCAGCACCGTGCATGGCCGCCACCACCCCCAACCCCCTCCTCTAAAGAGGAGGGGGCTTTAAGGCGACGGCGGTGCCCGTGAACTCTACGCCGCTTCTTCGGCCTTGCCCTTGAGTACGCGGATCGGGTTCTTGCGGCCTTCGACCACATCCTTGTCGACCACCACTTCGGCGATGCCTTCCTCGGTGGGAATGTCGAACATGGTGTCGAGCAGCATGCCCTCGACGATCGAACGCAACCCGCGCGCACCGGTCTTGCGCTCGATGGCCTTCTTGGCGATGGCCTCCAGCGCGTCGGTGGTAAAGGTCAGCGCCACGTCTTCCAGGTCGAACAGCTTGGCATATTGCTTGACCAGCGCATTTTTCGGCTCGCTCAGGATCTTGACCAGCGCCTCGATGTCGAGGTCTTCCAGTGTCGCGATCACCGGCAGGCGGCCGACGAATTCGGGGATCAGGCCGAACTTCAGCAAATCCTCGGGCTCCGCCTTCTGCAGCAGTTCACCCACCCGGCGCTTGTCGGGATCGGCGACATGCGCGCCAAACCCGATCGAGCGTTTTTGCAGGCGGTCGGAAATGATCTTTTCCAGGCCGGCAAAAGCGCCGCCGCAGATAAACAGGATATTGGTGGTATCGACCTGCAGGAATTCCTGCTGCGGATGCTTGCGCCCGCCCTGCGGCGGCACCGATGCGGTGGTACCCTCCATCAGCTTGAGCAGCGCCTGCTGCACGCCCTCGCCCGAGACATCGCGAGTGATCGAGGGATTTTCCGCCTTGCGGCTGATCTTGTCGATCTCGTCGATGTAGACGATGCCGTGCTGGGCCTTTTCGACATTGTAGTCGCTGGCCTGCAACAGCTTCAGGATGATGTTCTCGACATCCTCGCCGACATAGCCCGCCTCTGTCAAAGTGGTCGCATCGGCCATGGTGAAAGGCACGTCGAACGTCTTGGCCAGCGTCTGCGCCAGCAGCGTCTTGCCGCAGCCGGTCGGGCCGACCAGCAGGATGTTGGACTTCGACAGTTCGACTTCGCCGCCCTTGCCGCTGTGCTTCAACCGCTTGTAATGGTTGTGCACCGCGACCGAGAGCACCCGCTTGGCGCGATCCTGGCCGATGACGTAGTCGTTGAGCGTGGCGAAGATATCGCGCGGGGTGGGGACGCCGCCGTCCTTCTTGCCGGCGATGCCCGCCTTGGTCTCCTCGCGGATGATATCGTTGCACAACTCCACGCATTCATCGCAGATGAACACGGTAGGGCCGGCAATCAGCTTGCGCACCTCATGCTGCGATTTCCCGCAGAAGCTGCAATACAGGGTGCTTTTCGCGTCGGATCCGCTCAGTTTCGTCATGCTTTATCCCAACCGGCCACGGGAAACGAAGACCCAGTCTATCCCCGCGGCGTGTTTAATCAATACCGATACCTCGCCCGATGCCTTTCAGGCAGAACAGAACACGGCCCGATCCATATCAGGTAAAGCTGTACCCGACCTGAAACGTCAAGCTTGATCAATCCTTCTTGTCTCCGCTACCCAGCGCATCGGCGTCCGGGCGTGTGGCAAAGACCTTGTCGACGATACCGAATGTCAGCGCCTCTTCCGCTTCGAGGAAGGTATCGCGATCCATTGCCTTTTCGATCTCGGCCAGCGTCTTGCCGGTATATTGCACGTAGAGATTGTTCATCCGGTGCCGGATGCGCAGGATCTCGCGCGCCTGAATTTCGATGTCGGAAGCCATGCCCTGCGCCCCGCCGGAAGGCTGGTGCACCATGATCCGCGCATTCGGCAAGGCGATGCGCATGCCCTTTTCGCCGGCGGCGAGCAGAAAACTGCCCATCGAGGCGGCCTGGCCGATGCACACCGTCGAGATGCGCGGGCGGATATACTGCATGGTATCGTGAATCGCCATGCCGGCAGTCACCGCGCCGCCGGGCGAATTGATATACATCGATATGTCCTTCGTCGGGTTCTCCGACTCCAGGAACAGCAACTGCGCCACGATGACCGAGGCCATGTGGTCTTCGACCTGGCCGGTCACGAAAATGATGCGCTCGCGCAGCAGGCGCGAATAGATGTCGAAGCTGCGCTCACCCCGGCTGGTCTGCTCGACGACCATCGGCACCAGCGCACCGGTGATCGGATCTGATGTAAACTTACCTTGGGCGCCCGCAGCGCCGAACAAATCGATCATGAAAGTCCTCATAGCTTTGGGCAACCTATGTCGCGTGCGATGGAGCGTTGTTCAAGGGCGTTAACGGATTGATCGGCGCCTCGATAGCAATTTGGTCAGGTTTGCGAATCCGCAAACCTGAAGCGAAACGCTCACCAACGATGGCAGCCCACGTGACGGCACCCGGTCCGCGGTCATCGGCAAACGATCGAGGCATCGAACGCGAAACGCGAATGCCGTGCTCCAACGCACTGAAAAACCTGTATTTCCGGCAAAGCCGGCGCACCATCATGATCGGTTTGCCGATGGTCTGGCGCGCCCATCGAAGCTCAGCCCTCGGCCTTGTCAGCCACCTTCCTGGCGGTCTTCTTCGGCTTGGCAACATCGGCAGTTTCCGCCTCGGCGTTGTCGGATTCCGGGTTGCCGGCAGCTGGCTTGGCCTTCTTGGCGGCGGGTTTCTTCGCCGGCGCAGCTTCCGGGGCCGGGGTTTCGCCCGGTTCTGCGGCGGCGGCCGTGTGTTCGGCATGGTCGTGGCCGTGGTCGTGATCATGTTCGTGATGGCAATCGGGACCATGGACATGACCGCCGATGGCGCCCTCTTCCGACTCGATTGCGGCCTGCAGCTCTTCGCTGGTCACTTGCCGCTCGGTCACTTCGGCCTTGTCGAACAGGAAATCGACGACCTTTTCCTCATACATCGGCGCGCGTAGCTGAGCGGCGGCCATCGCATCATTGGCGACATATTCGGCGAACCGCTGGCGATCTTCCACGCGATACTGCTGTGCGGCCTGGGTCACCAGCATCGACATTTCCTGCTGAGTGATCTCGATGCCGTTGGCCTGCCCGATTTCGGACAGCAGCAAGCCCAGACGGACGCGGCGCACCGCAATGGCGCGGTAATCTTCCTTCTCGGCCTCGATCTCCGCCAGCGCGGCTGCGGGATCGGCCTCCTTGGCGGTTTCCTGCGTCAATTGCTGCCAGATCTGGGCAAACTCACCCTCGACCATCGCCGACGGCACTTCGAAATCATGATCGGCGGCGAGCTGGTCCAGCAGCGCGCGCTTCATCTGGGTGCGGGTCTGCCCGGCGGTTTCCTGTTCCAGCTGCCCGCGCAGCAACCCGCGCAACTGGGCGAGATCGGCAAGGCCGAGATTCTTGGCGAAATCGTCGTCGATCACCGGATCGGATGCCGTTTTCACCGCCTTGACGGTCACGTCGAAGGTCACCGCCTTGCCCTTCAGGTTCGGCGCGGGATATTCCTCCGGGAAGGTCACGTCGATCCGGCGCTGGTCGCCCACGATCACGCCGGTCAGCTGTTCCTCGAAACCGGGGATGAAGCGGCCCGCACCCAGCTCGATTGCCGCATCTTCGGCCTTGCCGCCGTCGAACTCCACGTCATCGAGCTTGCCGAGGAAATCGACCACGATCTGGTCGCCGTCCTGCGCGGCGTGGCCTTCATCGGCATCGCTGAAGCTCTTGGACGAGCCGGCGATCCGCGTCACCGCCTCGTCGACCTGCTCCTCGGCGACCGGCACGACCAGCTTTTCCAGCTTGATGCCGGTCAGATCGGGCGCCGCGATCTCCGGCAGCACTTCCAGCGCAACAGTCAGCTCGGCATCCTGGCCGGGGGCATAGCCTTCGCCCAGTGCCACTTCGGGCTGGGTCGCCGGACGCAGCTGCCGGTCGGCTACCAGCCTGTCCATGGCTTCGCGAATCGAGCTGTTCAACGCTTCCTGATGAAGCTGCGGCCCGTGGACCTTCTTCAGCAGGTTAGCCGGCACCTTGCCCGGCCGAAAACCCGGCATTTTTACCGAAGGGGCCATGCGCCTGACCTCGCCATCGATCCGGTCGGCAATATCCTGTGCCGGAATCGTAACCGAATAGGCGCGCTTGAGGCCCTCTTTGCTGGTTTCGACAATCTGCATGGTCATGGAAGCCTTCCCGGTCGCAAGGTTCCGTCGATTTCAGCATGGGGAATGGTGCGGGCGAAGGGACTCGAACCCCCACATCTTTCGATACTGGTACCTAAAACCAGCGCGTCTACCAATTCCGCCACGCCCGCAAAACCGACGAAGCCAGAAAATATCAAGGGGCGGCCCATAGGGGGGCTCGCGCGAAAGGGCAAGCGCGGTGACTGCGGCAGCGCAAAGCCGGCGCCGAATTACCCTGCCTTCAACGCACGACCAGCCGTGCTGCGGTGCAGCAAACCTTTCGCGCCTACAGCAATCATTTCTGCCCGGAGCCAACCAGCCCTTGTCGCGAGACGCGCTAACATGTATTGCTGCGATTGATTGTGAGAATTTCATTCAGGGCCAAAGAGGTGGCGCAGGCATTTGCTGAATCTTGCGAACTCTTGCAATGAGTGATGATAAAATAGAAACCACTGCCGCGTCGGTACTCGGCGTGGCTTCCTACCGCCAGATCGGCGAAGCGATCCCCGATGACGGATTGCCGGGGCACTCTTCCCAAATTCGCGGGATCGTGAGCCGGTTGGTTCGCCAGAGCTACGGGCTGTTCAAACTGGCTTCTGCCCCGCGCGAGGCTGTTTGTCTTGCCACCGCCGCGCCGGCGACCACGCTCGGCAAGCTGGTGGCCGGGCCGGGACGCAAGAGTGCACTGGCCGCTCAACCCTTTGTCTGCGCGAAATGGCCGGTTGCGCTGCGTCTTCAGCGGATGATCGGGCATTGCGCCGTCGTCGACCAGCTGGGCCATCCGTTCGACATCAATGGCGACCAATATGTCGAAATAGTGCAATTCGAGCTTGATGGAGAGCGATGCCGGGTCATGCTGGACCGGCCCAAATGGCTGAACTGCGACGGACTGCTGTGCCTGTCGCTGTGGGCCGGCATCGACCGGGTGTTTTCGGTCTCCTTCTGCCTTGCCGATGGAGCGGCTGGACGCACCGCCTATATTGGCGGTATCCAGGGCCATCGCAGCGGGGACGCGCTTGAGCAAAATCGCATTCTGACCAAGGCAGCCCACGGCATGCGGCCGCGCGACCTCGCCTTCGAACTGTTTCGCATGATCATCCCGCGGCTGGGGGTGACCCGGCTGAAGTGCGTAGCCGATGCCTGTCGGTATCAGATGACGCGGCGCGCCACGATGACCATCGGGCTGAATGACAAGGTCCAGCTCGATTACGATGAAATCTGGCAGAGCCGTGGCGGGGAGCTTGGCGATGACGGGTTTTATCTGGTGCCGATCGAATACTCCCGGCGTGAGCTGGCAGAAATATCGGCCAAGAAACGCGGCATGTACAAACGACGATACGCGATGCTCGACGACCTGCAGGCCAAGATCGTCCTGGCGCTGGGGCGGCCTTGCATCGTTCACAGCCATGAGCCCAAGTTTCTGAATCTACGCGCAGCGGTCTGATCGGCACAAAGTCTCTCAACCTGTCCAATGCGCACTCGTGGATGCGGGCGTGCTTGTTAGCCTTCTATCAAACCAGCCCCAACAGCCGCGCCAACCGGCCGATCAGCGCCAGGGGCGAACTAGCGCCAGCGCCAGCGCCATGGCTCGACGCGCCGCTGATCCCCTCGGCGGCGCACTCGAGGCAGTAGGCCTGTGCACCCTGCCCGGCCATCAGCCGTTCGGCATCGCCGATCGCGCGGGCGAGCGTGTCGCGCTGGCGGCTGGCGACCAGCCCGACCCAGTCGCGCGCCTGGCCGCTATCGGCAGGGTTTGCATCGGGATCGTTGCGGTCGTCATCATCCCGGTGCCGTAGCATGGCGACCAGGCGGGCCAGTGGCTGCGGCTTCTGGCCCAGGAACACGGGATGCCAGCCGCCGGGCTTGAGATGCGCCGCCTTGGCCGCCCACACCAGGGCATCGTCCAGCCCGCCGAACTGATCGACCAGGCCATTCTGCACCGCCGTGCCGCCGTCCCACACCCGGCCCTGCGCAATCGCATCGATCTGCGCCGGAGTCCGGTGGCGGGATTGCGCGACCAGCCCGACGAAGCGGCCATAGCCGTTCTCGATATTGGCCTGGAGCATCGCCTCGACTTGCGGGGTCAGCCCGGTCAGCACGTCCGGCTGGCCCGACAGCGGCGTGGTGCGCACGCCGTCGCCGGTCACGCCATATTCCGCCAGCGCCCGCTCGAAACTGGGGATGACCGCGAAAATCCCGATCGAGCCGGTGATCGTCGCCGGCTCGGCAAAAATTCGTGCGCCCGGCGTGGACACCCAATAGCCGCCGCTGGCCGCGACATTGGCCATGGACACCGCAACCGGCAAGCCGCGCGCCTTTTGCCGGGCGATGGCGCTGCGGATCGCTTCCGACGCCATGACCGAGCCACCCGGCGAATCGACGCGTACCACCAGCGCCGACAAATCCTTTTTCGCCGCAGAATCGATCAGCGCGGCGATCCGGTCGCCGCCGGCGGTCCCCGGCCCGGCCCGGCCATCCACGATCTCGCCGGCGATGGTGATCACGCCGATTGCCTTGCCGTCGGTGCTTTCGGCATTGGCGGCCAGCCACGGAGTCAACGAAGTATGGGCAAAGGCGCCCGGCCTGGTATCACGGGGATCGTCGCCGACGATCTTGACGATCCGGGCACCGAAATCGGCGCGCGTGCCGATGTGATCGACCAGCCCGGCGGCCAGCGCCGCCCTGGCCGCGTCGCCGCCCGACGCCTTGAGCCAACCCACCGGATCGGCGGTGACCCGCGCGATATCCGCTTGTGGCCGCGCCTGCGCGACATTGGCCCGCCAGTCGGTCCACACCGCGCTGTACAAGGCCTGCCGCGCCTGCCGCGCCGGTTCGGACTGGTCATTGCGCAAATAGGGCTCGACATAATCCTTGTACGTGCCGACCCGGAAGACATGCGCGTCGATCTTGAACCGGTCGAGCAGTTTGGCGAAATAGAGGTGATAACCGCCCGGACCTGGCACGTACACGCCGCCCAGGGGGTCGATCCACACCTCGCTGGCGTGCGCCGCCAGCAACATGCCCGGATCGTCGAGCATGAAGCCGAACACCAGCACCGGCTTGTGCGCTGCGCGCACCGCATCCATCGCCGCGCCGATTTCCTCGAGATGGACCTGGCCGCCGCCCTGAAAATCGGACAAGTCGAGCACTACCGCCTTGATCCGCGAATCGCGTGACCCGGCGCGGATCGCCCGCACCAGATCGCGCTCGCGGTATTCGGTCTGGCCGGAATTTCCCGACAGCACCAGCGACAGCGGATCGATGATTTTCGGTTCCTCGACGACCGCGCCGTTCAGGGCGATCAGCAAGGCGCCCTGCCGCACCTGCGCCGGCCCCGGGCGATTGGCCAGCACCGCGCTCAGCCCGATGAAGAACGCCAGCAGCAGCACCAGCACCAGCGCGTCCTTGATCCCGACCAGCAGATGCCAAACCTTGCGCGCGAATTCCATGCGATTTCCGATCACTTTGGCCGACATTGCAGGCCGCGATCCGGCGGCCGGTTTCCGCCCCGTAATACACACTGTCCTGCACAGTGGAAACTTCCGCTAGGCAGCTTGAGCAATCGGCGAGGGAGGGTTAAGAGGCTGTCTTCAATGACATCACCAATCTTATCGGATGCAGGGCCAGTTCCCGCGCGATCGGGCGGCATCCCGGCCGATCGCTATCCCCCCGGCGCGGCGGCGTTTCCGCATCGCGGGCTGATCGGCATTGCCGGGCTGGCCCCGCATGAGATCCTGTTCCTGCTCGATGAAGCCGAACAATGGGTCGAATTGAATCGCCAGCGCCACAAGCGGGTCGAGAATCTGGCCGGGCTGACGCTGATCAACGCATTTTTCGAAAATTCCACCCGCACGCTGCTGTCGTTCGAAATCGCCGGAAAGCGGCTGGGCGCGGATGTGGTCAATATGCATGCCGCCACGTCCAGCGTCAAAAAGGGCGAGACGCTGATCGATACGGCGATGACGCTGAACGCGATGCGCGCCGATGCCATCGTCATCCGCCATGCCAGTTCGGGCGCGGTGCGGCTGATCGCGGACAAGGTCGATTGCCCGGTGCTGAACGCCGGCGACGGGCAGCACGAGCACCCGACGCAGGCATTGCTCGATGCGCTGACCATCCGTCATGCCAAGGGCGGCTTTACCGGGCTGGCGGTGACGATCTGCGGCGATATCCTGCACAGCCGCGTGGCGCGCTCCAACATTCTGGCGCTGACCGCGCTGGGCGCCGATGTCCGGGTCTGCGCACCGCCCGCACTGATGCCCGCGGCGATCGAGGCGATGCGGGTGACGCCTTTCCATGATTTCGATGCCGCGCTGAAAGGCGCCGACGTGGTGATGATGCTGCGTATCCAGCAGGAGCGGATGCAGGGGCAATTCATCCCCTCCCCGCGCGAATATCGGCATTTGTACGGTTTGTCGCTCGACCGGCTGGCACTGGCGAAACCGGATGCGATGGTGATGCATCCCGGCCCGATGAACCGGGGGGTGGAGATCGACAGCACCGTGGCCGATCTGGTGGGCCGCTCGGCGATCACCACCCAGGTCGAGATGGGGGTGGCGATCCGCATGGCCTGCCTCGACGTGCTGACGCGCAAGGCGCGCGGGATCACCGGCTGGGCATGAGTACCGCAGCGCCGCTCATCATCACCAACGGCCGGCTGGTGTTGCCGCCCCAAAGCGGACTGGCGACCGAGCCGGTGGCCGGGGCGATCCGCTGTACCGGGGGGCTGATTGCGGCGCTGGGTGCCGATGTCGTGGCGCAAGACGGCGACCATGTGATCGATGCCAGGGGCGCGCTGATTGCGCCGGGCCTGGTCGATCTGGGAGTATTTGCGGTCGACAAGCCGGCATTTCATTTCGGCGGGATTACCCGCGCTGCACTGATGCCCGATCAAAATCCGCCGCTGGATCATCCGGCGCGGGTCCGCTTTGCGGCGCAGTCGGGCAAGCCGGACATGTGGGTACACCCGCTCGCCGCCGCGACCCGCGCGCTGCACGGCAGCGAACTGGCCGAACTGGCGCTGATGCGCGACGCCGGAGCCAGGGCAATCGCCACCGGGCGCGGCTGGATCGGCGATTCGGGGGCCATGCTGGGCCTGCTGCGCTATGCCGCAATGCTGGATATGGTGGTGATCGCGCATGCCGAGGATGCCGGACTGACCGGTGCGGCGGTGGCGACGGCGGGCGAAATGGCGACCCGGCTGGGCCTGCCGTCTGCTCCCGCAGAAGCGGAAGCGCTGGCCGTGGCCCGCGACATCGCGCTGGCCGAACTCGCCGGGGCGCGGCTGCATTTCCGCCAGGTCACGACCGCCGCCGCGCTGGCGCTGATCCGGCAGGCCCGGGCGCGCGGCGCGGCGATCACGGCGGGCGTCACCCCGGCGCATTTCATGCTGTCGGATCTGGCGATCGGCGATTTCCGCACATTCACCCGCCTGTCGCCGCCGTTGCGCAGCGAGGTGGACCGGCAGGCGGTCCTGGCAGCGCTGGCCGACGGGACCATCGATGTCATCAGTTCGGGCCACGATCCGCGCGGGCCCGAAGACAAGCGCCTGCCCTTTGCCGATGCCGAACCGGGCATGGCCGGCGCCGAAACGCTGCTGCCGCTGACGCTGACGCTGGTGCGCGATCGCGTCGTCCCGATGGCCCGCGCCTTTGCCCTGCTCGGCGGTAATCCGGCGCAATTGCTCGGCGTGAACGCCGGGCGGCTGGCGGTGGGCGCCGAGGCGGATATCGCGCTGATCCATCCCGAGCAGCCATGGATCGTCGATTCCAACCGGATGGCGGCCAGCGCGGGTAACACCCCGTTCGACGGCCTGCCGGTGCAGGGCCGCGTCGTCGCGCTGTTCAAGGGCGGGACGCAGATCGCCTGAGCGTATCGGCCAGAGCCAGGGATTGACCGTTCCGAGCCGGCCTGGCCGAATAGGCGAAACACGCGGCGCCGTGCCGCTTCAGGCTGGCGCACAGGCTGGACGCCGATGCGCCATCGAAGCCGGCCATGACGACCTGCCAGTAGCTGCGCCCGTGGCGCCGGGCTTCGGTGATCAGCAGGCCATGGCCGCGCAGCAGCGGATGCCGCCGCGCCAGGATCGCCTTGCCCAGTTCGGCGCTGTGGCGGCTGTGATAGGCCGCCAGTTGCACGAAATGGGCGGATGTGGGGCGCGCGCCATGCGCTTGCACGGCGATATGGTGGAACGCCGACGGCACTGGTGCGGCGGCGGTAACGGGTGCCAGTGGCGCCACGATGGCCGCGATGGCGGGCGCCGACGGCACGGGATCGGCAGCCGCGGACACCGGCGGTGGCGATGGTGCCGCCTCGACCAAGTTCGGCGCGGGCGGCATTGGGGCGGCGGTCGCGATCGGCGCGGGGGCAGATGCCGGGTCAGCCTGGGCCACGTTTAGCGCCAGAGTGGCCGGCATGCCCTGGTCCACGATCAGCGGCACGTTCAGCAGGCGCGCAATGCGCACCCGCTCGCCGCCCGACTGCATCGACTGCGCCCATTGCTGCAACCGGGCATTTACCTGGTCGGGCGGCAAATCGAAACCGGCAGTCAGCGTGGCGTCGGCCCAACGGCCATCCAGGGCGTAGGCATAGGCCAGATTCTGGCGCAGATTCGTCGATGCCGACCCGTCGCGCACTGCGTCGGTCAGCACCGCGATGCCGCGCCCCGGGTCGCCCGCCAGCGCCAGCGCCAGTCCGAGATCGGCAGGGGCAACGCTTGCTCCGTGATCGAGGGTCGCCAGTGCTGCCCGGTTCTGGCCGCAGGCAATTTGCGCCAATGCCAGACTGAGTATGATCCGGTCCGGGGTATCACCCAGCGCCACCGCATCGTTCAGCGCAGCGGCCGCCGATTCAAAACGCCCGGCGCGCAGATAGGCGTGGCCCAGTTCGGCACGGAGCAGCGCATCGTGCGGCGCCCTGGCTACCGCTGCCTCGCCACGGGCCACGGCGCGGGCCGCATCACTTTGCAGTGACTCGTCCCCTATCCCGCCCGGCCTGCCATGTTCATGCGCATGCGCCGTGTTCGCCGCGCCGATCAGCAGTGCGACGCCCAAGGCGCTGCGTAGCGCAAGGCGCGAAGCGGCCAGGTTCAAGGGACGGATGGTGGCAGTCATGTCTCGGTCTCCCGTGGCCGGAATTCGCAATGGTTAGTCCGGCGCTCCCGTGTCATGATCAGCGCGATCGCAACCTGCCCGTGCATGGCGGAATCGCAGATCACGCTTAATTTCGGGTTAATCATCAGCCCTGAAAAATCGACCTGTACCGCCCGCAAAGGACCGATTTGCCGCCAGTCCCAACCGCCGGCCCGCCAGCCACCAGCCGAATCGCGTCGCTTGACCTGATCCGGGGGATTGCGGTGCTGGGCATTCTGGCGGTCAATATCGCCGGCTTTGCCGGGCCGTCGGCAGGCACCGACACTCCGTGGCTGCCGCACCGCGCCACCTCCGCCGACGAAGCCGCCTTCGCACTGACCTTCGTGTTGTTCGAAGGCAAGATGCGGGCGCTGTTTTCGATGTTGTTCGGCGCCGGCATGCTGTTGTTCGTCGACCGCGCCGAAGCTGCGCGGCGGGATGGCGAGATGCTGCAATTGCGGCGGCTTGGCTGGCTCGCGCTGTTCGGCTATTTGCATTATGTGCTGTTCTGGTGGGGCGATATCTTGTTCGTCTACGCGGTCGGCGGCGTTTTCGCGTTGCCGCTACGACGCTTTCCTGACCGCGTGTTGCTGGCTCTGGCGCTGGCGATCTTCGTGGCATGGCACGGCTGGGGCATTCTTGACAGCCTGGGCGTATTGCGCGGCACCGTCCCGCCGATGGCACGACACCGGGCAATGGCCGCAATCCTTGGCCGCATGCACGCCGAGACCGTCCAGGCGCATTTGGGCTTTGCGGCGCAGATTGCCGACAAGCTGGCCACTGCGCCCGGCTGGCCGGTGCTGATGACCCTGTACACGATCGGCGAGACGTTGCCGCTGATGCTGCTGGGGATGGTGCTGCTGCGCTCGGGCCTGTTTTCCGGCGCATGGCCGCGCCGGCGACTGGTGATGATGGCTGGCGTCGGGCTGACACTGGGTACCGGCTGTACCCTGGCCCTGCTGGCCTGGGCGTGGCCGCGTCATTTTCCCGCGACGGTGATGCCCGACATCCTCGCCTACTGGACCGCACCGGGCCATTTGCTGATGGCACTCGGCTATCTGGCCGCGATCATGCTCGCCGCGCCCAGCCTCGCCGCAAGCTGGCCGGGCCGGCGGTTAAGCGCGGCCGGACGCATGGCTTTCAGCAATTACCTGGGTACGACCATGGTCATGACCGCAATCTTCGACGGCTGGGGGCTGGGCCTCTACGACCGCATCGCGCCCGCAGAGCAACCGCTGTTCGTGCTGGGGGGATGGGCGCTGATGCTGGGCTGGAGCACGCCCTGGCTCGCCCGGTTCCACCAGGGCCCGCTGGAATGGGCATGGCGATCGCTGACCGAATGGCGGGTCATGCCACTTCTCAAGCCCTCTCCCCTTCAGGGGAGAGGGTTGGGAGAGGGGCCTTGCGTTTGATCGCAACGTCAGACTTGGACGAGAGGCCCCTCCCCCAGCCCCTTCCCTGAAGGGGAGGGTTCTAAGAGGCCTTCTTTGCCTTATGCGCTTTCAACAACTCGTCCAGTTCGACGATCCGCCGCCGTTCGGGGGTGTCCTTGGGCAGGCCTTTCAGGCGGCACGTCGCCCACAACGCTTTACGCTCCGATTCCAGTGCCTTGAGATAGAGGTCGGCCATATCTCAATCCTTGCTGAACGGGTTTGCCGCACTGCGCAGGGTCAGCCGGATCGGTACCGCGGCAAAGCCCAGTTCCCGCCGCATGCTGTTGATCAGATAGCGGCGATAGCTTTCCGGCAGCAGGTCGAGCCGCGTGCCGAACACGATGAAGCCCGGCGGACGTGTTTTCGCCTGGGTGATATAGCGCATCTTGATGCGTTTGCCGCCGGGCGCGGGCGGTGGATTGGCCGACAGCGCGTCGTCGAACCAGCGATTGAGCGCGCCGGTAGAAACCCGCTTGCTCCAGGCCGCGCGAAGTTCGAAAGCGGCGGCGATCAGCGCGTCCAGCCCCTTGCCGGTGCGGGCCGAAACGGTCAGCACCGGCACCCCCTTGACCTGCGCCAGCCCCTCGTCCAGCGCGGTACGGATGCCGTTGAACAGCGCCGACGGGCCCTCGGCCACGTCCCATTTGTTGATGGCGATGATCAGCGCGCGGCCCTCTTCCAGCGCCATCGACGCGATCTTGAGATCCTGATGTTCCAGCCCCAGCGTGGCGTCGAGCAGCAGCACCACCACTTCGGCGAAATCCACCGCGTGCCGGGCATCGGCTACCGCCATTTTTTCCAGCTTTTCGACGATGCGCGCCTTCTTGCGCATCCCGGCGGTATCGATCAGGCGAACGGCGCGGTGATCGCCGTTTGCCGGATCGACCCATTGCCAGTCCACCGCGATCGCATCGCGCGTGATGCCGGCTTCGGGCCCGGTGAGCAGCCGGTCTTCACCCAGCATGGCATTGATTAGCGTCGACTTGCCGGCATTGGGGCGGCCGACGATGGCCAGTTTCAACGGGCGCGAGGGGTCATCCTCATCGCCGTCGTCGTCGACCGGCGCCTCGTCGAAGCGCTCATGCTGCTCGCCTTCGAAATAGGGCAGCAGCGCCTCGAACAGATCGCCCAGCCCTTCGCCATGCTCGGCGGACAAGGCCACGGGATCGCCAAAGCCCAGCGCAAAGCTCTCGTACAGGCCGTAGTCGCCAGCCTTGCCCTCGGCCTTGTTGGCGACCAGCACCACCGGCACGGTGCTGCCATGCAGCCAGCGACCGATCTCCTGATCGAGCGGGGTGACCCCGGCGCGCGAATCAATCACGAACAGCGCCAGGTCGGCGCCTTGCAGCGACACTTCGGTCTGCATGCGCATGCGGCCAGGTAGCGTAGCGGGATCCTGATCCTCCCACCCGGCGGTATCGACGATGGTGAAATCGAGCCCCAGCAGATGCGCCTCGCCAAAGCGGCGATCGCGGGTGACGCCGGGCTGATCATCGACCAGCGCCAGCTTCTTGCCGATCAGGCGATTGAAGAGCGTCGACTTGCCCACGTTGGGGCGACCGATGATGATGATCTGCGGAAGTTTGCCGTTGGACATGAGCGGTCGCCAGTGGCCCAGCGCGCCGCATGTGGCAACAAAAACATCACATCCTGGCGACCGGCGCGCCCTCTCCCAGATCTTCGAACCACGCCTCGACCGGGCCGCTCAGCTTCACGGTCAGCGGCTGGCCCTTGCGGTCCATGGTCTTGCCGGCCTGGACCCGGATCCACCCCTCCGAAATACAGTATTCATCGACATTGGTACGCACCGTGCCCTTGAACCGGATGCCGATGCCGCGCGAAAGCTTGTCACCATCGAAAAACGGATTGCGGGGATTGACGGCCAGCCGATCGGGCGGGACATCATCGGCAGCGATGGTACCCGCCGGCGCGATGGCATCGACGGAATGTTCAGGCGTTTCGGTCATGACGGCCTGCCTTAGTTAGCGGGCCCCACTTGTCAACGCCCCCGCCCTTGTCTAGAGCCCGCCCCTTCCGCGACAGGCGCGGGGCGCGTAGCTCAGTGGTAGAGCACACCCTTCACACGGGTGGGGTCGCAGGTTCAATCCCTGCCGCGCCCACCACGGAAAACCATAGTTTTACACCCTTCGCAGTGACTTCAAATTTGTCACCCCGATTGCCCGTGGACAGAGAATGGACAGAGCCAACCCGGCGAGCTTCCTTGCCAATGTCCATGCCGCGGTCTCACAGCCGATCGGCAGTGAATGCATGCGGCCGGTTGATCAGAATTTCTTGCCGACGCGGATCCCGAAGGTGCGCGGGGCGCCGGCAAATCCGGCCGGCTCGACCCCGTTTGCCTGGAAGGCGAACAGATATTGCTTGTTCGCCAGGTTCTTGACGAACAGGGTAGCCTGCAAGCTTTTGTCGGGCGACGAATAGCCAAGCTGGGCGTTCACCAGCGCGTAGGCCGGCTGGTCGGTATAGACGGTGTTCTGTGGATCATAGAAGGTGCGGGCCTGGAAATAGACATCGCCGCG
>CAXTOS010000035.1:0-21338 GCA_964245935.1 uncultured Novosphingobium sp.
TAGTATTTGAACAGTCGGTTCATATTGTAGACGGTGGAATAATAGTCGCCTTTGTTGTCAAATATTGCTGCGAGGCTGCCGGGAAAGTGCTCGTCAAGCGTGGCGAAGCGCGCGGCAAGACTGGCTTTCCAGTTGTTCGCGATCTGATAGTTGAGCCGGCCGGTGATGCTGGTGATGTCGTTGAATTTGCTTGTCCCCCTGGCGCCTGGCTGGAAATCCCCATTTACGGGCGCCAGCGAGGTCACGGGGCCATAGGTCACACCGTTGACCTTGATCGTGGCGGCGTTGAAAGTGATGCTGTTGACCTGATTGTCCTGGCGGGTGCGCTGATAGAAACCGTCCAGGCTCCAGCTCAGCCGGTCGGTCACGTTGCCGGTCAGCGCCAGGCTGGCCAATTGGTCCTTGTTGTAGGCGCCGTTGTAGAGGGTGCCCTGTTCATTCACTCCGTTGAAGCGGAATTTGACGTTGCCGGACTTGCCCAGCGGGCCGCCGATGTCGATCAGTTCGCGCAAGATGTTGGCAGAACGGTATTGCAGGCCGAAAGTCGCCTCGAAATCGGCCGTGGGGCGCTTGGTAATGAGGTTGACCACCCCGCCCGGCGGCGCAAAACCATAAACAAAGCCGCCGGCGCCTTTCAGCACCTCGATCGCCTGGAGCGATTCGACAGGCTGATCCTGAAACCAGTAAGGAAAAGGCAGGCCATCGACCTTGTAGCCATTGGTCCGATCGATCGGCAGGCCCCGCACCGAAAATGTGTTGCCCGACCCCACACCCGAATTGTTCGAGCGAATACCCGCATCATAGGCGAAGGCCTGGTCGATGGTCGTGGCGGCAATGCGCGCGATCTGGTTTGCATCGACCTGCCCGATCGACAGAGGCGTATCAAGAATGGACCGCGTGCCCAGCGCGCCGGTCGGCACCGCCCGCCTGTCGTGCTGCCCGGTCACGACAATATCGGGAACAGCCGAATCGCTGTTTTCCACCGAGCTTTTCGCCGAACTGGCTCCGACGGCACCCGAGTCCGTCGCGGCCACCTTTGTGGCATCGGCATGCGCAGCCGATGGCGCAACCATCGCTACCCATGCGAGCGCGGTCGTCAGTGCCAGGTTGCCGGCACCGGACTCCCCGTACGCTGCTTGCACAGCGCCCAGTGGTCTTTTCACAGAATTTCCCTTCAGGATATATTGTCCGCGAGCGCCAGCAAGATACGGGCACTGCTACCAAGGCGCTGAGCTGGCGGGGCGGCGCATCAGCCTTGGAGAATGCTCGAGCATGGCGTGACGGGCTTAACCAAAGTTCGATGAGTCAAGCTCATCGCCCTTTGGTATAAGCGTGCGCCGCCAAAAGCGGGGTGCAGGTACGACAGTCAGGGGTGATCAGAGATCCGCGTAGAGCGGCTCGTCTGCAATCAGCACGCGATCGAGTTCGCGGGGAAAGTCACCATAATTACGCACGGCAAAATGAACGGCGCCGCGGTTATCCCAAAAGGCCACCGAACCCGGCTTCCAGCTAAACCGCACCTGGTACTCCGGCCGTTGATACTGGCGCAACACTGCGGTCAGCAACGCTTCGCTTTCGGCCAGTTCCAGTCCCAGGATTTGCGGGCTCTGGGTAAAGTTGACCCACAGGATTTTCTCGGCGGTTTCGCGATGGGTGCGGACAAGCTTGTGCGCCACGATGGGGTAATCGAGATTCGCGGCATTGAGCGCGGGGCGATAATCATGCGTCACATGCAGCCCCTCCAGACGCTCCTTCAGTTCCTCCGACAGCCCTTGCCAGGCGAGGTGGGCATCGACCCAAATGGTATCACCCCCCAGTTCCGGCAGATTTACGGCTCGCAGCACCGCGCCCCAGGTCGGCACCAGGCGCCAGCTGGTATCGCTGTGAAAGGCTTCGCCGGGGCCGACCGGACGCGTCGGCTTCAGCGCAGCGTACCGAGCGTGGTCTACCGCGGCAATCTTGTGGATCGGCGCCAGCCGGTCTTCATGGCGGGTGGTCGGGTGGGTATAAAGCGGACCGAAATTAGCCGCGAAGGCGGCCTGGGCTTCGGCGGACAGGTTCTGGTCGCGAAAGAAGACGACCTTGTACTTCAGGACCGCGCTGCGGATTGCTTCTCGCTGCGCAGCGGTGAGCGGCTGCGAAATATCGACGCCGCTGATTTCGGCACCGATGGTGGGTTGAAGCGGATGGATGGCAAGCGCGGCTCCTGCGTCCGAAGCGACTCTCTCTAGTATTTTGGTAGACATTGCTATACTCCTGCTCGCTGGCCGCTGGTTGCGGCGATGGCCAGGGAATGGCGCAAAAGACCCCCACGGCATATTTCCTTATTGAAATACGTAGTTGAGTTTTATCAACAAACCGAATGCATGAGCATCGACCGTCGCCAAACTAACGATCATGTTATCAATAACATAACCCACTGACAATAGTATGGTAAGGGAGGATGCGATGTTTATGGATTAAATGTCCATATAAGAGAAAGTTAATTGTGACAGGGCCGCAAGTCCGACATCAGGATTGCGAATTGCGAATTGCGAATTGCGAATTGCGAATTGCGAATTGCGAATTGCGGTTCATGCGGGATTTTATGGACAGGTTCCGATCGCCAATTCCATCCGCCCCGATCGGGCGTGGGTCGGGTATCCGGCATGGTCCGGGCTCAGCCTGGGCCGGCGCCCAATTCTCCGCCATAAGGAGTTGCCACGATGAGCTTAATCAAACCGGACGCACGCGCGCAACGGCGCTGGTTCGTCGGGGTAATCGCATTGGTAGCGGTGCTGGGGGTGGCGGCCTGGCTGCGGCAATGGCGTCGCACGGCGAACGTCGCCGCCAATGACAGCGCGGTGCTGGTCGTGGGCGATCAGCGTGGGGGCGTCCAGGCGCTGCTTCGGGCAGCAGGACAGCTCGATCATTTGCCCTATCGCATCGAATGGGCACAGTTTCCCGCCGCCGCGCCGCTACTCGAGGCATTGGGTGCACAGGCTCTGGATCTGGGCAGCGTAGGCGGCCAGCCCTTCGCGTTTGCCTATGCTAATGCTACCGGAATTCGCGTGGTTTACGCCGCCCGACTGAGCCAGGGGCACGGCTCACCCGCCTCGGCGATCGTCGTGCCTGCGGCGGCGTCGCTGCGCCGGACCGAGGATCTGAAGGGCCGCCGGATCGCCACGGTGCGCGGGTCGGCGGGCTAGGATCTGGCGCTGCAACTGCTTGAACGTCACGGATTGACGTCGCGGGATGTAACCTGGGTTTATCTCAACAATTCCGACGCGAAGGCGGCGCTGGCGACCGGCTCCGTCGATGCCTGGTCGACATGGGGCAGCTACGTCGGATACGCGCTGCTGAAGGACAAGCAGCGCAAGTTGGCCGACGCAACCGAGTTGCCGGCGCAGTCCGGGTTCATTGTCGCCAGCGACAAGGCTATTTCGACCAAGCACGCGCTCATCGCCGATTTCCTCGACCGGGTGGCTCGGGGGCATATCTGGCTCAAGTCCCATCCCGATGGCTATGCGCAGGTACTGGCCAAACAAACCGGCCTTCCCGCGGAAGTCGCACGGTTTGTCGAGCCCGAATATGAGACCACCCGGGTCGCAGTCGATGCGCAGTTGGCGCAGGAAGAAGGCACGATCCTGGCGCGTTACCAGCGCGCCGGATTGATTGACCACGTGCCTGACCTGACCGGCGCGTTCGACGCGTCGTTTAACCAGCACACCGGCAGCGCAGGCCAAAGCCCGCCAGCCGACCACATCCAGGGGCCATAAGCTGGCTGCCGTCCATGACCCTGACCGACTTTGGCTGGATTGGCGCTGTCCCAGGAACAGGCAATCATCGTCCTGTTCCCTTGCTCGGCAGCACCGGCCTTTCGCCGGTCCGATCAGAAGGTTCAATAGGCCTATCAGCATCACTCATTATCGCGTCGTGCCTGGGGGGACTAATCCGGACAAACAACGGAGAACGGACATGGCTACACCACGGCAACTTCATCTCGGCGCGATCCTCGAAGGCGTCGGCACCGATCAGAACGACTGGCGCGATCCGGCGCTGCCGGGCGACGCATCGATCGACATCAACTGGTACATCGCCAACGCCCGCGCAGCGGAACAGGCCCTGTTCGACCTGGTGTTCATCGTCGACTCGCCCTTCATCACACCTCATACCGCGCCGCATTTCCTCAACCGGCTGGAACCGCTGACGCTGCTTTCGGCGATTGCGACCCATACCAGCCACATCGGCCTGGTCGCCACGCTGACCACCTCGTATTGGGAGCCCTACAACGTCGCGCGGCAATTCGGCTCGCTGGATCATATCAGTCGTGGCCGGGCGGGCTGGAACGTGGTGACCACCGGGCTGGAAGGCGCGGCGCGCAACTACAGCCGCGACGAGCATTTCGATCATGCCGAACGCTATGCCCGCGCGCTCGAATTCGTGGCAGTGGTGCAGGGCCTGTGGGACAGTTACGAGGACGACGCCTTTCCACGCGACAAGGCTGCGGGCGTGTTCCTGGACAAGAGCAAGCAGCACCGCCTCGACCACAAGGGCAAGTTCTTCCGCGTCGATGGTCCGCTGGCCTTGAGCCGCTCGCGCCAGGGGCAGCCGGTCATCTTCCAGGCCGGCGATTCCGACGCCGGGCGGAACCTTGGTGGCCACATCGCCGAAGCCACCTTCGCTTCGGCACAGGATTTCGAATCCGGCGTGGCTTATTATGCCGATCTCAAGCGCCGCGCTGCGGCATTTGGGCGCGATCCGGACCTGATCAAGGTCCTGCCGGGACTATCCCCGATCATCGCCGACACCGATGAAGAGGCGCAACGACTGGCGCGGGAAGCCGAACAGGAACTCGATCTCGACAAGCTGCTAATTCAATTGGGTCGCGCCTTCAACTATCATGATTTCCGTCAATACCAGCTCGACGCGCCCTTCCCCGATCTGTCCGGCGTCACGCTCAACAGCTACAAGGGCCACGCCGAACGCATCATCCGCATCGCCCGCGACGAGAAGCTCACGTTACGCGACGCGGCGTGGCAGCTGGGCCGCTGGCGCACGCCGTTTGTGGGCAGCCCCGAAACCATTGCCGACGAAATCGAGCGCTGGTTCGTTGGCCGCGCCGCCGATGGTTTCAACCTGCGTGTCACGCGGCCCGGCGCATTTGCCGTGTTCCGCGAGCGGGTAGTGCCGATCCTGCAGCGGCGCGGGCTGTTCCGCACGGCCTATGAACATGACACTTTGCGCGGTCACCTTGGCCTGCCGATACCCGCCAATCGAAACGACAGCGCGCTCGCGGTCGCCGCCGAGTGAGCGCAATGACAACAGACGTGCTCATCATCGGCGGGGGAATGGCGGCAGCATGGGCGGCCATCGCTGCCGCCAAGGCGGGCGCGGCAGTGATCCTGGTGGACAAGGGCTATCTGGGCACCAGTGGCATCACCGCCAGCGGCGGACCGGGTCACTGGTGGGTGCCGCCTGACCCGGCCCTGCGCCGCCAGGCCATCGAACGGCAGATCGCCAAGGCCCAGGGGCTGGGCGAGGCGGCGTGGATGGAACGCATCCTCGAGCTGACTTGGCGCCACCTGCCCGAGTTGGCGCCTTGGTATCCGTTCGGCAGCGATGGCGCCGGCGGAACATATTACCAGGGCGTGCGCGGTCCGGAGTACATGCGGGCCTTGCGGAACTGCGTGCTTTCGCTCGGCGTCGGCATTCTCGATCACCATCCGGCCATCGAACTTCTGATGGACGCCGATGGTCGGGTGAGCGGTGCGCGCGGCCATGCGCTGCGGCGGGACGAGCCTTGGGAAATCCACGCCGGCGCGACCATCATGGCCACCGGCGGCTGCGCGTTCCGCTCCGGGTTGATCGGCAGCCGGCTCAACACCGGCGACGGCTATCTGATGGGCGCCGAGGCGGGCGCCGAACTTTCGGGCATGGAATTCTCCATCGCCTTCTCGCTCTCACCGGCCTGGGCCTCCACCCGCACCCTGCCTTATTTCGCCGCGCGCTTTTTCAATGGCGAGGGCCGCGAACTCGACATACCGTCGTCCCGAACCGGCCACGCCCATCAGCAGGCGCTTGGCCAGGCGATGCTGGCGGGCCCGGTGCTGGCCGATCTGACCGAAGCCCCGGCCGAGCTAAGACCTATCCTCCATCGCATCCAGCCGTTGACGCCGGCGCCTTTCGCCCGTTCCGGCATCGATCTGTTCGCGACGCGCTTTCCGGTAAAGCTATTCGGCGAGGGCACGATCCGTGGCACCGGCGGGCTGCGCATCGCGGATGACGATTGTCGGACCACGGTCCCCGGGTTGTTTGCTGCAGGCGACGCGGCGACACGCGAACTGGTGGCCGGCGCATCGAGCGGCGGCGGTGCGGTCAATTCCGCATGGGCGCTGTCGTCGGGCCGAATTGCCGGCGAAGCTGCCGCGCGCGAGGCATTGACCCAGAACGACCGCCAGCCGGGCGCGCGCGGCGCGGGACGGGTCGGTCTTCACCCCCAGGCCGATGCCCGCGAGCTGGATATAAAACACATCATCGCCTCGATCGGTGCCCAGATGCACGATTATGACAAGGCATTCTGGCGGCGCGAAGCCAGCCTGGTCCGCTCGCTGGAAACCGCAGAACAACATTGGCGCGAGCTTGCCCACCACGGTCAGGCCGAAGGGCGAGCACTGGTGGCTCTGCGCGAGACAGCAGCCATGACCGCGACCGCGCGCTGGTGCTTGAACGCGGCGCGTGCGCGCACCGAAACGCGCGGAATCCATGTGCGCTCCGACTTTCTCGCTGACCGGCAGGGAAGGCCGTCCCGGGAAAGCGCCCGTTTGCTGGTCGGCGGACTCGATGCCGTCTGGACCCGGCCCGACTCTGTCCGACTCGAGGCAGCAGCGTGATCGCGCTTATCCTCGACGAACGCTGCACCGCCTGCGGCGCCTGTGTCGAAGTCTGCCCCACGCTTGTTTTCGACACAGCGCCTGGCCAAGCCACGCAGGCGCCATACATCGCCCGGCCTGACGCTTGCCAGACCTGCTATCTATGCGAACTCTATTGCCCGGCAGATGCCATCTATGTCGCCCCGGACCAGTTCGTACAGGAACTCGTTTCGCCCGAAGCGGCAATTGCCTCGGGCCAGCTGGGCCGGCTGCGGCGGGACTCCGGGTGGGACAGGAGTGATATGGGCGCAGACCTTGACCTCTATCGCCTACTTGGCCCTCTCCTTAACCAGGGCGCCGAGATCGCAACCGCGCGCCGCTTGGCGGTGACAAATGAATCGCCTCGCGCCAATTAGACCCTTTTCGTTTCAGACGGCACCAGCCCGCTCCCCCGCCCGGCCACCCAGGTCATTGTATTATACGGGCGGGGGAGCGGGCTGGTGCCGGCTCGACGCCAGTGGGAAAACTCTAGGCAGGCTTTACGCCCAACAACGGCGCAAAGGCCTGTGACAGCGCCCGGCGCGGCGTGACCTCGCCGGCATGGGCGAAGGTGTCGAGCACCTGGCGCTGTTCCAAAATTACTGGCGCATCGATCGGCACGGTCAAGCGCGCATTTTTCCTGACCATCATGCCGGCAATCGCTAACGGTAATCCGGTCTCGGCTGCCAGCACCCGGGCATAGGCGTCCGGATGGGCCAGCGCCCAGCGAAGAGCGCGCGCCTCACGCGCCAGGAAATCCGTGAGGATAGCGCGCTTTGGCCCGATAATCGCGGAATTGGCAACATCGAATGAATAGCTGCCCACCAGATCCTGCCCGTCAACCACGATCCGCCCCCCGCCAGCCAAGGCCAGTGATACATAGGGAACCCAGGTCGACCAGGCATCGACAGCGCCGGCACTCAGCGCGGCGGCGCTGTCGCTCGGTGCAAGAAAGGTGATGCGTACGTCGTTTATATGCCATCCCTGGCGTTCCAGCGCGCGCAACACCAGGTAATGGCCGACGCTGCCACGCGTGGTGGCAATTCGCCGACCTTTGAGGCCGCCAATATCCCGGATTGGCGAGGCCTGGGGGACAACGATAGCCAGCGCCGCGCTGGGCCGGGGATCGACGTGCTGCGCCGACACTGCCTGGATCGGGCCGCCGGCTTCATAGGCAAACAGGAACGGTGCGTCGCCAGCCAGACCGACGTCGACCGCGCCGGAGCCGATCGCCTCGAGCAATGGTTGCGCCGCCGGGAATTCCGACCATTCGACCCGGTAGGCCGCCCCCGACAGCGCCCCGGCGGCCAGCATCAGCGCCTTGGTTCCGCCTTTCTGGCTGCCCACGCGCAGCACCTCGCCATTGTCGCCTGGCATGAACCGGCACCCGGCAAGCGACAGATTTACGGCCAGCACAAAGCCGGCGCCCGCAACCGCCAATACCGCCCGGCGCGAGCTCAAGGATGACCGCTCCTGATCGAGCCGCTCGAAACCGTGGCCATCTCGTTCTTCCTCAGCTGGCCAGCGCAACAGGCGCGCTAATGCGCTCGGCCACCTTGCGGCGAACCAGCGGGATCAGTTCGCGCCCATAGGTGATCGCATCTGCAAGCGGATCGAAGCCGCGGATCAGGAAATGGTCGATGCCGATGTCGTAATATTCGAGCAGTGCGGCCGTGACCTGTTCCGGCGTACCGACCAGTCCGGTGGAATTGCCCTGCGCCCCGGTCAGTGCCGCGACCCCGGTCCACAAACGACCGTTGCGGCGGCCACTGGCGGCGGTTTCCAGCAAGCGCAGCGAGCCGGCGTTGGGCGGCCGATGGCCGCTGACCGGCAAGCCGGCCGCTTCGCGGTTGGCGCGCACCTGCTCCTCGATTTCTGCGGCACGCTTCCACGCTGCTTCCTCGGTATCGGCAACGATCGGGCGCAGCGACAGCGAGAACCCGGGGTTGCGGCCATGCTTTGCGGCAGCGTGGCGAACCGTGCGCACCGCCTCGCCGACCTGATCGAGCGTTTCGCCCCACAGGGCGTAGACATCGGCATGGCGACCGGCGACTTCGATCGCTTCCGGCGAGGAGCCGCCGAAGAACACCGGCAAATTGTCGGGCTTGATCGCGGCATAGCCCTGGCGCACCTCGTAGAACCGGCCCTTGTGGTCAAAGGGTTGAGCCTGGGTCCATTCCTGCTTCAGGATATCGAGGTATTCGTCGGTGCGGGCATAGCGCTCGGCCTTGGTGGTGTTGACATCGCCGTCACGGGCCATCTCGGCATCGGCGCCGCCGGTGATGATATGCACCGCGACCCTCCCGCCCGACAGCTGATCGAGCGTGGCCAGTTGCCGCGCAGCCAGTGTCGGCTGGGTAAAACCGGGGCGATGGGCAACCAGGAAACCCAGCTTCGTGGTGATCGCCGCGGCATGCGCGGCCACGAGCTGGGCCTCGGGGCTGGACGATCCGAATGGTACCAATACCCGGTCGAAGTCGCCTGATTCCTGCGCTCGGGCCGCGGCGTCGACATAGTTCCGGTCCAGGGCGCGGTCGCGCGTCGCACCGTTGATTTCGGAGCTGTTATTGAAGCCGATGTAACCGATGAACTTGACAGTCATGGCAATTCTCCTGGTGAATTTTCAGATGACGAAAAAGCCGTGGGTGGCGTCGCGCCCGAGTTGAGCGACGAGGCCGAATTTGCGGCGCCAGCGGCCACCGGACTGGCGATGGGCGTCAGATCGGTGAAATGATGGGGCGCATTCATGACGACGCCCCGGCTGGAAAGGGAACGACGCTGTCATGCGCGTCGCCGCCCAGGATACCGAGCAGCTTCTGGCGCAGGCCGCGCGTGACTTCCACCCGCTCGCCGCCGCGTGCGCTTTCGATACGCTCCTGCGCGACTATGCGCCCATGATCCAGCACCAGGATACGCTCGGCCAGGGCAATCGCTTCATCGACATCGTGCGTGATCATCATCACCGCCGGGCGGTGGGCCCGCCAGAGAGTCAGCACCAGTTCGTGCATGCGCAGCCGGGTCAGCGCATCGAGCGCAGCAAAAGGTTCGTCCAGCAACAGCAGTTTGGGCTCGCGGACCAGCGCGCGGGCCAAGGCGACTCGCTGCGCCTCGCCGCCGGACAGGGTCAGCGGCCAGGCGTCAAGCCGGTGACCCAGGCCAACTTCGCCCAGCGCCGCCTCGGCCCGCTCGCGTACGTCATTTCCCCGCACGCCGAGCGCGACATTGCGCCAAACCCGCTTCCAGGGCAGCAACCGGGCTTCCTGGAAGACCACGGCCCGTGATTGGGGCACCTGGACGTCCTGTCCGCCGGGATCGTCAAGCCCCGCCAAAGTGCGCAACAATGTCGTCTTGCCTGAGCCGGAACGACCGATCAGCGCCACGAATTCGCCCGCAGCCAATTCCAGGTCGAGCCGGGAGATTACCGCGTTCTGGCCAAAGCTGCGCGTGAAATTGTGGAGTCGCACGACGGGCGGCGCCTGCGCCCCGCGCTGAGCGTCGGCAGTTTGCGCGGCAGGGTCCAGATATGTCAAACGGGCACTCATGATCGATTCTCCGCGAAAACTTGGTGAACGCCGCTGCATCGGGTTAGCTTGAGGCCTAAAGCCTTTGTTTCCGCGTGATTTAAGCACAAAACCGGTACCCACTTCTTGTCGTCACGCTCTAATGTTCAAGGATGCTGGGCCGCCAGACGAGCGTTCGCCGTTCGATGGAGCGGACCAGCCAGTCGGCACCGAGGCCCAGCGCGGCATAGACCAGCAGGCACACGACGATGATGTCCGTCCGCATGAAATCGCGCGCATTGTTGACCAGATACCCCAACCCGGCCGAGGCGTTGATCTGTTCGGCGACCACCAGCACCAGGATTGCCACGGAAAATGAATAGCGCAGCCCGACCAGCAGCGACGGCAAGGCTCCGGGCAGGATGACGTGCCAGATCAGCTCGGCTCTGGTGAGCCCGAAGCTGCGGGCGCCTTCCAGCAGGCGCACATCGACCCCGCGAATTCCGCTGTAGAGGTTGAGGTAAATGGGAAATATCGAGGCAAAGGCGATCAGCGCCACTTTCGGCGTCTCGCCGATGCCGAACCACACGATGAACAGCGGCGTAAGGGCCAGGGTCGGGATGGAGCGTTTGATCTGAATAATCGGATCGACCGTGACCTCGCCCGATTGGGACAGCCCGGCTATCAGCGCCAGTACGACGCCCACCGTGCCGCCGATCGTCAGCCCCGCCAGCACGCGCAATGCAGACACGGCAAGATTGTCGCGCAACTCGCCGCTGGCAATCATATGCAGCAACGTCGCCACCACCTTCGAGGGCGCGGCCAGCGTATGCTCGGGAATCAGCCCGGATCGCGAACCTGCCTCCCACAGCAGCAGGAATACCAGGGGGGAGACCCACCGCTGCGAGCGCAGTCGTTGGGGCAGATCGGCAATCAGGGACATGGCTGCTCGCTATAAGGTCGAGGTTGGCAGCAACACCATATACTCTACTTAATCAATTGAGTTTTGGTTTTAACCTATCAGCACAGCTCATAGCTGGTTTCTGCGCCGCAAGACGGACGGCGACAGCAGCCCAAACCTTTGCGCCGCCGGACCGCCGCCTGTCCGATCCGTCGGAAGCAAGCAACTCTTTAGCCCGGCTTATATCTACTATCTTGATAGACAATGGCCCATGTTCTAGCCTTGGCTGACCGGACCACCGCTGATCCTCACCAATTGAAAGCATCGCGATGCCCGTTAATTTGCCCACCAATCTCATGCGCAGCTTCGTGGCTATCGTGGACTCAGGCTCGATGCTGAACGCGTCCGACCAGGTTTTCGTCAGCCAGTCGGCGCTCAGCCTGCAAATCAAGCGGCTTGAGGAACTGTTGCAGCAAACCTTGTTCCATCGGGATGGACGACGCCTGACCCTTACCCAGGGCGGCGACTTGATGCTAGAATATGCGCGCAAGATACTCACCCTCCATGACGAGGCCGTAAGCGCCGTGACCGCCGGGCAATTTTCCGGCCCGGCCCGGATCGGCATGGTGCAGGATTTTGCCCAAACATTACTCTCCGGGCTGCTGGCCCAGTTTGCCGAATTACATAGCGATACGCAGATTTATGCGCGCGTCGCCGGCACCGCGGAATTGCTTGGGCTGCTTGAACGGCACCAGCTCGACATCGTGCTCGGCTTTGGACCGGGCGGCGATCCCGGCGCGATCACCACCGCGCCCATGGTCTGGTTCGGCAACCCCGAGCTGCTGAAGCAGGCGACCTTGCCGCTGGCCGTCCTGGAGACGCCCTGCCGATTTCGCGAAGCGGCGCTGCGCACGCTGGAAGAAGCGGGCCGGCCTTACCGGATCACGGTCGAGACGCCCAATCTCACAACGCTCCACGCTGCGGTGGAAGCAGGGCTGGGGGTGACCTGCCGCACCCGGCTGTTCGAGCGTCAACCACCGCTGGAAATTGGCAACCTGCCGCCTCTGCCGCGGGTCGCCTGCATACTCCAAACCGCACCCTCGCTCGGTCATGCCGCCGAACGACTGGCGAGCCTGGCGCGGGAGGTGGTCGCGAATTTGCAAACTGGGGCTCCTGCGGCCCTCGGCGACAGCGGGCTGGCAGGCTCGACACCTATTTCAAAATTTAAAGCTTCGCCGATGGCTTCTCATTATCGAACGCCGCCGGCGCGCTAGAGTCTTTCCGGTTAAGACGGTGCCAGCCCGCTCCCCCGCCCGGCCACCCAAGTCATTGTATAATATGGGCGGCCGGGCGGGGGAGCGGGCCGGCACCGACTCGACGTAAGTCGGAAAGACTCTAACCGAAGCGATCGCCCTGCTCCGGAAGACGTTCGCCTGCCTGCCCATATCTGATGCGGCGCGGGTTCCGAATGGTCGCCGTCGCCGCAGCATATCCTCGCCAGGTGCCGAACGAGTTCCTGTTCCGGGCAGCCTGCCACTCAAAATTGCCGGGTCAGGCCGAGCATGGTACGGAGTGGCGGCTGCGGAGTGTATTGCGGCGTCGCAACGCGGAAGGGATTGCCAAAGGCAAAGGTGTCGCCGGCGCGATCGAGCAGATTTTCGATCTTGAAGTCCAGCCTAGTGCGTCCCCAGTCGAGCGAGGCATCGAAGCGACTGTCCAGCGTCTTGCCCATGGGGCGATCGAGGCGCGGATCGAAGCTGAGCCGTGATGGCCCCAGATAGCGCAGCATCAACCCGACCCGGCCGCTCGCCCCGACAAAACGAAAGTTGCGTTCCAGCTGCCCACGCAGGGTATAAACCGGAATTACCGGCAGACGGCGATCTTCTAGCGCGATGCCAAGCTGGTTCTGGACCAGCCGAGCCGACTGCACGGAGGCCCCCAGCGAGACTTGCCACGATCGCCCAAGCCGGCGCGACAGCGATGCCTCGGCGCCGAATATGCGGGCTTGCCCCGCATTGCGGGTTTCGATCAAGCCGTTCGGGAGCAATATGTCGGACTGGATGTCATGCCACCAATTCACGAACGTGTCGGCATCGAACTGGCCTGCGCGCGATTGTTCGCGCCATCCGGCCTCGATGGTGGAGACATCGTCGCCGGTAAAGGCATGCATCTTGCCGGCGCTGTCGTTACCCAGGCCGCCCTGCCGGAAGGCGGAGCCATAGCGTAACCAGAGGAGGCGGTCGCGCCGTGGCCGCCAGATCAGCGCGGCGGAAGGCGTTACCCCGAACTTGCCGACTTCGTCGCTGGTCAGGGTGCCCCCGGCATCCCGCGTGGCATGAAGTTCGCTGCGATAAAGGCGCCCGCCAGCATCTATCGCCAGCCGGCCGCCGAGGGGCAGGGTGAGATCGGCAAACAGCCCGGTGTCGCTGGATATGCGATGGTTGTCGTCGATGATCAGCGATTGGACCGCCGCGGTCAGATTGCGCAATTCGTGTTCGGCCGCCTCGACATGGTCGAAACCGGCCAGCCACTGGATGCTCCCCAGCTTGCCGGTGAAACGCGCCTCGCTGTCCCACACGGTATAGTGGCGAAAGTCCTGGAACAGCCGGGGCGCGGCAAGGCCGAAGGAATTGGCGCCGGTCGTGGCATCGAAGGTATCATCGACCTCGTGCACGGAATAGCTGGTGACCAGAACCGCATCGACCGCGCCAATCGGGCCCGTTGCCCGCACCGAAATCTGGTTGAGGTCGTTATCATGGGGCTCGGCAAGTTGTTCCGCGCGTGACCGGGCTCCGGCGGCGTAAGTGTATTGGCTGTCGGCGGTGTTGGTGTACTGGACCAGTCCGGCCACATCGATCCGCCAGCCGGCGCCGGGATCGAGTCCCAGGTCGACGCGGCCCCCTTCGACGTGGGTCGCATCGCTGTCACGGCGCGGACCGGTGTCGATCCAGCCCGGTTCGCGGCTGGCATAGGCCACCAGGCGAAACCCGGCCGCGTCGGGGGCGAGCGCCAGATTTGCCACCAACGCAGCAGTGGCGCCGACGCCGCCGTGAGCCAGCCCGGTAATTTCGGCGGTGATTGCACCGTCCGTCTGTTGCAGGTTCGCCCGGTTAGTGACGATGTGATAAATTCCGCCGAGCGCTCCAGTGCCGTACAGCGATCCTTGCGGCCCCTTCAGCAATTCGACGCGGTCGACATCGACCAGTCGCAGGTCGGGATCGGGCGCGGAATAGGTCAGGCGGCTGTCGTCGACCAATACCGCCACCGTCGACTGGCTGGCGCCGTCGAACGGGCTGTCGGCGACCCCGCGCAAGAACATGCGGTTGCGCCCGGGGCCCAGCGATGTCAGCGTCAGCCCCTCGGTAGATTCGCCGACCATGGCGGTGTCGAAGGCAGGATCCTGCTTCTGCGCCGCCGAGAGACGAGCCACCGTGACGCTCCGGGCGATATCGCGAAATGGCTGGGGGCGCTTGGCCGCAGTAACGACAATTGACCTGTCATCGTTCGCTGGCAGCGCGGCGTAAGGCCGTCGAACCGGGGTTTTCGGATTGGCGGATGGCCTTGCCAGACTGATGCGCCATGCCGTGGGGCCCGCGCGATGGGCAACGAGCCCGCTACCCGCCAGCATCGCGGCAAAGGCCCGCGCTACGTCGGGGGCATCATGCACTCGCCTTGCCATAATCACCGGCAACGTCTCATCGGTGCCGATCGATACCCCGCCTTGCCGCGAGACCTGTGCTATTGCCTCTGCCAGCGGCAGGGCAGGAATTTCGATGTGCAACGCAGGAGAACCGGCCGGCGCGTTGCGTGCATCGGCATCGATTGGGAGGACCGTCTCAACGGGAAGGATGGCCATTGCCGCGAGAAGCCAGCCCCGGCCCGCCAGGCCCACGCACCAGCGCCAGCCCCATAAGCTGGGCAAGATCGCGCGGAGCCTCACTGCCATGACCAACGATCAACGTCCCCGAGAACTGCCGGCCCCGCAAATCGGCGGGCACGTCGAGATGGATTCCCGCATAACGGCCCAGATCGTCCGCGACCAGCGCCAAAGGCATACCTGCATAAGTCAGCCGATCCTGCCGCCATCCGCCGATATCGGCGATATCGGCCGCAGTCACCACGGCACGATCTGTCTCGGCGTCGAACAGCAAGGCGCCGCCGCCTGATAGCGAGATCGGCTGCGACAGCGTTTGCGACGTAACGTCGACATGGCCCTGCGAAACCGCCACGCGTACCGAACTGCCATCTGCCTGCACGTCGAACCGCGTGCCGATGTCGCGGATCGTGACCGGGCCGGCGGTAATGGCCCTCACCCGCGCGGCGACATGGGGCACGTCGAACCAGGCGCCGCCGCTCAGCCGCATGGTGGTAGCGTTGCGTCCCGATATTTCCAGCCGGCTGCGCGGTGCAAGCGTCACCAGCGTGCCATCCGCAAGCGCGATGCTGCGCGACTTGCCGGCGGTGGCGTAACTACGCCCGGCGGGTTGCAACAGGGTGGGGCCGGCCACGATCGCCAGCATCGCTGCCGCCGCGACGCCGAGGCCAACGGGTAGCCAACGGACCATGCGCATGGCCGGGCGGGTGCTGGCCGACGCCTGCTCCGAGGATGCGCGCTCATGCTCGCGCCAAGCCGGCCGGGACAACTCCTGCCGATGTTCGCTCACCAATCGGTCGGTCAAGGCGACTTCGTTATAGGCCAGGCGATGCCGGGCATCGGCCTCGAGCCAGGCAGTGAAGCCGTCCCAATCCATATCGTCGCTAAAACTGGTCAAGTGCCAGACCACGGCTTGCCCGGCGATGTTGGACTCTTCACCTTTGCCTGCGATTTTCATGGTTTGTGTTCCCCCCGGATTTGTCCCCCATCCGCGTCTTTCGACTGCAAGGACGCCGTGGTCGCAGGCAATCCGCAGTCCAGCCGCTGTTGCTCAAACAAAATGCGCCGCAGGTGCCGCAAGGCGACAACGAGGTGCTTCTCGACGCCGCTGCGGCTGATGCCCATGATGTTGGCTACATCACCCTGCGGCAGACCGTCGAGGCGGTGCAGCCGCAACGCGCGCGCCGCACCGGGAGGCAGCCCGGCTATGGCATCGGCAAGGATGCCGGCCTCCTCGCCGAGTTGCAGTGCTTCTTCGGCATTGGGCGAGGGATCGTGGCTGAACTCCGGCGCATGATCGCCCCTTCCCAGCACTCCGAGCCACGCCTGGTCGCGCGCCATGGCGCGATGGCGCGAGCGCCGGTGGTCGAGAACCAGATTGTTTGCCATGCGGAACAGATAGGCGCGACCGTTGGCGATCGGCCCGGGCGTGAGGCTGGCAATCTTGAGCCACAACTCCTGCACCAGATCGTCCGCTTCGCCGACATCGCCGCATCGCGCGCGCAAAAAGCGCAGCAGATCGGGCCGGTGCCGTTCGAACAGCCAGGCAAGGCCATTGGCCGCCGGTTCGGCGGTGCTGTCTGGATCGGCATGCATCGTATCTGCTATCGCGCGTTGCCTCATGCCCTGGCAAGCGCCAGCAGCCCGCGCACGTGTCGATTGATCGCGTATTCGCGCACCGTGATGCGATGTGCGGCAAATCCACCGGCTGTCAGCGCCAGAGCCAATTGTTCCGAATCGTACAGGCGGTGGGTGGCGTGGCTGACGAAGGGCCATTTCGCCATTGTCTCGCGGTGCGTGACATAAGCCACCAGTCGGCCGCCTGGGCGCAGGACGCGCTTCAGATCGGCTACCATCGCACCAGCCTCGTCACAAAAATAGAGCATGTTCAGCGCCAGCGCCGCATCGAAACTGGCCGGTGCGAAGGGCAGCTCGCCAAGACTGGCCTGATGGAAACTGACGGCGCCACGATATCTTCGTTGCCGCGCTCGATGCAGCATGGTGGACGAGCGATCGACACAGGATATCACGCAGTCCGCCTGGCGCGACAGGCGCTGGCTGGCCGCCCCGGTGCCGCAACCGGCATCGATCACCCGCTCGCCGGGAACGGTCCCCAGCAGATCGAGTGCAACCCTGACCGGCTGGCGATTGGCCAGGTCCATCACTGCGCCCAGAACACGCCCGCCAGGCCCCTCCGGGAAGGAAAGCTGTCGTCCGATCGCCTGCAGCAACGGCCTTGCCGGCGCGATCAATGCTGCTTGGCGAGCAATGCCTGAACCTCGCGGCGGCGCCCTGTGTCCCACGCCGGACGGCTGGGGTCATGCGGCGCGCGCAGGGCTTTTTCCAAAGCTGCGCGAGCACCGGGCTTGTCGCCGCGATCGGCGAGGAAATCGCCCCAGAAGTAGTTTGCATCGAGCCCGTCAGGGTCGAGCGCAAGTCCCTGCTGCAGCAGTTGTCGCGCCCGGTTCTTGTCGCCGAAGCCGATCGGGGATCCCGGCACCTTGTAATAGAGCACGCCCAGGCTCATTGCCGCCCCGCCATTGGCCGCGCGCGGGTTGATGGCATAGGCTTTGGCGATGAGATCACGGGCGCGGTAAGCCAGGCCAAGTTGATGGAAGAAGTTGGCGCGGTTCGCCTCTTCGGATACGACGATGCCTTCCCACAGCAGGGGATCGGCTTGTCCGGGATAGCGGGCGACCACCTGCGACGCCTGGCGATCGAGTTGGCCAAGGGCCTGGGCCTGGTGGCTCGACCCGTTCATCTCATAGGCGATGTGGGCCCAGCCGTTGTTGACGGCCCTGACATCGTCGACCATCGACTGGGCTGCTGCGGGCGCGGCTACGACGGCAAGGGGTACGATCAGGCAAGCCGCCAGGGCAAGCAGGGTCTTGTTCATTGCATTCTCTCCGGCACGATTCCTGGGAATTGCTGATGCGCCAGCTTGATCTGGCGGCGCAGGCCGGCATCGATCAGTCGCGGCGCCAGCGCATTGATGCGGGCGTACAGCCGCTCCATCCGGCCAATCCCGACATTGTCTTCGCCGCGACAGATGGCATTGGCGATGCGCCGCGCCACCGCTTCGGGTTCGTCCGCGCTCATGCCCATTACCTTGAGGAAGCGATCGACTTCGCCCGAATTGAAAGCGGTGCGTGCGGCACGGGGCGCGACATGGGTGACGCGCACGCCACTGTCCGCCAGTTCGCGGCGCAACGCCTGGCTCAGCGCGGCGAGCCCGGCCTTGCCGCTCGAATACACGGCGAACCACGGATAGGGGATGGCGCCGAGCATCGAGCCGATATTGACGATCCGGCCCGAGCCGCGTGTGCGCATCGGCCCGGCCACCGCCTGGGCGAGCAGGGCGGGAACGACCAGATTGATACGGTAACACAATGCGACCCTGGCCGGGTCAGCGTCGGCGTGCTGCCCGAAGCTCATCACCCCTGCGAGGTTGACGAGCACATCGGGCGGATCGGCCTTGAGCCGGTCGCACAACGTCGCCAGGGCCGCGTCGTCACCCAGATCGACTTGCAGGCTGCTCGTGGCGGACGGGCAGGGCACCCGGTCCACTCCGACCACGAGCGCGCCGCGTTCGACCAGCAAGCGCGCCAGCGGCACGCCGATCCCTCCGCCGGCGCCGGTCAGCACGATCGTCCTTCCTTCAAGCGGCAATTTGGATCTCCTCCAGGGGGATGCCCGCAAAGACGCTGCCGAACAGCCCGAACATCTCACGCGCCATGGTGATGATCGCGGCGCGGTCTCCCGGATCGGCCAGGCCGTTGACGGTATCGGCAAAGAACAGCAGGTGATCGGCATCGAGCGCGCCATGCGAAGTCAGATAGGTAAATGCTTCGGACGGCAGGCCCAGCCGTTCGGCGACGGCTGAGGCGCCGCGCTGGGCAAGCGCAACGCTGACGCTTTCCAGCACATAGATCATGCCGAAATAGCTGACCGGATTGCAGGCACGGACATGGTGGTAGGCATGCGCAATCATCGCCGCCGTGGCCGGTGCCGGAGCGCTGCGGCGCACCGCCTCGGCATCGCCGCCGGCAGCGGCAATGTCGGACAGGATCCATTCGTCGTGACCGCGTTCCTCGGCGATATAGTCGTCGAGCGCGGCCGTCATCTTCGGCCCGCGTCGAATGCGGTCCCGGGCTGCCTGCATCAGCGGGACGGTGTGGCGGACATGATGCCAGGCCTGTGCCAGATAGGCGAGGTACATGTCATGCGTGATCGCCCCGGTAAGGCCGGCACGAACCTGCGGGATGGTCAGAAAGCGCAATCGTTCGCGAAAGGTCGCGGCATCGAGTTCATCGCTGAAAATCGGAACATCCCGGGTCCAGGCGGCAAGGATCGCCTGCCGCCTGAGCTTGCCATTGCCCGAAAGCATCCCGTTGTCCGGGGTGAACGGCGCGACCTCGCGCCACTCGCCGATGCGTGCGTAGGCCGGCAGCGTGGCATTGGCAGCCGCGACGACCTCGGCGAAATCGACGTCGGGTCTGCCCGGTACCAGCAGCGCGCGCAGCGCCGGGAGACCATCGCCCCAGACCATTGCCTGCAACACTCCGGGCTGCGCGAGCAGCGCCTCTTCCACCCATTCCGGCGAGACGTTGCGGCCAAAACCGGTCACCAGGAGATTGGACTTGCGCCCCTCGATCCACAGCCGCCCGGCATCGTCGATCCGGCCGATATCGCCGGTAGAGAACGGCGCGATCGGCGGCGTGGCTGGTCCGGATTCACTGATCGCACCCAGGTATAATGGCCCATCGAGCAGCACCTCGCCATCGCTGCCAATGCGTGCCCGGACATGACCGAGCGCTTGCCCGACCGACCCGGTCCCATCCATTCCGCCAGGCGCTTCCAGCGCGACCACCGATCCCAGTTCGGTCAGCCCATAGCCTTGCCGCACCGGCAGCCCGAGGGCGCGCGCCTGCCCGATCAAAGTGGGCGCGGTGCGCGCGCCGCCGACCGCAACGATGGTCAGCGCCGGCAACCGCAGCCCGGTCGCCTGCATCACCGCGACCAGGCCGGCAAGATACTCCGGCACCAGGATCAGCGAGGAGATGCGCATCTGCTCGATGGCTTGCGCCATCATTGCGAAATCGGGTCGAAAGGGCTGGGCAAGGCCGATCGCCGCCTGCGGTGGGCAGACATAGCTGCCGCCCGCCAGCAGCGTGGCGTAGAAACCGGCGACCGTCTCCAGCAGGATGCCCGGCGGCAACAGCGCAAGATGGCGGCCTGCATGTTGTGCGCCTACCGCTGCGACGACTGCATTCGCCACATCGAGAAGATGCGGCGCCGAAAGGCAGATGCCCCTGGGGGTTCCGGTTGATCCCGATGTAAAAGAAATTCGCGCCGTTTGCGCGGGTAGTTGAAATGGCGCCGCGCAAAGCTTTCGCGCATGCCGGCTTTGAGCGGCCGAAAAAAAGGGCGGCAACGACAGCACCGGGATACCGGCTTCGAGCAAGGCCAGCTCGGTGATTACCGCCTCGCAGCCATGATCGAGCTCAAGCACCATCGGCACAGCGAGTTCATGCGATGCGCGCAGCCTGTCGGCGACCTGTGCCACCTTCGGCCATAGCTCGGCATAGGTGACGGCAGCGGAGGTGACGGGATCGACGGCGATACGATCCGGATCCGCGGTGGCGCGGTGCTGCAACGCAACTCCCAGCGCGGTTCGCGGCACCGTCACGCCGCCTCTCGGCACTTTCACGCCGCCTCTCGGCACCGTCACGCCGCCTCTCGGCACTTTCACGCCGCCTCTCGGCGGTGGCGGCGACGGCGGTTCAGCAGCGCGGCGATGGCACGCTGGCCCGGCGCGATCTCGCCGATGCAGACTTGCGGGTCCAGCTCGTAATAGCTGCCCCAGTGGCGGGCTTCATCGCCGAGCCGGTCGGGGCTGGCCGGCGCCAGCACATGAAAGGGAATGCCGAGCCGGTTGAACATGCAGCGCAGCGGCCTGGTCAGGGTGGCGGCGGCGACTTCGTTGGCGCCTGCGAGGTCATTGGCGGTCCGGCCCCAAAGTTCGAACACTGCCATCGCGTCAGCGGCTGCGAAATTGCCGATCTCGACGATCCGGTCTCGGGAAACGATACGCGCGAGGATGGCCGAGGCCAGGCTCTCGATCGGGGCATCGAGATAGCGCTCCAAAAACAATGGCGCGTTGCCGGCACGGG
>CAXTOS010000036.1:0-20931 GCA_964245935.1 uncultured Novosphingobium sp.
GGCCGCGAGGGCAGCGGTGGCGGTGTCGCTGGCCGGGTTGGCGCTGCCGCCGATGCGGGACAGCGGGTCTGCGATGAGCGTCAGCGCGCGTTGCACGATCGTCAGCGCGGTCGCATTGCCGGGCGCCTGCACGAAGCTGAAGCTGTAATTTCCGGTATTGCCCGCCAGACCGGAGCCGGTAACCGCATAGCTGCCGACCGGGGACAGCCCGGTCGCGGCGGTGGCAAAGCCGGCGGTGCCGCTGGTCACGCTGCCCAGCGTGTCGCCAATGACCAGGCCCGACGCGCTTTCGCGGCCCGACAGGCCGGCAGGCGTATTGCCGTAGATCGAGCTGAGCGGGTTGGCCAGATAGGTGATCGTGGCGGCCGCCGGGGTGATCGTGCCCTGCGCGCCTTGCAGGGTGACGGTGTAATTGCCGCCACCATTGCCGTCGTTGACGACATAACCCGGATTGACCACCAGCGTGCTGCCATTGGTGCCCATGACGTTTGGCGAGGTGAAGCTCTGCGACAGGTTGGAGACATTGTCGGTGCCCATCAGGCCGGCCGTCTGCACCACGCCGGATGAGTTGGTCGTCCCATCGAAGACCTTGGTATCGGTGACTGCCGCCAGCGTCAGCATCAGTTGCGCCGGGGTGATCGTGCCTTGCGCGCTTTGCAGCGCGACGGTGTAGTTGCCGCCGCCGTTGCCATCGGACACCACATAGCCCGGATTGACCACCAGCGTACTGCCGTTGGTGCCCATCGCGTTGGGCGAGGTGAAGCTCTGGGTCAGGCTGGCGACGCTGTCGGTCCCGAATAGCCCGGACACCTGCACCACGCCGTTCGAACTGGTCGTCGCGTCGTAAACCTTGGTATCGCTCACCGCCGCCAGGGTCAGCGCCGCCGGGGTGATCGTGCCCCGGGCGCCTTGCAGCGTCACGATGTAATTATTGCCGCCGTTGCCGTCGTTGATGAGATACCCGTTATTGACGACCAGCACGCTGCGGTTGGTGCCCAGGACATTGGGCGAGGTGAAGCTTTGCGATGCGTCGCTGACGCTGTCCTCGCCATACAGGCCCGACGCCTGCACTTCGCCGGAGGAATTGGTCGTCGCATCGTAGACCCGCGTTTGGCTTACCGCCGCCAGCGTCAGCGGCGCCGGCGTGATGATCAGCGTGCCCGGTGTCGTCGCCGGCACGAAGTCGTAGCCCGCCTGGTTCGAATACAGCCCGCCCGCATAAGTCAGCTCGGTCGTGCCGGCATTCCGGGTCAGCCCCGCGACTTGCGCGGTGCCGAAGGTCAGCGACGGCTGCGCACCATAGGTGGTGACGCCGACATCGGGCGTCTGCCCGTTATATTGCATGGTCAGGCTGCCGGGCTGCACGCTGATCGGGATCAGGAATGCTTCGAGCAGGGGTGTCGTGTTGCCTTCGTACTGGCGCCACGGCAGGCCCTGGCCACCCTGGGTGTCGATCGTGAAGCCGATGAAACTGGCCGACTGCAAGGTTTCCGCAGTGGTCAGCGCGGTCGCCCCGCTGCACGCCCCGGCATAGCCGGCCGAGCCGCAGGCTTCGGTTTGCCCGGTCGACTGGGCATCCCAATAGGAGTTGGTGACGGTCGGCCCCGACGCATCGATGCTTTCACCCACCAGGCCGCCCGTCTGGGTGCCGCTGACCGGGCCATTGGCGTAGGATCCGCTGATGCCGCCCTCGTTATCGCCCACGAGCCCGCCGGCGGCAGCGCCCCCCGAGACCGCGACGGTGGCGTAGGACTGGGTGATGGTCCCCCGATTGCCGTAGAAATAGCCGGACTGGAGCGCCCCGTCGAAATTCTGTCCGGCCAGCCCCCCGGCGACCCCGGATGTGGCTGCCGATCCGGTCAGGGTGATCGTCCCGGTCGCGAAACTGTCGATGATCTGGCCGGCATTGATGCCGGCGATGGCCCCGATATAGCTGGAATTCGACGCGGTAATGGCGACGTTGGCCAGGCCGATGTCGCTGATCGTGCCGTAATTATCCTGAATCAGCCCGACGGCATTGAAGTTTCCGCTGGGCGACATGGTCAGGTTCGCCAGCACATGCCCCGCGCCCTCCAGCGTGCCGGTGAACGGCGGATCAAGGTATTCAATGCCGAGCGGCATGAACCCGCGTGGCCCCCAGATATCGGCGCTGCCGCCGGTGCCGCGCATGTCGATATTCTGGGTGACGAGGTAGCTGCCGCCCAGGTTTAAATCGATCAGCTGGACCTGATGTGCGCTCGCGATATTGGCGACGCCGAATTGCGCCACGGGTGCTTCCCAGGCGCCGACCGGCCGGGTCATGACGTTGTCGTACGTCCAGTCCGTCGTGGGGAAGCTGGTGTAGGTGTAATAGTTGAAGGCGTAGTTGTTGGCGCCGGTTTGCGTGGGATCGCTGGTGACGGAATTGAGGGCGGTTGTCGTGCCCGAGTCGGTCCCGACGCCATTTACCTGCCCGGTGGAATAGGTGTCCCAGTAGGAGTTGGTAATGGTGCCTGAGTTCAGGCCGACGAATCCGCTGACGTTAGTGCTGTTGAGCGCCGAAACTGCTCCACTCGCCCAGCTTTCGGAAATGGTCGCCTCGTTTTGGCCCACCAGGCCGCCAACGTTGCTGCTGCCGACTCCGGCCGTGATGCTGCCCACGGCATAAGCCTGCGTCACCGTGCCGCCGCTTAATTGGCCTATCAGCCCGCCCACGCCAGTGCTGGCGGTCCCGGTGCTGATCGCGCCGGTGGCATAGGCGTGGCTCAGCGTCCCACCACCCGGCATTTGCCCGATCAAGCCGCCGACCGCGCTGGCCCCATTGGCGAGGTCGGTCACTGTACCGGTGGCGAAGGCATTGGTGATCGTCGCGCCACCGTCAAACCCGACGAGGCCGCCGACCGATGATCCGTTGCCTGTTACTGCGGTATCGCTGTGTATATTCGTGAGCGTTGTGTTGTTGACACCGTTGATGATCCCTACCAGGCCGCCCACATTATTAATGCCGGAGACCGCACCGCCGCTGGTGTAACTGTTCGTGACGCTAATATTATCCGCGACAGTCGGGTTGAAAACGCCGATCGAGGCGGCCAGTCCGCCGACGTATGAAGACCCCGTGATCTGCGGATTGACCAAGCCGACGTTGCGGACAATTATTTGTGCGCCGGTACCCGCGCCCAACGCCCCGAAAAGTCCAATGTTGGCGTTAATGTTATTAATCGTCAGGTTGGTGATCGCGTGGTTCAGCCCATCGAAATTACCGACAAACCCGTTCGCATACGTCCCAATCGGCACGAACCCCGCCCCGCCATTCCACCCCTGGGTCGCGCTGGCGTCGATGTTCCTCCCCAACGCGAAATTCTGCGACAGATAGCTGCCGACCAGCTGCAACTGGTCGATGTTATCCACCAGCTGATACCCGGTCCACGTCCCGGCACCGATCCCGGCCGAAAAGTCGGTTGGCGTGCCCAGCGCGGCCGGGTTGTAATAGATGTCGATCTGGCTGCCCGGCAGGTTCAGCGCGCCCTTGGCCAGGGTGACCGTGCCCGCCCCGGTGCCCAGGTCGTCCGCCCACAGATGCGCGTAGGCGCTGCTATTGCTTTCGGTGATGCTGCCCGCAACATCGATCGAGCCACCGGCCTGCACATACAGCGGCGTGTTCTGGTTCAGGACCAGCGACCCGGTGAGATCGAGCGTGCCGAGGTCGGTCAGCAGCACTCCGCCCGCGCTGCTGCCGGTTCCCGACACGGCACTGCCGGCGCCTGCGGCATAGCTGGCATCCAGGTTTACGGTCACCGCACCGCCGGCGAAGTTGAAGGCATTGTTGCCCAGATCGACGAAGATATTGCCGCCCACCGCGTTGCCGCCGGTGCCGCTGCCGTTGCCGCCCGCCGCAAAGGCGCCCAGGCTCATCGCCAGATCGGCGTTCAACACCCCGCCGCCGCTGGCCGCCAGGCGCACGGTTCCGCCGGTCGCATCGCCGCCATTGCTGGTATCATCGTAGCCGCCGGTGGCATCGGCTTCCACGGTCAGGCCGGTGCGGGTAATCGCGATCGACCCGCCGCCGGCCAGCAGCTGGGCCGTACCGCCGGTGGCACTGCCGCCGCCATATCCCGCGCCGTGACCGGCGGTCGCATCGGCAGAGATAATGACGTGCTGGCCATGATCGATGGCGATCGACTGATTGGCACCCGTCGTTTGCAGCGTCGCGGTGCCGCCCGTCGCACTGCCGCCCACGCTGCTGTAGCCATTGCCGTCGGCGCCCACGGCAACCGCGGAAACATCGGTTGCAAAGTCGGTGGCGGAGGTTGCGCCACTGGTATTGGTGGCGATGCTGCCGCTGGGCCCCTGGGTGGCGATCAGCGCCATGCCGCCGGTAGCACTGCCGCCGCTGCCCGAATAGGCCGGCGCCGTGCCGCCGATGGCATTGGCATCGGCGGTAATGCCAAATACTCCGGCGACCGTGATCTTGCCGGCATTGGCGATCACTTGCGCGGTACCGGCGAACGAAGCGCCACCATAGCCGCCCCCGGCCTGCGACGACAGATTGGCGGCGGTGGCGGTGGCGGTGGCGCGGATTGCGCCAGTCAGGCCGACGCCGATCGTCCCGCCGGATGCGGCCTCGATCAGCGCGGTACCGCCGGCGGCTTCGCCGCCTTCGCCATAGCCATCGATGCCGCTGATCGCATTGGCGTTGGCGGTGATCCCGCCGGTCGCGCTCAGGGTGGCGGACGGACCGCTCACCGTGACTGTCGCCGACCCGCCGGTGGCGTTGGCGCCTGCATTATATCCCGCGGATATCAGGGCCGCGTTGGAGCCGGTGGCATCGCCGCTGGCATCGACCGTCAGGCTGCCGCCGACGCTCAGCCCGCCATTATTGACGGAAACCTGCGCGGTTCCGCCCTGGGTGCGGCTGCCGCCGGAATTCTGGGTGCCGCTCCAGGCGCCGACGGCGCTGACGAGGGCATTGCCGCCGACCGTGATCGAGCCGCCACTCGCCTGCAGGTTTGCAGTCCCGCCCACGCCGCCCAGCCGGTCATCGGCAGCGACGGCCAGGTTGGACGCGAAGCTGATATCGCGGGCAGGATCGGTGACGGTCGCCGAATCGGTCGACACCGCGTAGGTGTTGGACGTGAATTTGCCCCCACCCACGCCCAGGCTGGCGGTGCCGCTGCCCGCTCGGCCGGCAACCACCGGATTGCCTGAGCCGGTGTCGGCGATATTGCCGCCCGCGGACAGCACGATCGCATTGCCATCGAGGTTTGCCGCGTCGGCGACCGCAAAACCGATCGATCCGCTGGACGCGATGGCCATCGTGATGGCGTTGTTCTTGGGCACGGCGACCATGTAGACGCGCTGATAACTGCCGCCGGCAGCGGCATTGGGTCCGCCGGTGCTGCCGGTGTGCACAAAGGTGTTGTCGGCAACGGTGGTGCCTGCCGAGACGGTGATGTTGAACAGCCCCTGGCTATCCACCGCGAAACTGGCGCTTTCCGCCGCGACCAGCGCCACCGATCCGGCCACGCTGATCTTGCCGCCCTGCGTGATCTGGGGGGCGATCGCGACGATGTAATTCGACTGGCCGGAACCGAGCGCCGCGATGGTGGCGCCGGATTTGATCGTGATCGCGCTGGTGCTGCCCGCTGCGGCGGCAACGCTGAAGCTGTCGGTCGAGCCGGTGGTGATGAAATTGCCGCCTTCCTGGGTTACCGGGTCGGCGGTGGTCAGGACCAGCCCGCCGACGTTGAACGTGGCTGTCGATCCGATCAGCAATCCGCCCGGGGTATAGAACCACACCCGCGTGTTGGCGGTGCTGTTGACGGCGCCGTTAAAGGCAACGGTCCGCGTCGGGTCGGCGGGAATGATGCGGTTCAGCACGGTATATGGTGTCGTAGCCCCCGCCGTTCCGACATAACTGACCGTATTTCCCTGCGGCAGGAAATCAATCGCCCCTGCGCCAACGGCGGTATCGGTTGGCGTCCAGTTGATCGTGGTGACGGCGCTGGAGGTGGGAATAGTGACGGTTTGAACACCGCCGCTGACCGTGATCGATGCGTTGCCGTGCACCACCACCGCGCTGCCCGCAAATCCTGCCGCAGGCGGCCCGGACCCTGCGGCCGCCGGGATCGGCGCGGCCAGCAACAGCGCCGCCAGCGTTCCGTGCGAAACCTGCGGCAGCCAGCGAGCGAAAGGCGCCTTGCGCATCAGCGGTATCTCCAGGGCAGGATTCGGGCCGTGAACGTGGCCAGGAACAGCGGGGCCGGACGGCTGCCCGGCCCGGCATTGCTTGCGGGCAATTTGCTGACCGGTATGGCTGCGGCCAGATCAAGCTGCGCCCCGTCTTCGAAACTGGTGCGCACGCCCACCCCCAGCGAGTGCAGTTCCTGCGGGTTGGGCGGGGTCAAGGTGCGCCGCCGCCAGGCCCAGCCATTGTCGGAAAAGGCATAGGGTTGCAGGGTCAGATGGCTGTTGGCGCTGAACCGCAGCGCAGGCCCCCGCGCCTCGAACGAGAAAGCCGCCCCGTCATCGCCGACGATCGCTCCGGGCGCAAAACCGCGCCCCACGGTATAATTGCCCAGCGAAAACTGCTCGAAGCCGAATACCGGCGCGGACGCCAGCTGCACGCGCGGCGCCAGCGACAGGTCCAGCCAGCGCAAGGGATGCAGATCGATATTGGCCGAAGCGCGAAACACCGTCGCCTGCGGATCGCCATCGGGCACGCCGGGGGGCAGCGCCCCCGATGCGGCGCAGGCCGCCTGCCCGGCCCCGCAGCTGGCACCGAAGATCGCCAGGCCATGGCGGATTTCCGCCGTGGCATTGATGCGCCACAGCACGCTGACATCCGGTCCCCGCCCCTTCATGTCCATCATGTCCAGATCGAGCCGCAGATAGCCGACCCGCAAATGGTCCCGGCTCAGCGGGCCCAACGTGACCGAGTTGACATACTGGTTGACCACATCGAGGCCCGCCACGCCGCGCAACGTCAACGCCTGGCTGCGCACCAGCGGATAAGCCGCCTCGGCATTGACATACAGCGTATGCGCAAGGATTCCGGGGTCCGGAGCAGGCAGCCTGGGCCGGGTGATCGCATAAGTGACGTGGCCGGACAGCTGCAATCCGCTGGCGCCCAGCATGAACTGGTGCCCGACCTGATAGATCTGCTGCTTGCGGAACTCGCTGGTCGAATAGGCCGACAGCGTGGTCCGGTCGCCAAGGCCGGTCAGCCCGTTGAAAATCGCCTGCAACTGGCCGCCGACTCGCCCGGTGCCGGGTGCCGCCAGGTCGGTGGCGGTAAAGTCCAGCGCGACCGGAGTATCCTCCACCCGAACCTCGGCAATCATGTTGCCCGCGCCCGTCCCCGACGGTTTGAGCGTAAGATGGAGATCATAGCCCGGAATGTCCTGGGCCAGCAGCACGCCGCGCTCCGCCTGGAAGCGGTTGAAGATCCGGCCATTGGCCAGATGCCCGAGGTAAGCCTCCAGCAGGCCGGCATTGCGCCCCGGCTGCCCGATCACCCGGATCGAGGTGACCCGCGCATACAGCACCTCCAACCGCACCTCGCCATTGGTGATCCGCTGGACCGGCACTTCGACGGCGGCGATGTAGCCCAGCGCCCGCAACTTCGTTGCCGCGGCATCGCGGATGCGGCAGACCACGTTGATCGGCTGCTCGCTGCCGGCATAGGATTGCCAGCTGTCGGCAACCGCCGCCTCGGGCACGGGGTCGAGATGGGCGAAGGTCGCCCTGGAAATCGTTATTTTGATATTGGCATAGCGGGGATCGTCGAGTGCGCAGGGCGAGCGCTCGATATTGTCTTCGACACGCAGATGATGTTGACGCGGCGCGGGTTGGCCGGGCTCGGTCGGCGGGGCGCCGGCCTGCAATTCTTCCCGGGTGGGCAGGGAGGAAGGCGGAACCTGGGCCATGGCGGGACTGGCGGCAGCCAGCGCCAGGAGAGGCCACAGCCCGACTGCCCGAACCTTGCCTGGCAAGGCTGCGCGGCAAGGCTTGGCGGCTTCGTTTTTCTGCCCGGTCATCACCGCCCGGTCACAGAAATTGCGCGCCGAAGATTGTCGATTGCCGCCACGATGCCGATTCCCCCCCGTCGGAACTGAGCGCCATGCGAGTTTATGCGCTTTTCAGCTCAGCCCGGCGGCAATCTACACGCCTTGCCGCACAAGAGCCAGTCCCTGTAAAATTACCTATGTAAATAGCTGGGCATTCGATTCCGCACTCCGTTCGAACAGTCGGTGCCGCGCTGACCGGCGCCGGGCCTGCCGAAAATATCTCCAGATTGGCGCTCGCCGCGGTTGCAATCGATGTGGTTTTGCAGGAGTACTCGCGCCCGGATCGCTATCACCGTTGCAGACAGGCAATCGAACCTGAAGATAAACCCGCAACAAGCTCCGCGTTTTTGAGAAATGTATAAAATACGGGCGATTTCAATCAGCCGCAAACCAGGGAGAGGGTTCATGGCAACTTCTGATCATGTCGATTTCAACGCATTCATGTCGGGGGTAAACCGGCGCAATCCGCATCAGCCCGAATTCGTGCAGGCCGTGCAGGAGGTTGCCGAAGACATCTTCGACTTCATCCAGGACAAGGAAGATTACCACCAGCAGCAGATCCTGCGGCGCATTGCCGAACCTGACCGGATCGTGTCGTTCCGCGTATGCTGGGAAGACGACCAGGGCAATATCCGCGTCCAGCGCGGCTGGCGGGTGCAGAACAACAACGCCATCGGCCCCTACAAGGGCGGCATCCGCTTTCACCCGTCGGTGACCGAAAGCGTGCTGAAGTTCCTGGCCTTCGAGCAGACCTTCAAGAACGCGCTGACCGGCCTGCCCATGGGCGGCGGCAAGGGCGGCTCGAACTTCAACCCCAAGGGCAAGAGCACGCGCGAGGTCATGCGTTTCTGCCAGAGCTTCATGACCGAACTCTATCGCCACATCGGCGCCGACATCGACGTGCCGGCCGGCGACATCGGCGTGGGCGGGCGCGAAATCGGCTACATGTTCGGCCAGTACAAGCGCATCACCAACCAGTTCACCGGGGTGCTGACCGGCAAGGGGCTGGAATGGGGCGGCTCGCTGATCCGGACCGAGGCGACCGGCTACGGCGCGGTCTATTTTCTGGCCAATATGCTGGCGATGAAGGACCAGGATCTGACCGGCAAGACGGCGGTGATCTCCGGGTCCGGCAATGTCGCCACGCACGCCGCCGAAAAGATCGTGCAACTGGGCGGCAAGGTGCTGACGCTGTCCGATTCGGGCGGCTTCATCCATGACCCCGATGGTATCGGCCAGGACAAGATCGACTGGGTGAAAACCCACAAGACTCACCGTCGCGGCCGCATCGAGGAATATGTCGAAGCGTTCAAGGGCTCGACCTTCACCGCCGGCAAGACCCCGTGGAACGTGCCTTGCGACATCGCGCTGCCTTGTGCCACGCAGAACGAACTGCTCGGCGACGACGCGCGGGCCCTGGTTGCCAACGGCTGCCAGGCGGTGTCGGAAGGCGCCAACATGCCGACCAATCTCGAAGGCGTCCACGTGTTCAAGGCCGCCCGCATCCTCTACGCGCCGGGCAAGGCCTCGAACGCCGGCGGCGTCGCCGTGTCCGGCCTGGAAATGAGCCAGAACTCCGGACGCCGCTCGTGGAAGGAAGACGAACTCCAGCAGATGCTGAAAGATATCATGGCCGGCATCCACAAGAGCTGCCAGGATTATGGTGCCGAAGCGGGGGGCGGCCAGCGCGGCGGCTACATCGATTACGTCAAGGGCGCCAACATCGCCGGCTTCAAGAAGGTTGCCGATGCCATGCTGGCGTTCGGGGTTGTCTGATCTGGACCTGCCCGAACTGACCCACGACCCATTGCCCGGCAAGCGGACATTCGCCCTGCAAGCGGTGAATGCCGCGCGCCAGACGACGATCGCCAACACCACGCTGAGCCAGATGGCCGACCAGAAGGCGAGCATCCTGATGGGTGCCACCTTTCTGGTGTTCACGGTCACGCTGGGCCAGGCGAGCAGGGGCGGCAGCGGTGTCGCCCCCCTGCTCGTGCTGGGCGCCTTTGCGTTCGTCGCAGCCTGCTTTGCCGTTGCCGTGGTGATGCCGTCGGTGCGCTCGACGCGGCGGCCGGGCGAGCACGCCAATCTGATGTTCTTCGGCAGTATCAGCCAGCTGGACGAGGAGGAATACATCGAGCGGATGCTCGACAACCTCGCCGATGACGAAAGCATGTACCGGATGATGTTCCGCGACGTGTGGCAGAACGCGCAAGTTCTCCAGCACAAGAAATACCGGCTGCTGGGATATGCCTATCGCACTTTCCTGACCGGGTTGATCGCGTCGGCCGTAGTGTTCGCGGTGCAGTTTTCCGGGGTAAGGCTCTAGTTCCCCGCCCGCCTGCGGGAGGGGAGTTCGACGGCCTACCGGGCGCGCTACTTTACCCCCATTGCCTGCGCCTGCTCGCGCAATTGAGTCGCATCGGCGGGGTCGGCCACCACCGCCTGCGCCAGCGCCGTAGACGCCGCGGCCGCCCCGTCCAGCGTCATCCGGCTGCGGATCAGCATCACCCAGCCTTCGCCATTGTGCGGATCGGCGGCGAGGCGCCGTTCCAGCCGGGCGACCATGCCCGTCGCCATGGCCTGTTGCTGGCTGGGTGGAATGGCGGAGGCCGCCTGCAGGTCCTGTGCGGTGGGCCCGGCAATTGCAGCCATGGCCGGGAGCGGGGCGCCAATGCCGGCGCCCGGCACCAGCGGCGCTGGCTGGTGGACGGCGGCGATCCGCGCGGCGACCTCGATATGGTGAATGCGCCCTACCTGTTCGATGGTGCGCCGCAGATCGGCTTCCCACGGCGCGCCGGGCGGGGTGTCGCCCAGCAATGCCAGCCAAGCGGTGATCGCGCCGTCGTGATCGCCGGTCAGATCCTTCTCCACCGCCAGGAAATAGCGGGCGCGCGGTTCCCCGGGGTCGATCGTGCCGGCCTCGCGGAAATCCTTCAGCGCTTCGGCGGGCATGGGGTCGTGGGCGCTGGCCATCACCCGCGCCTCGCCCAGCGCCGCCCACGTCGTGGCGTTGCCCGGCGCCAGTGCCACCGCATGTTGATAGGCGGCCACGGCCTCGGCATATTGGCCGGCCTGGAACCGGCTTTCGCCCAGCGCGCGCCAACCGGAGGGGTCTTGCGGATTGGCCGGGTCGTGCGGCCCCGGTACCGCCGACCCCGCAACCGGCATGATTGCAGCAGATTGCGAGTCGTGCCCACGCATTTGCGAAGACCACACCGCCGCCGCCAGCACCACGAGTGCGCCGACAATGATCAGGCGGCTCCAATTTATTTCACGGGCGCCTGATTTTAACATTGTTTCAATCATATTCCTGGGCTGTTATTCGGCGGCAATAGGATATATCCAGTGCGCGAGTACGGGTTTCGTCCAAAGCGCACCGGATTGCAATCCGGCGTGACGCCAAGGGCGGGGCATTTCGGGGGGGACGACATTGTCAGAGCGGTTTCGGATCGCGATCATCGGATCGGGTCCTGCGGGCCTTAGTGCTGCGGGGCGGGCGGCCGGTCTGGGACTGTCGCACGTCCTGCTGGAAAAGACCGACCATCTTTCCGACACGATCTACAAATACCAGAAGGGCAAGCATGTGATGGCCACGCCATCGCAGCTGATCCTGCGCTCCGACCAGCAGTTCGACGCCGGCAAACGCGAGGCGATCCTGCAGAACTGGAACGACCGGACCGCATCGCTGGCGGTCAACGTCAAGTACGACGCCGAGGTCAAATCGATCCGCGGCACCGGGCCCGCGATCCTCGGCTCGATCCAGAAGATCGTTACCCGCGCCCGCGACGGATCGTCCAGCACCACCGAAATCCAGCGCCACGAACCACCTTACGCGATTGAGCTGGCCAATGGCGAAACGATCATCGCCGACACGGTAATTCTGGCCATCGGCACGCAGGGCAATCCCAATCTGGTGCGGTGTCCCGGCTCTGCCTTGCCGCATGTGACATATCAGCTTGATGACCCCTATGCCGTGCTGGACGAGCATATCGTGGTGATCGGGACCGGTGACGCCGGCATCGAAAACGCGCGCGGGCTGGCCGAGGACCCGGCGCAGGGCAACGTCGTGACCGTGCTCAATCGCGCGTCCAGATCGACCAATGTGCGCGAGAGTTTTGCCACCGCCAAGGAACCCAATGCGCTGGCTCTGGTCGCCGATCATGAATCCGGCAAGCTGACCGTGCGCTACGAGACCGAGACCAAGGCGGTCGAGCCCGGCTGGATCACGCTGGCCACGCGCGACGGCGAGGAGAAAATCCGTTGCGACCGGATCATCGCGCGCATCGGCTCCGCCCCGCCGCGCGGCTTTGTCGAAAGCTGCGGGATCGAATTTTCGTCGACCGATCGGCTGGCTTTCCCGACGCTGTCGCCGGTGTTCGAATCGACCGCGCCGGGCATCTTCGTGATCGGCGCGCTGGCCGGCTATCCGCTGATCAAGCATTGCATGAACCAGGGCTACGACGTCGTCGAATTCATCAACGGCAACACCAGCCTGAAGCCAGCCGACGAACCGTTGCTCGAAGCCAAGTTCCGCGATCTGACGGAACGCCGCCCGGTCGATGAATGGCTCGAATTGCTGCGGACCCGGATCACCATCATCGAAGGCATGAGCCCGTTGCAAATGCGCGAGTTCATGCTCGATTCCACCATGCGGCAGTACCGCAAGGGCGAGACGATCTTCCGGAAGAACGATCCCGGCTCGTCGCTGTTCGCGATTGCCGAGGGATCGGTGCATGTCCGGCTCGATCCTGCCGACCCGTCGAAAGTGGTTCCGATCGAGACCGGCTCCATCTTCGGCGAAGTCGGCCTGATCTCGGGGCGCAAGCGCGGGGCGACGGTGGTCGCCGCCGAAGATGCGATCTGCGTGGAAATCTCGCGCAATGCCGCGCTCAAGCTGCAAAGCCAGGTGCCCAGCGCGCGGCGCGGGATCGAGGGTATCTCCACCGAACGCCAGTTGCTGCAGATGTTCGGTTCGGGGCTCACGGCGGCCGATGTCTGTGCAGTGGTCGATGGGGCCCGGATCATGCAGGTCAGGGCCGGCGAGGCGATCATTACCGAGGGCGAGGAGGGTAACGACATCTTCGTTATCCGGGTCGGCTCGATGATCGTCGAGAAAACGATCGGCGGCAGGCCGGTGTTTCTCTCCTACCTGCCGGCGGGCTCCTATGTCGGCGAGATGGCGCTGATCGACGGGCAGCCGCGCAATGCCACGGTCAAGGCGGCGATCAAATCGGAAGTCATCCGCTTGCCCGGTGACGAATTCGCAAAATTGCTGGACAGCAAGCCGGCGTTGCTGGCCAAGGCGCGGGAGGACATGCGCAACCGGCGCGAGATCAACAATTTCATCGAAAGCCGCAAATACAGTTTTTCCGGCGCAGTCGACATGTATTCGGAAACCGCGCAATTCCTGATCGACAACGGCATCGGCGAAGCAACCGACGTGCTGCTGATCGATGAAAAGCTGTGCGTCGGCTGCGACAATTGCGAAAAGGCCTGCGCCGACAGCCACGAAGGCCTTTCGCGCCTGAATCGCGAGGCCGGGCGCACCTATGCGCATCTGCATGTGCCGACCAGTTGCCGGCATTGCGAACACCCGCATTGCATGGCCGATTGCCCGCCCAACGCGATCAAGCGTGGCCCCGATGGCGAGGTGGTGATCGACGAGACCTGCATCGGCTGCGGCAATTGCCAGCGCAACTGCCCCTATGGCGTGATCCGCATGGACAGCGTGCCCCCGAAAAAGCCGCCGCTGCTGGCCTGGATGCTGTTCGGACGCGGTCCGGGGCCGGGCGAGCCTTCGAAGAAATGGCGCAAGAAGCACGTCGTGGCCGGAGTGGATGCGCCCAAGAAGGCGATCAAATGCGACATGTGCTCCGGCATCGACGGCGGCCCGGCGTGCGTGCGCGCCTGCCCGACCGGCGCCGCGATCCGCGTGTCGCCCGAAGCGTTCCTCTCGGTCGCCAAGCTGGAGGGGGAGGGTAGTGGCCGGTAAGCACCCGTTGCGTGCGGCTTCCTCGCGTCACGGGGCGGCCCCACGTGCGGTCTTTTCCGGGCAGCAGGTCGAACATGAGAGCTTTCTGCGCCATCGCCGCTTTCGCTGGCTGAAAATCGGCAGCGCCATCGCTGCGCTGGCGCTGCTGGGATATACGCTCATCCCGGCCGCTGCGGGCCCTTACGGTGGCACCTGGTTCGGCTACACGCTGGGCACCGCGGGGGCCGGGCTGATTATCTGGCTGGCGATGCTGGGTATCCGCAAGCGGGCGATGACCAGGGGGCGCTGGTCGCTGAAAGCCTGGACCTCGGCGCATGTCTGGCTGGGGCTGGCGCTGGTGGTGGTGGCCACGCTGCATACCGGGCTGCATATCGGGTGGAACCTGGCGACGCTGGCGTGGACCCTGATGATGCTGGTGATCGGCTCCGGGGTCTACGGCATTTCGGCTTATGCCACCCTGCCGATGGGGTTGAGCCAGAATCGCGAAGAACAGACCCAGCCCGAAATGGTCGAAGGGCTGCGCGCGATCGACCGGCAATTGCACGATGCGGCGCAGCCCTTGCCGGCGGCGGAGGCGGGGTGGGTCCATGCGGCAATGGCGCAGAATCCGTTCGGCGGCGGCTTGCGCCAACGCTTGTCCGGCCGCGCCGACGATTGCGCGACGCTGCGCGCGCTGGCGTTCACCGAAGCATCGCCGGTACCCGCCGGTACGGCGACGGCAGCAATTTCGCGCGTGCGCAGCCTGCTCGGCCGACGGCGCGCCCTGCTGGAACAGATGCGGCGGCAGATGCGCCTGCGCGCGTTGCTCGAGGTCTGGCTTTACGTTCACATCCCCTTGACCATAGCCCTGATGGCAGCGCTGACCGCGCATATCGTCAGCGTTTTCTATTACTGGTAGGGCGGGCATGACCTTCAGGCTGAGGCAGATCGACTATACGGCGGATGGCCGGCGCATTGCCCGCGATCGCCTGGTCGAGCGCGATGAGCTGACCATCGGGCGCGCGGGCGAAAACGACATTCATCTCCCCGACCTGGCGGTCGAGCCGCAGCATGCCACGATCGCGATAACCAGCAGGATCCGCCTGACCGTCAAGGCGGTGGGCACGCTCGGCTTCATCGTCGATGGCAAGCAGGTCGAACAAGCCAACATCGATGCCTCTACCAGCGCCGAGCTGCGCTTTGGTTCGTCGACGATCACCGTCTCGCGCGACGATGACGGCGTGGTCCTGCTCGAAATCCAGAACCACAACCGCCAGGACAAGCCCGACCCCGCCGAAGACAAGGCGGGGTTCTCGATTGCCTCGATCATGCCCGGCAAACGCGGCATCGGCTGGGCATTGCTGACCGTTATCCTGCTGCTGTTCCTGGCTTTGCCGATCGCCAGCCATCTGTCGCATGCGGCCGGCAACAATGGCCGTATTCCGGGCAATGTGGTCGGCGACAAGGCGTGGAATCCAGGTGAATTGTCGCTGGCGCACCATAGTCTGTCGACGCGTTGCGAAGCCTGCCACAAGCGGCCCTTCGAAGCTGTCCGCAGCGAAACCTGCATGTCCTGCCACAGGAATGTGCATGAACATGCCCCGGCGGCGCGGCTGGCCATGGCGCGCGGCCCGGTCGGGCTGGGCGCCGCCACGTTGCAAGGGGTCGGCCACGCTTTCGGTCGGGAGGGGCCGGGGGCCTGCATCGATTGCCATGTCGAACATCAGGGCATGCGCCCGATGGACCCGCCCCGGCAACAGTTCTGTGCCAATTGTCATGGCAGTCTCAAGGACCGGCTGGCCGATACCCGGCTGGGCAATGCCGGCGATTTCGGCACCATGCACCCGCAATTCCGCGCCTGGGTGGTGACCGATGCCGAACGCCGGAAGCTTGCCCCGATCTCGCTCGACAACGTCCAGAATGGAACGAATGGCCCGAAAGAAGACAACGGCCTGACCTTCTCGCACAAGGTTCACCTCGACCAGCTGGGCGGGGTGGCGAAAATGGCCATGACGCTGGGTGCCAGCCAGGGTTATGGCCGCGCGCTGGGTTGCGCCGATTGCCACAAGCCCACATCCGAGGGGACCCGGTTCGAACCGGTGAGCATGGAACGCGATTGCGAGGCCTGTCACAGCCTGGCCTATTCGCGGGTCGGCGGCACCTTCCTGAAGCTGCGGCATGGCGACATTCCGCAGATGCTGGCGCAGCTCAGCATGGCCGGGCCAGTACGATCGATGGGCATCAGCCGCAGCCGCCCAGGCGATTTCGGCGGCGCCACTACGGGCAGTGGCACTATCAGTAAGAGCATCTCTCATGCCAATTTCCACCTCACCGGCGTCGCCGCGCAGGCCATGGCGCCGAACGGCATCTGCGGCGAATGCCACACCCCCGAAATGCACGGCGGCAAGCTGGCGGTACGGCCGGTAACGCTGGTGTCGCGGTACATGCCCAATGGCTGGTTCGACCATGCCGCACATACCCAGACCAGCTGCGGCGAATGCCATGCCGCGGCGGGATCGCAATCATCGGCAGACGTGCTGCTGCCGCGGGTTGCCGAATGCCGCAGCTGCCACCTGGGCGAAGGCGCGGCGAAACCCAAAATCCCGTCGTCCTGCGCCATGTGCCACGCGTATCATAAGACCGCGCTGGCCCCCGTATCTGCACGGGGCATGGGGCGCCGGGAAAATTAGGGATATGCGATCACAAAACAGAACGGCGCAAGCCGATATATCAGGGCGAGGTGCATGCTGATTGGACAGCTGAGCGATATCCATATCGGTTTCGACCGCAAGGCCGATCCCGAGGAAAACCTGGTGCGGCTGCGCGCGGCGCTGGCACGGATCGAAGCGGCACCGCAGCGCCCCGACCTGCTGCTGCTCACCGGCGATCTCACCGAATTCGGTGACGCCGAAAGCTACGCCACGCTCGCCGCGACGCTGGCCCCGCTGGGCATTCCCTGCTGGCCGATCCCCGGGAATCACGATTTGCGCGAACCGCTGGTGGCCGCATTCCCGCAGGTCGCCTTGCAGGACGGGTTCCTGCACTACGCCATCGAACAGGACGGCTTGCGCATCCTCATGCTCGACACCTTCGAGCCCGGCCGCCACGGCGGCGCCTTCTGCCCGGCCCGCGCGCGATGGCTTTCGGCGCAGCTCGCCGCCTATCCCGACACCCCCACGCTGATCGCCATGCACCACCCGCCCTTCGCCACCGGCGTCGCCTGGATGGACCCCGAGCCCGACGAACCCTGGCTCGCCCGCTTCGCCGATGCCGTCGCCGGCCACGATCAGATCGTCGCGATCACCTGTGGCCACGTCCACCGCTCCGCCGCAACGCAATGGCAAAGCCACACCGCCATCATCTGCCCTTCTTCCGCCGCCGCCGTCGGACTGGACTTCTCCCCCATCGATCCCGCGAAGCCGGACAACCGCGTCCTCATCACCGACGAACCCCCCGGCTTCGTCCTCCACCGGTGGGACGGAACCCGCCTGACCAGCCACATCCTGGCCACCAGCCAGGCGAACCCGCTGGCGCGCTTCAACGAACAAACGCAGGGCATGATCGCGGGCATGTTCGATGAGCGGCCGGGGGGATAGGGGCAGGTTTGGACGGAAAGAAAAGGGGATGACTTGGGGCCAGAGGCCCCAAATCCCGTTACTTTCGCCGTTGTCGTTGTTCGGGCTTGGAGCAAGGCCGCTTCGTCGGAAGCAGCGGAAATGCTGCTCGCAACGCCTCGTCCCATTGACTTAAAAGGGCGGACAGGGTTCAGGAGCCGCGCTTGCCAAAACCAATCAACCAGGCCTTACTGCGTGAATCGTTCATGGGAGTTTCGGGGCCGCTGTAAACGATGGTTGCTTCTTTGACTTAGAGTCTTTCCGGTTAAGTCGGTGCCAGCCCGCTCCCCCGCCCGGCCACCCAAGTCATTGTATAATATGGGTGGCCGGGCGGGGGAGCGGGCTGGCACCGACTCGACGTAAGTCGGAAAGACTCTAGGTTCTACTGACTCGCACCGGATTGCCTTCCAATCCTGGCTCGGCCTCGTTCCCTCAACTCGCGCGAGAGCGTTTCGGAACCGCAAGATTTGCCGCGACCCGAACTCGATCATTACATTGCACCAAACGCATTCTGCACCTTTTCCAAGTGAGGCAGCATCTCCTTGATAAGTTGCTTGCGCGTATACTTGCTCGCATTTACTGCTACCGTCATTGCCGCCTTGAGTTGGCCGCTATTATTCAGGATTGGCACGGCCAAGGACCGGAGCCCCAGCTCCATTTCCTCATCAATGACGGCGTGTCCGTTTGCGCGAACGGCCTCGAGCGCCTCGCGCAGTTGCTCTTTCGAAGTCAGCGATCTGGCGGTGCGTGCGACCATGGTCGCCGTTTCCAGATATCGCTCCGCCCAACTTCTATCGCCGAACGCCAGAAAAACGCGACCAACCGCGGTCGAATACAACGGCAGGCGGGTTCCGATCGTCATGATCATGGATACAAAGCGGACGGGATCCTGATGCGCGACCACCACCGCTTCGTCTCCCTCCAGGATAGCGCCGGTACTCGACTCGCCTGTTTGACGTCCAAGCTCCTCGGCGTAGAATTGCAACAGTTTCGCATAGGGCGTCAGCGCGAGATAGGGGTGCCCAAGTCTCATGACCCGTGGTGTGAGAGAGAAGTATTTTCCGTCGTGAAAGGCGTATCCAAGCTGGACCAAGCTCAACAAATATCGGCGCGCCGCTGCGCGGGTGACACCGGTTGCGGCTGCGGCGTCGCTGATGGTCACCGAGCGACGGTTCTGGTTGAACATCTCGATAATCGCCAATCCCTTGGCGAGCGCCGTCACTTGATCGCGCTGGTGAATACCCGGAGGCGTTTGGTCGAGTGTCATGTGCGCATGGCGCACATCATCGCTTGTAAGTCAACACTAAGCCTTTCCCAGCCTTCCTGATTTGGCGTTTCAAAAGTTCACCCGGTCGGAGCCTTTCAATGATAGCATGTCCCTGGCTTCGTCCGGTGTCGCGACTTCGAGCCCTAAACCCTCGATGATCTGGCGGACCTGCAGGACCTGCTGCGCATTCGTCTCGGCCAGCACACCGGAACGGATCCACAGCGAGTCTTCCAGTCCAATGCGGACATTACCGCCCATCGCCGCGGCCATCGCTGCCACCTTCATCTGCGAAGAGCCAGCGCCAAGAACGGACCATCGATATTGGTCGCCAAATAGCCGGTCGGCAGTCCGCTTCATGTGCAGGATCTCGTCCGGATGCGTGCCGATGCCGCCCATCAGCCCGAACACCGTCTGGATGAACAACGGTGCCGCAACCAGCCCCTCCTGCCAAAAATAATGGAGGTTATGCAGGTGGGACGTGTCGTAGCATTCAAATTCGAACCGCGTGTTGCCCGGGTTCAACGTATCGAGCACGTGGGCGATGTCCTTGTAGGAGTTGCGAAAGACGAAGTCGCGACTCCCTTCCAGCATCGCCGGCTCCCAGTCGTGCTTGAATTCGGTGAAGCGCTTGAGCATCGGGAAAAGCCCGAAGTTCATCGATCCCATGTTGAGGCTCGCGATCTCCGGGCGGAACGCCGCCGCAGGGGCCAACCGTTCCTCGACCGTCATGTGCGGTGCGCCGCCGGTCGTCAGATTGACCACGACGTTGGAGCGTTGCTTGATGATGCGCAGGAAAGGCTCGAAGGCGGCGGGCGATTGGTCCGGGCGGCCCGTTTCGGGATCGCGGGCGTGAAGGTGGACGATGGCGGCACCGGCTTCGGCAGCCTCGACCGCCGAATCGGCGATCTGCTGCGCGGTTACCGGCAGATAGGGCGACATCGACGGCGTGTGCACCGACCCCGTCACCGCGCACGTGATGATGACCTTGCTGGGCATATGCCGCTCCTGCATGCTGTTGAATGGCGGCCGCGCCGAAGCTGGCCTCAGATTACGGTGTTTTCGATCGCACCGATGTGTTCGACTTCGCAGCGCACGACATCGCCCGATTTCAGAAAGGTCGGGGGGCTCATCGCGGCGCCAACGCCCTCCGGCGTACCGGTCGCGAGCAGGTCGCCTGGGTAAAGGGTGAACGCAGTCGAGAGATAGGCGATCTGCTGCCAGACATTGTAGATCAACTGGCTCGTATCACTCTCCTGCCGGACCTTCCCGTTGACTAGACAGCGCAGCTTCAGCGCATGGGGATCGCCGATCTCGTCAGCAGTGACGATCCACGGGCCGATGGGTCCGTGCGTATCGAAAGATTTGCCCATGGTGAATGTCGTCGAATGCTGCTGCCAGTCGCGCGCGGAGACATCGTTGGCGACGGTGTAGCCGAAGACGTGGTTCCTGGCCTCCGCTTCGCTCACGCTCTTCGCCGCTTTGCCGATGACAACGCCCAACTCCACCTCATAATCGAGCTTGTCGGTGACGCCCGGATCGATGGGGTCATAGGGGCCGGCGAGGCAGCTGGTCTGCTTGTTGAACCAGAATTGCTGCTTCGGCGTCTCAACGCCCAGCCTCAGCGCTTCGACCGCATGCTTGCGGTAATTCATACCGATCGCGAGATATTTGCCGGGCTGTTCAATTGGCGCCAATAACCGTGCATCCTTCAACGCAAAAGCATGGTCACCAGTTGCCGCGACCGCGCGCACCCGCGATAGGGCTGCTTCACCTCCGCCGATGATCGACAGCATCGTTGGATAGGCGCGTTCGATAGTTCCGAGTGGGACGATCGCGTCCTCTACGACCACCCCAAGCCGAGCCGCTCCATCTTCGTATCGTAGCAGTTTCATGGCCGTGCCTCTTTGACTAGTGCTGCTGCCGGTTGAGTACTGACGGCGGCCAACACCGGCGGCTTGTGTCCCCACAGGCTGAAAGTATCGGAATGCTTGTGCTCCCAGTCGGCATCGACGTCGAAACCACCCGTGCCGA
>CAXTOS010000037.1:0-20701 GCA_964245935.1 uncultured Novosphingobium sp.
CGATAGGCCGGGTCCCGGCCCAGCAAAGCTTCCTCGGCCAGCATCCGGCGAATCTGCGCGATCCAGCCGATAGCATAGATCACCACATTGATCGGCAGCGGCATCATCAGCACGACGCCGATATGTACCATCAGATAACCGGCATACATCGGATGGCGCACCAGCCGGTATGGCCCGGCCACCTTGATGCCGCGATTGGCCGGTGCGATGCCAAAGCTGCGCGCCAGCGCCAGCTTGGCTCCCGCCTGCCCCAGATTGCCCAGCATCACCAGCGTCATGCCGGCGATGCGCAAGGTGTCGACCGGATCACCGGCGGTCTGGATCATCATCGGCGCCGCAGTCGCAGTGATCGCCAGCAGCCAGTCGCCCAAATTCATGGAGATTGCCTGCGTCGGGCGGCGGATCAGGGTGAACACCATCACCGAAGTTTCGGAAATCAGCACCAGCCAGACCATGTGATTGCCGCCCTGAAAGAACGACACCGCGACGCGCTGCACCATCCACGCCCACAGCAGCGCGATCACCGCCTGCTCGATGCGATCGAGCACGGCTGGACGCACCCGTGCCGGGGCCTGGGTATCAGCCGCGATTGCCGTCGTTTCCATGATGTCACGCCCCTGCTCCGATATCGACCAAAGGCTAGGCCGGACAGAGTTAACAAAATGCAAATCATCGCGGCGCTTGACTCTTCCGGCCCGGCCTTTATTGGCCGCTCCCGACTGCCGGGCTTGCCCGGTGTCATCCGTCCGAGACAACTGGTGCAGGCTTCCTGCTTAATTTCCAGTCTAGACGGGGAAAAGAGCTCAAACGGCCCCTCTCCTGATGTCAGGTGCGGCGCCCACCGCGATCAGCTGTTCAGCTGTCCGCACTCCTTCCCCCATCAATGGACTCAGCCCTATCGCTATCGCGGTATGGGAAACGCAGCCCCGGCTGCATGCCCTGCCCTTTGCGGACCAGGCATGTAGCCATCGTGAAGGAGTAAGCATGGATCGTTCGCAGAAAGCCGACGCGGTCGCAGCGCTGAACGCAAGCTTCAACGAGGTTGGCGTGGTGGTCGTCACCCGCAATCTCGGCATGACCGTGGCCCAGACCACGGCCCTGCGCGTGAAGATGCGCGATGGCGGCGCCACGTTCAAGGTTTCCAAGAACAGTCTGGCCCGGCTGGCCATCGTCGATACGAACTACGCCAGTATCAGTGACCTGCTCACTGGTCCCGTGGCCCTGGCGACGTCGGTCGACCCGGTTGCCGCGGCAAAGATCGCCATCGATTTCGCCAAGACCAACGACAAGCTTGAAATCGTTGGCGGCGCGATGGGCGTGCATCTGCTCGATGCCGATGGGATCAAGGCACTCGCCGCGATGCCGTCGCTCAACGAGTTGCGCGCCAGGCTGATCGGCCTGGTCCAGGCACCGGCGACCAAGATCGCCCAGGTCGTCACGGCCCCGGCAGGCAAGCTGGCCCGCGTCTTTGCCGCATACGCGGAAAAAGAAGCCGCATAAGACTGTTCCCACCTCAATCATATTCACCAACATCAGGAGCACACCAACATGGCCGATATCGCCACTCTCGTCGCCGAACTGTCGAAGCTGACGGTTCTTGAAGCCGCCGACCTTGCCAAGGCCCTGGAAGAAGCATGGGGTGTGTCCGCCGCTGCTGCCGTGGCCGTGGCCGCCGCCCCTGCCGAAGCTGCTGCCGCAGTCGAAGAGCAGACCGAATTCGACGTCATCCTGACCGGCGACGGCGGCAAGAAGATCCAGGTCATCAAGGAAGTCCGCTCGCTGACCTCGCTTGGCCTGACCGAAGCCAAGACCCTGGTCGAATCCGCGCCCAAGGCGATCAAGGAAGCCGTGACCAAGGCCGAAGCCGAAGAGATCAAGGCCAAGATCGAAGCCGCCGGCGGCACCGTCGAGATCAAGTAATCCGTAGTCGTCGGGGCATGCCCCCGGCGCGCGGGTTCGAGAAGGGCGGCCTTGCGGGGCCGCCTTTTTTAGTTTGAGGCAGCTTACTTGTTCCCCTCCCGCAAGCGGGCGGGGAGAAGATCGCGCACGCTTCTTCAGGCAACATTCAGCGCGGGGCGTGCTAGGCGCAGATTCGCATGCTTGCCCGAATATCATTGCCAGCCCGCTCGATCGCCGCGCTTGCCACGCTGGCGCTGTGCATTGCCCCCGCCGCCGCGCAGGAGGTGCTGCGCGATGCCGAAACCGAGGCGTTGTTCCGCGATATGGCCACCCCGCTGGTGACCGCTGCCGGACTTGACCCCAAAAACGTCGATATCGTGCTGATCAACGATCCCGAGATCAACTCATTCGTCGCCGGCGGCCAGGCGGTCTATATCAATTCCGGGCTGATCAACGCCGCCGACAGCGCCAACGAAGTGCAGGGCGTGATCGCGCATGAACTGGGCCATATCGTCGGCGGCCATGCCATCGACGGGCGCGGCGCCGCCTCGGCCAGCAAGATCAGCATCCTGTCGCTGTTGCTGGGCGCGGCGGCCGCGGCGGCGGGCGGCGGCGAGGCGGCGATGGGCGTCCTGATGGCCGGCCAGCAGGCGGCGCTGGGCAAATATCTGGCCTATACGCGGGGGCAGGAGGAAACCGCCGATGCCGCGGGCGCCAAGTTCCTGTCCGGCGCGGGCATCACCGGGCGCGGCTCGATCGAATTCTTTCACAAGCTGCTGAACCTGGAAAATCGCTACGGCTACACCCGCAACGCCGATGACAGCTTTTACACCGACCACCCGCTGACCGACGACCGCATCCAGTTCCTGCAGGACAGCTACGAAAAGGACCCGGCGTGGAACCGCAAGCCCGATCCGTCGCTCGATGTGCGGTTCCAGCGGGTGAAGGCCAAGCTGTTCGGCTATCTCGCCGAACCGGCCGACACCATTCAAACCTATCCCGAATATATGACCGGCCAGCCGGCGCGCTACGCCCGCGCCTACGCCTGGCACAAGCAGGGCTTCCTCGAAAAATCCATGGCCGAATGCGACAGCCTGCTGGCACAGGCGCCCGATGATCCGTATTTCCTGGAGCTGAAAGGCCAGGTCCTGCTGGAGGCCGGCAAGCCTGCCGACGCCCTGGCCCCGCTGCGCCGCGCGACCGAACTGACCAACAACCAGCCCCTGATCGCCACCACCTTCGGCCATGCCCTGATCGCCGCCGACGATGCCGCCGCCAATGCCAATGACCTGACCCGGCGCGAAGATGGCGACAGCCGGCCCGGTCCACATTTTGCCGAAGCCCGGCGAGTGCTGAAGGCGGCGGTGTCACGCGACCGCGAAAACCCCTTCGCCTGGTACGTGCTGGGCGAAGTGTATGAAGAAGCCGGCGATCTGCCCCGCGCGCGCCTGGCCGGTGCGGAGCAGGAAGCGCTGAACAACAACATGGGCGCCGCCGGGCGCAACGCCGAAGCCGCCGAGGCCGGCCTGCCCAAGGGCACCCCCGACTGGCTGCGCGCGCAGGACATCGCCATGCAGGCCCGCAGCGCGCTGGCGCATGACAAGAAACACAAGTAGATCGCCGAATGTCCGAAAACCCCCGCCACCCTCTGAACCCGCTCGCGCTGGGCGCCACCTGCGCCCTGCTCGGCGCCGTCGCGGGCGGGGTCACGGCTTTGGCGATCCAGGGCTGGCGCGGCGACCGCATAGTTCATGACTACATCGTCAATCACCCCGAAGTGCTGCCCGAAGCGATGGACAACCTCCATCGCCAGGATGACAGCAAACAACTCGCCGGAATCCGCAGCGATCTCGAACAACCTTGGCCCGGTGCAGTTCTCGGCAACCCCAACGGCAAACAGACGCTGGTCGAACTGACCGATTATGCCTGCGGTTTCTGCCGTCGCAGCGTCGCCGATGTCGATTTGCTGATCGCCGCCCGACCCGAACTGAAAGTGGTCGTGCGCGAACTGCCGATCCTGACCCCGGAAAGCACCGACGCCGCCAAGATGGCCCTCGCCGCCGCCGCGCAAGGCCGCTACGCCGCGTTCCACAAGGCAATGTTCGCCATCGGCCACCCCGGCGCCGACACCATCGCCCGGGCCGCCGCCGCTGCCGGGCTCGACATGGCCAAAGCCCGCACCACCATCGCCGACCCGGCCACCGAAGCCGAAATCGAACGCAATCTGGAATTCGCGCGCAAGCTGGGGTTGAGCGGGACGCCGAGCTGGGAGACGAGCAACCGGCTGCTGTCGGGCGCGGTGGGCGTCGACCGGCTGGCGCAGGCGCTGGATGGGGTCAAGGGTTAGGCAACGAGTAGCAAAAACGGTTACCGCGTCGCCCATTGCTTGACACTTCTGGTCGTGTCACGTCGTGACGGAAACTGGTAATCGACAATTACGTCAAATACTTCGTCACCCTGACGGAAGTCAGGGCCTATTGTCGCACCGTTACAGTTCAATCAGTACCTTGCGACAAATGGATCCTGACTTTCGTCAGGATGACAATGGAATAATAATACTTAAAAATCAATCATGTCCGTTATGTCAGCGCTATGGCCATCGCCTTCGCGCTCCGATTTTTTCACAACGCGCGCCTTTTCCACGTCATCCTCCGCCGCGAAGCGGCCGTAAAGCCTGCAACGCTGCGGGATCGTGCAACGACCAGGCGAAATACGATGCCGACGGTAACGGGAGCTCGAGGGCGATGGTCCTCGAACCATCACCCTTTCAGCGCCTTTCCTAAAATCCTTCGCGATCAGCCCCAAACTGCGCTAAACCCCGCAAATGGCCGTGCTTCCCTTTCGCCCGACGCCTTTTTTCGCCGACAAGAACAAGGCGTTCTGGCGGTTGCAACTGGCCGGCTGGGGTGGGGCGATGGTGTTGCGGGCGATGTCCAGCCTGGCCAATGCCCAGCCGCTGTCATTCCTGGTGCTGGTGTTTATCGCCTCGGTCACCGGTTATTCGATCTCCCTGCTGCTGGCGGTCATCTACCGGCAACTGATTTCGCAGCGACCGCTGGTGACCTGGGGGGTGACGGTGCTGGTGCTGCCGCTGGCGGTCAGCCTGTATGCCTTTATCGACAGTTGGGTGATCGGCTTGTACCGGTCCGACAGCCAGGTCAGCTTCGCACAATTGTTCATCGGGGTGTTTTATCTTGATGCGACACTGCTGGGGGCGTGGTCGGCGCTGTATTACGCGACCAATTTCTTTTTGCAGATCGAGGAGCAGAACGATCAGTTGTTGCGGCTGGAAAGCCAGGCGACGAGTGCGCAACTGGCGATGCTGCGCTATCAGCTGAACCCGCATTTCCTGTTCAACACGCTCAATTCGATCTCGACGCTGGTGCTATTGAAGCAGACCGAGCCGGCCAACGCGATGCTCAGCCGCCTGTCGTCGTTTTTGCGCTATACGCTGATCAACGAGCCGACCGGGCGGGTAACCGTGGCGCAGGAGGTGGAGACGCTGAAGCTGTATCTCGACATCGAGCGGATGCGGTTCGAAGAGCGGCTGCGTACGATCTTTCGCATCGATCCGGCCAGCACCACCGCCCTGCTGCCGTCGCTGCTGCTGCAGCCGCTGGTGGAAAACGCCATCAAATACGCCGTCAGCCCGCAGGAAAGCGGCGCCGAGATCACCATCGCGGTGCAGGCCATCGGGCCCAATCTGCGCATTACCGTATCCGATACCGGGCCGGGACTGCAAATCGACGATGACGACCATCGATTGTCGGGCGTGACCTTCGATGGCGGTGAACAGGTATCGACCGGCGTGGGACTGGCCAACATCCGCGACCGGCTGGCGCAGGCCTATGGCGCAGCGCACCGCTTCGAGACGCTGGACCCGCCCGACGGGGGTTTTGCAGTGATCATCGAAATTCCGCTGGAACGGCGCGAGGCCGCGCGCGCCGGCGAACCCGCCGCGATGGTTGCGGCATGATCCCGGCCCCCGCCGTTCAACCGGCCATTCAGTCTGCGGACAGGTCGCTTCACACAGGATTTGACGCATGAGCATAAGAACGATTCTGGTCGATGACGAGAAACTCGCCATCCAGGGGCTGCAACTGCGCCTGGAAAAATTCCCCGATGTCGAGATCATCGACACTTGCGCCAATGGGCGCGAGGCGATCCGCAAGATCAAGACCGAGCGGCCCGACCTGGTGTTTCTCGACATTCAGATGCCAGGCTTCGACGGTTTTTCCGTGGTCAAGGGGGTGATGGAGATTGAGCCGCCGCTGTTCGTGTTCGTCACCGCCTATCAGGAACATGCGATTAAGGCGTTCGAGGCCAACGCCATCAATTACCTGATGAAGCCGGTCGATGAGGACAAGCTGGCCGACACGCTGGACCGCGTGCGTACCCGCATCGCCGAAAAGCGTCTGTGCGAAGAAGCGGAAAAGCTGAAAAGCGTGCTGGCCGAAGTCGCCCCCGATACCCTGCTCGACGCCACCCCCGACGATGTCGAAGCCTCGGGCCAGGGCCGCTTCGAAAAGCTGCTCAACATCAAGGATCGCGGGCAGATCTTCCGCGTCGATGTGGACAGTATCGAACGCATCGAAGCCGCCGGCGACTATATGTGCATCTATATCGCCAACAACAGCTTCATCCTGCGCGAGACGATGAAAGACCTGGAACGCCGCCTTGACCCGCGGGTGTTCCAGCGCGTGCACCGGTCATGGATCGTGAACCTGGACCTGGTGCGGCAGGTCAAGCCGCATACCAATGGCGAATGCTTCCTGGTGCTGGATTCGGGGGCTGAGGTGAAGGTCAGCCGGTCTTATCGCGATGTGGTCGCGCGGTTCGTGCATTGAGAAAGATCATAGCGGCAAGGAAGATTCACCGGGGCCTTGGTCCTGACCCCCAATTTTCCCTGCATTGACCTTGCGCGCCGCGAACAGACAGGCCCGTTCTTTGTCACAGCTGTGCTAAAATTGTTGTTTTGCGCGAAGTGTTTGACGATAAAACCAAATTGAGCCTACCAGAAATCACGATCGTCCACCGGCGATCGCTTTTCGGGGGGCACGTATGTTTTCAAGATCTATTTCGCTATTATTGCTGTGCACGGCAGGGGCCGCAAGCGCTGAAGCGGTTAACAGCACGGTTGTCCAGACAGCCTCAGTCTCTCAGGCTGCGTCAACCCGGCTAATCACGCTTGCCCCCAACTCTGAAATCACCATCACTCCCAATGACACATTGAGCTCAAAATCAATCAAAGTTGGTGACAAGTTTCGTCTTTCGACCGTTTTTGATGTGATGCAGGATGGTTTCGTGATGATACCGCGCGGAACATATGGAGAAGGGACTGTATCTTATAGAACTGGCAAGGGCGCATTTGGCAAGTCGGCGAAATTTGAAGTCGAATTCAACTGGATCGATTTGAACGGTCGCCATATTCCGATAACGGGCAAGTTTCGCGCTGAGGGCGAAGGCAACACCGGCGCTGCGGTGGGCGCGGTCGTTGCGGTGGGTGTGTTTGGTGCCTTTGTAACCGGGCATTCGGCAACAATAACCAACGGGCAGCAACTGCGGGCCTATACCGCTGAACCGCTCGCGTTCAACGTCCCGGCCGGCGCCGCAGCCGTACCCACGGCCAGCCTAGCGGCACCGACTCCGATTGCGGTACCGGCGATCGCAGCGGCCGCCAAGTAATTTCGCCAGGACACTGCCCGCGACATCAATGTCGCGGGCAGTGTCTTGCATTGGCGAAATCCACCCGTCACCGCTTGATGCTATCCGCGGCACTCATCGACTGCACCAATTGCTCCGAGATCGACTGCACCGATCCCGGCGAGTGTGACAGGAACAGCGTGTTGGTCCGGTCGTTTTCGCCGATCGATTTCAGCGTGTCGAAATATTGCGTGACCAGCACCAGTTGCATCACGTCCTTGGCGGTAGCCTCGCCCAGCACCTTCTGGAAACCTTCGATCGAGGTGCCCAGCCCCTCGATGATCGCCTTGCGCTGGTTGGCGATGCCCTGGCCTTGCAGGGCCTTGCTTTCGGCTTCGGCCTCGGCCTTCTTGACCACCAGGATTTTTTCGGCCTCGCCGCGCGCAGTGGCGGCGACTTGTTCGCGCTGGGCGGCGTTGATGTCGTTCATGGCCGCCTTGACCTTGGGATCGGGGACGATGTCGGTGACCAGCACATTGACGATTTCATAGCCGAAGGCCGACATATCGACGTCCAGCTCCTGTTTGACCGCGGCAGCGATGCTGGACTGGCTGGCGAACACCTCGTCCAGCGACATGCCCGGAACATGGCCCAGCACGACCTGTTCGACATAGGCCTGAATCTGCGCCGCGGGGTCGGACAGGCTGTAATAAGCCTCGAACACCTTGTCCGGGCGCACCCGTGTCTGCACCGAGATCGGGATGGTCACGAAGACATTGTCGCGCGTTTTCGTTTCCATGGTCAGCGCGATCTGGTTGACGCGCAGGCTGATCTTGCCTTGCATGGTGTCGATGAAGGGCATTTTCCAGCCCAGCCCCGGTCCGGCGGTGCGCTGGAACTGGCCGAAGCGGGTGATGATCGCCGCCTCTGCGGTCTGCACCGTGTAAAAACTGCCCAGCGCGGCGCTGAGCGCCACCAGGGCGACCAAGCCGATGAGTATTGAAACAGCGATTTCCATGCGAATTTTCCTCTTGCGCCGACCTGCCGGTATTTTGCGCTTCACGAGCAACGATAGGCCGATGCGCTGGATATTGCGCATGGAATGTGCCGTTCCGGTTGCAGGGCCGGATGCCCACCCTCGACAACGGCGCCGCAGTGGGGAATAGCGCGGGCATGACCAGCTTCAGCCTGCCCGGGTTCGACCTTTCCGCCTTCGTCGCCGCGACCCTGGCCGAAGACCTGGGTATCGGCTGGCCCGGCGGCGGGCACGACGTGACGGCGGACAGCGTGATCCCGGCCGATGCGCGCTTTGCCGGGGTGATGGCCAGCCGCGACGCGGTTACCGTGGCCGGACTGGCGATCGCCGCCGCCTTCTTTCGCGCGCTCGATCCGGAAAGCGAGATCGAATCGATCGCGAATGACGGCGATCGCATCGCTGCCGGCGGCGTGCTGATGCGCGTGTCGGGCCAGGCGCGGGCGCTGCTCACCGCCGAACGCAGCGCGCTCAACACGGTGCAGCATCTGTCCGGCATTGCCACGCTGACTCGCGCTTATGTCGATGCGATGGGTACCACGCGGGCCGTGCTGCTCGACACCCGCAAGACCCTCCCCGGCCTGCGCGCGCTCGAAAAATACGCGACCCGGATGGGCGGGGGACAGAATCATCGGATGGGGCTGTGGGATGCCGCGATGATCAAGGATAACCATGTCGCCGTGGCCGGCGGCGTCGGCGAGGCGGTGCGGCGGGCGAAGGATGCCGGCATCGCCCGGATCATCTGCGAGGTTGACCGGCTGGACCAGATCGAGCCTGCGCTGGTGGCGGGCGCAAATCACCTGCTGCTGGATAACATGGACTCCGCGATGCTGCGCGAAGCGGTGGCGCTGGTCGCGGGTCGCTGCGTGACCGAGGCGTCGGGCGGGGTACGGCTGGACACGATCGCCGCGATCGCCGCCAGCGGGGTGGATTACGTTTCGGTCGGGCGGCTGACGCAAAGCGCGCCGGCTGCCGATATCGGGCTGGATTTCAGCGTCCTCTAAAGCCCCTCCCCTTCAGGGGAGGGGTTGGGGGCGGGGCTGTGCCCCAAACGCGACGTCGGACTTGGCGAGAGGCCCCGCCCCCGGCCCCCTCCCTGAAGGGCAGGGGAGCAAGAGTTATCTCCGCTCTCGGAAAAATTCCTGCAACTGCTCAGCCGCTTCCGCTGCGCCGATCCCGGCATAAACCTCTGGCCGGTGCAGGCACCCCTCCTGCGCGAACACGCGCGCGCCGTGTTCCACCGCGCCGCCCTTGGCGTCCGCAGCGCCATAGTAGAGCCGCCCGATGCGCGCATGGACGATCGCCCCGGCGCACATCGCGCAAGGCTCCAGCGTGACCCACAGTTCGCATCCGTCGAGCCGCTCGGACCCCAGCGCCGCAGCGGCCGCGCGAATCGCCAGCAACTCGGCATGCGCAGTGGGATCGCACAATGCACGCGGGGCATTATGCGCGAATGCGATCACTTGCGCGCCCCTGGTCACCACCGCGCCGACCGGGACTTCGCCCAGCACCGCTGCGGCCCGGGCCTGCGCCAGGGCCAGCGCCATCGGTTCGGGAAGCGGCCAGCGGGTCATCGCCGCGCGGTACCGCGCCGGGGCCCATCTCGCAACTCGGCCACGCATCTTGACCTTGCCGGGCCAAAAAGCTAAGGGCCCGCCTTCCCCGGAAACGGTCACGATATTCAGCGAGAATCCCCATGTCCCGTATTTGCGAACTGACCGGCAAAGGTCGCCAGACCGGTAACAACGTCAGCCACGCCAACAACAAGACCAAGCGCCTGTTCCTGCCCAACCTGCAGAACGTGACGCTGATGTCGGAAGCCCTGGACCGCAGCATCCGCTTTCGCGTGTCGACCAACGGCCTGCGCTCGGTGGAACACGTCGGCGGGCTCGACAACTGGCTGCTGAAGTCGGCCGATATCAAGCTCAGCCCGCGGGCGCTGAAGGTAAAGCGCGAGTTGGCCAAGAAGCAGGGCGTCGCGGCTTAAGACCTGGTTCGAAGGGTCAAGGTGGGGTGCCCTTTTCCTGGACCTTGAGATTAACGGCACCATGCTTTAAGTTAGCGCCTGCAGGCTAGACCCGCCGCATCAAGCCCCCAACAAGCGCCGCGTCGCGATTTCGGGGCTGGCGTAGGCCTCTTGCCGGACCACGCTCCAATAGCGCAGGGCATCGAGCGCAATGCGTTCGCCGGTGACGGCGCACAGGACGAAGGCGCCGGGGCGCACCACCCGGTACCCGTTGGGTTCGAAGTGCAGGACGGCGGGGTTATCGGCGGACATCAGCATGGCGTCTTTCTAGCCGCTGCCACCGCTCAAAGCAATTTACCTTGTTGAGGCGTTTGCGGATCGCGCGAGGATCGCGCGCGCGGGCCGGCCGGGCGCGGGTTGGCGGGGCGCGGGTTGGCGGGGCGCGGGTTGGCGGGGCCATCGGCGGGCATCGCCGCCAGCACCCCGTCGCGGAAATGCAGCGACAGCATCGGCACGCCGGCCGCCTGCGCGCGCGTCATCAGCGTTTGGCCATCGGAGCCGGTGACCCGCACGAAGCCCTTGTCCAGAATATTGTCGGGATTGAGCGATTGCATCAGCCGCCGCAGCGCATCCAGCCGGCCGGCCTGCGCGGCGATCCGCGCGGTGAGTAGTGCCGGAGCGAGCCGCACCGCACCCAGCCGATCGGCCGCGCGCGCCAGTCGCGACGCCAGGAGCGGCACCGATAACCGGCCCGCGCCGTTTTGCAGGCTGCTTCGCGCCGCCACGATCCGTTCGCGCAAGGCGCGCCGGGCGCGCTCGCCCAGCTCGTCCAGCCGCTGCGCCGGGGCCGCGAGCAATGCCTCCGGACGCGGCAGGCGCTGTGCGCGGGCCGCAAGTCGTTCGCGCCCCAGCGTCACCGGCCGGATCACCGCGCGCCGCTTGCGCAGGCCCAATTCGATCAGTTGCGCCAGCAGGTCTTCGCGGACCGGGACCGCCATCTCGGCGGCGGCAGTGGGCGTGGGCGCGCGGCGATCGGCGGCGAAATCGGCCAGCGTGGTGTCGGTTTCGTGGCCTACCGCGCTGATCACCGGGATCGTGCAGGCGGCGATGGCCCGCACCACCACTTCCTCGTTGAAGCACCACAGATCCTCGATCGAGCCGCCGCCGCGCGCGATGATCACCACGTCTGGCCGGGCCACCGGGCCGCCGGGCACCAGTGCCGAAAAGCCGCGCAGCGCCGCCGCGACCTGCTCCGCCGCGCCGTGGCCCTGCACGGCGACCGGCCAAACCACCACGTGGCACGGAAAACGATCTTCCAGCCGGTGCAATATATCGCGAATCACCGCACCGGTGGGCGAAGTCACCACCCCGATCACCCGCGGCAGGAACGGGATCGGGCGTTTGGATGCCGCATCGAACAGCCCTTCAGCTGCCAGCCGCTCGCGAGTTTTTGCCAGCAGCGCGAGCAAGGCGCCCTCGCCCGCCATTTCCATGCGGTCGATCACGATCTGGTAATTCGAGCGGCCCGGATAGGTGGTCAGCTTGCCGGTGGCGATGACCTCCACGCCGTCTTCGGGGCGAAATGCCAGCCGCGCAACCGAAGCCTTCCACATCACCCCGTCGAGCCGCGCGCCATCGTCTTTCAGGCAGCAATAGAAGTGCCCCGACGCCGCCCGCTTTACCCCCGACAATTCGCCGCGCAGCCGGACGAAGCCGAACTGGTCCTCGACCGCGCGTTTCAGGCGGCCGGAAATCTCGGTGATGGTCAGCGGCGCGGCGTTGTCGCCGGGCATCACCTTCGCTACCAGCCCGGCTGCATCTACTTCTCCTGAAAAAGGCTCGGCCATGAACATCCTGTTGCTGGGCGGCGGCGGCCGCGAACATGCACTGGCCTGGAAGCTGGCGCAATCCGCTTTACTGGAGGGCGGCGGTACACTCTTCGCCGCGCCGGGCAATCCGGGAATCGCCGCGCACGCGCGCCTGGTCGCGCTGGACGCGGCCGATCACGCGGCAGTGACGGGCTTTTGCACGGCGGAGGGCATCGGGCTGGTGGTGATCGGTCCGGAAGCCCCGCTGGTCGACGGGCTGGCCGACAGCTTGCGCGGCGCCGGCGTGCCCACCTTCGGCCCCAGCCGCGCCGCCGCCCAACTGGAAGGCAGCAAGGGCTTTACCAAGGATCTGTGCGCGCGCGCCGACATCCCGACCGGCGCCTATGCGCGGGTGACCGGGCTGGCCGAAGCACTGGCTGCGCTTGACGATTTCATCATCCCGGTGGTGATCAAGGCCGATGGCCTGGCCGCCGGCAAGGGCGTGACCGTGGCCGAAAACCGCACGCAGGCGCAAGACGCCCTGGCTGAAATATTTTCCGGCCGCTTTGGCGAGGCCGGCGCGGAAGCCGTGATCGAGGAATTTCTCGAAGGCGAGGAAGTCAGCTTCTTCGCCTTGACCGACGGCGCCACCATCATTCCGTTCGGCTCGGCGCAAGACCACAAGCGTGTCGGCGACGGCGATACCGGCCCCAATACGGGAGGCATGGGCGCCTACAGCCCCGCGCGCATCCTGACCCCCGAGCTGGAGGCCGAAGCCATCACCCGCATCATCGCCCCCACCGTCAAGGCGATGGCCGACGCCGGCATGTCCTATTCCGGAGTGCTGTTCGCCGGGCTGATGCTGACCCCCACCGGCCCCCAGTTGATCGAATACAATTGCCGCTTTGGCGACCCCGAATGCCAGGTGCTGATGATGCGGCTCGATGGCGACCTTGGCGAAATCCTGCTCGCCTGCGCCGAAAACCGCCTGGGCACGATCGAACCTCCGCGCTTTTCCGGGGATGCCGCGCTGACCGTGGTCATGGCGGCAACAGGATATCCCGGCAACCCGCAACGGGGCGGCGTCATCGCCGGGCTGGATGCCGCCGAAGCGAGCGGGGCGATGGTGTTCCAGGCCGGCACGGCATTGGCCGACGATGGCCGGCTGGTCGCAAACGGCGGCCGCGTGCTGAATGTCACTGCGCGCGGCGCGACCGTCGCCGAAGCACAGGCGCGCACGTATCGAGCGGTCGAGCACGTCGACTTTGCGGACGGCTTTTGCCGACGCGATATCGGCTGGCGTGAAGTGGTACGAGAAGCGGCGAGGCGCATCCCGGAACCGCAATGACGACCCTTGGAGCAGGATGCGACAGACAGAGGACCTAGGCTCCCACAGCGCAATTCCCCCTTTACCCCCAGCCACTCGACAACATTGATCGTCACCCTGAATTCATTTCAGGGTCCATCGTGCCCCTCGTACCGCAGCGCCTGGGGCAGGATGGACCCTGAATCCAAGTTCGGCATGACGAGTTATGGGGTGGTATCCGGCGCTGGCAGGACGCCCGCGTCATCACCGCGCGGCGGATCGCCTGCACCCGCGAGCAGTGCCGCCTCGGCGTCGCTGAATATTCGGCTGCGCGTGATGAACCGCACGCCTTCGGGTGCTTCCAGGCTCATGCCCGAGCCTCGGCCGGGCACCACGTCGATGGTGACCTGGGTGTGGCGCCAGTATGCGAACTGCGCCGCGCCGATCCACACCGGGGTATCGCCCGCGACATGGCCCAGCAGCACATCCTGCCCGCCGACGCGGAATTCGCCGCGGGTGAAACACATCGGCGCCGAGCCGTCGCAGCAGCCGCCCGACTGGTGGAACATCAGCGGGCCGTGGTCGGCCACAAGCGCGGCGATCAGTGCCGCGGCCGCCGGCGAAGCGAGAACGCGGGCGGGCCGGGTCAGAAAAAGCCCAGCTTCTTCGCACTGTAGCTGACCAGCATGTTCTTGGTCTGCTGATAGTGATCGAGCATCATCTTGTGATTCTCGCGGCCGATGCCCGATTGCTTGTAGCCGCCGAATGCCGCATGCGCCGGATAGGCATGGTAGCAATTGGTCCAGACGCGCCCGGCCTGGATCGCGCGACCGAACCGGTAGCAGGTGTTGGCATCGCGGCTCCACACCCCCGCGCCCAGGCCATACAACGTATCGTTGGCGATGCTGAGCGCCTCTGCATCATCCTTGAAACGGGTCACGGCAAGTACCGGGCCGAATATTTCTTCCTGGAACACGCGCATCCCGTTATGACCTTCCAGCACGGTCGGCTGCATGTAGTAGCCCTCGGCCAGTTCGCCGGCATGGATGTGCCGCTCGCCGCCGGTCAGCACCCTGGCGCCCTCCTGCTTGCCGATATCGATGTAGGAGAGGATTTTCTCGAGCTGGTCGTTCGAGGCCTGCGCCCCGATCATGGTGCCGGCATCGAGCGGACTGCCCAGCTTGATCGCCTGAACCCGCGCGATCGCCTTTTCCATGAAGCGGTCATAAATCGATTCATGGACCAGCGCGCGGCTGGGGCAGGTGCAGACTTCGCCCTGGTTGAGCGCGAACATGGTGAAGCCTTCCAGCGCCTTGTCGAGGTAATCGTCATCCTGCGCCATCACGTCGGCAAAGAAGATGTTGGGGCTCTTGCCGCCCAGTTCCAGCGTGCAGGGGATGATGTTTTCGCTGGCATATTGCATGATCAGCCGGCCGGTGGTGGTCTCGCCGGTAAAGGCGATCTTGGCGATGCGCTTGTTGCTGGCGAGCGGCTTGCCGGCCTCGATCCCGAAGCCGTTGACGATGTTGAGCACCCCATCGGGCAGCAGGTCGGCGATCAGTTCTGCCCACACCAGGATCGACATCGGGGTCTGCTCGGCCGGCTTCAGCACGACGCAATTGCCCGCCGCCAGCGCCGGCGCCAGCTTCCAGGTGGCCATCAGGATCGGAAAATTCCAGGGAATGATCTGACCGACCACGCCCAGCGGCTCGTGGAAGTGATAAGCGACGGTGTCCCGGTCGATCTCGCTGATGGAGCCTTCCTGCGCGCGGATGCAGCCGGCGAAATAGCGGAAATGGTCGATCGCCAGCGGAATGTCGGCGGCGGTGGTTTCGCGGATCGGCTTGCCGTTGTCGATCGTCTCGACCATCGCCAGCAGGTCGAGATTGGCCTCCATCCGGTCGGCGATCCTGAGCAGGATGTTCGAGCGCTCGGTGGCCGAGGTCTTGCCCCACGCCTCTCGCGCATGATGCGCGGCATCCAGGGCCAGCTCGATATCCTCGGCGGTGCCGCGCGCGACCTGGCACACCGGCTTGCCGTTTATCGGCGAGATATTGTCGAAATAGCGGCCCTTGACCGGGGCCACCCATTTGCCGCCGATGAAATTGTCGAACCGGTCGCGGATCAGCGCCTTGCCGGCGAATTTGCCCATGGCTTCCTGCAGCATCGAATCTCTCCTAGGTGCGAGATGGTTCCGCCGCCGCCTGCACGGCGCGCCATTTCGTTCTGTCGCCAGTCTACTCCCGCCTGTGCGTTCTGCCAAATCGTCCCTGACAGGCCCGTCGCCCGCCATGCTCTTATCGGGAACGGCTGCGGGCCAGCGCATCATGCCAACCCGCCTTGAGCGCCGTGCGCCGGCCTTTCTTCATGGCAGGCTCGAACACCCGATCGGCTTGCCACGCGGCGGCAACATCCTCCAGCCTGTTCCAGACGCCGACCGCAAGACCGGCCAGGAACGCGGCGCCCGCTGCGGTCGTCTCGATATTGGCGGGGCGCTCCACCTTCGCACCGAGCATGTCGGCCAGAAACTGGCAGAACCAGTCGTTGGCCGCCATCCCGCCGTCCACCCGGATGATGCGCGCGCCGCGCGCCCCGTCGGCGATCATGGCATCGACCAGGTCGACGGTCTGGTAGGCCACCGATTCGAGCGCGGCCCGAGCGATATGCGCACCGGTGGCCGCAAAGGTCAGCCCGGTGATCGCCGCGCGCGCCTGGGCGTCCCAGTGCGGCGCGCCCAGGCCGACGAACGCCGGCACCATGTAGACGCCGTGATTGTCGTCCAGCCTGCTCGCCAGATCGTTGGTGTCCGATGCCCGGTGAATCAGCCCCAGCCCGTCGCGCAGCCACTTGACCGCCGCGCCGGCGGCGAAGATCGAACCCTCCAGCGCATAGCTTCGCTTGCCCGCGATCGAGTAGGCGACCGTGGTCAGCAGGCCATGATCGGAGGCGACTGCCTGGCCGCCGGTGTTCAGCAGCAGGAAACAGCCGGTGCCGTAAGTCGATTTGACATCGCCGGGCCGAAAACAGGCCTGCCCGACCATGGCGGCCTGCTGGTCCCCGGCAATTCCGCCGATCGGCACGGCCTTGCCCAGAATGCCCTTGGCGGTCTCGCCAAAGATCGCGCTGCTGTCCATGACCTGCGGCAACAGGCTGCGCGGAATGTCGAACAGCCTGCACAGATCCGCGTCCCATGTTCCGGCGTGGATATCGTAAAGCAGGGTGCGCGAGGCGTTGGTGGCGTCGGTCGCGTGCACCTTGCCCCCGGTCAGCCGCCACAGCAGGAAGCTGTCGATCGTGCCGAAAGCGAGTTCGCCCTTGCTGGCACGCCGCCGCGCCCCGCCGACATGGTCGAGAATCCATTTGAGCTTCGTGCCCGAAAAATAGGGGTCGAGGATCAGCCCGGTCCTGGCGCGGACCATCTTTTCGCAGCCCTGCGCCTTCAGTTCGGCGCAGAATTTCGCGGTTCGCCGATCCTGCCAGACGATCGCCTTATGGATCGGTTCCCCCGTGGTGCGATCCCACACCACCACCGTTTCGCGCTGGTTGGTGATGCCGATCGCCTGCACCGCGCCGCCATCCTGCTCGGCTACCCGGCGCAACGTCGCCTGCGCATCCCGCCAGATGTCCTCGACGTCATGTTCAACCCAGCCCGGCCTGGGGTAATGCTGCGCGAATTCCTCGCGCGCCACCTTGCGCGGGCTGCCGCTGGTATCGAAGCTCATCGACCGGGTCGAGGTCGTGCCCTGGTCCAGGGCAATCAGGATCTTCTTGGCCAAGATGGTCTCCTGCACTTAAACCCTCCCCCCTTTAGGGGAGAGGGCTACATCAATCCTGCGCCGGTAGACGATGCCATCGGCGAAGGAAGCCGTTCGTTGGTAATCGCTGGCGATCAGCCTGGCCAGCACGGGAAAATCGCGGATCGGATAGGGGTCGCCGGGCCGGGCCTGGGTATCGATGATGAACCGGGGCGGATGCCGGCGGAAGTCGGCGGCCAGATTGGCCCAGGCGCCCAGCACGATCCGGTCACGGGTCGACACCCCCGGCACCGGGCCGCCGAAGATGTAGCCGGTCAGCGGATAGGTGGCGATATAGCGGCTGGCGGGGAGCAGCCCGGCATCGAGATACAGCGGCGTTTGCTGGCCCCAGACGAACAGCCGGTCGGTCGGCGTGGCTTGTGCTGCGACATAGCGCGCCAACGGCGACGGCACGCGCTCGGCCAGGAGCTGGGCGGTCTGTACACCATACGACCCCAGCGCCGCGACCGTCAGCCAGATCGCCGCAAACCGCAGCGACACCCCGCGCCGTGGCGGCGTGCCGAGATCGACACGCGCGTAGACGACCCCGGCCAGCACGGCCAATGGCGGCACAATCTGGATATAGTAATGCGGATAAAACCGCCCTCCGGCAGCGGCGCCGACGATCGAGACGACAAGCCAGCCAAGGACCGCCCATAATTCGGGATCGATGCCATGCCATGCCTGCCGCAGCGGGCGCCACGCCGCCAGCGGCAGCACCAGGGGCAGTGCGACCGCCAGGAACAGGGCGCTATGCTCGATCCCGTGCTGCCAGAACACATGCGGCACGGTATGATCGGTCATGGTCCAGTACCACGCCTCGGCCAGCACGCCATAGCGGGACAGGATCGCCATGGCGCCGCCCAGCACCACCGCGAACCCGGTAGTCAGCGCGGCGGCTTGTCCGATCGCCCGGTGCCAGCCGATGGCCGGACGGCTCAGCAGATATAGCCCCAGCGGCACCGCCGCGATGGCCGCCGGCTGTTTCAGCAGAAAAGCCGCCGCCAGCAGCGCGCCGGCGGCCAGCGGGGCGAACAGGCTGGCGCGCGGTCGGGGCAGGACCAGGGCATAAGCCCAGACCAGTGGCAGGTTCATCAGCACCTCGCCATTGAAGGCAAGGTTCTTGGCCGTTGCCCAGGGCTGGACCAGCGTATAGGCCAGCGCCGCGAAAATGCCGGCGCGCCGCCCGGCGAGCCGGCGGCCCAGCACGAACAGTCCGGCCATGGTCAGCAGCACCCAGGCCACCGCGACAAGGTGCAGCGCCAGCCAGTTGCCGGCCCCGAACACCCGAAACACCACCCAGTAAACCGCGAACAGCAACGGCGGCTTGCGCTCGATGGCATCGCGGTAAGGCAGGCCCCCGGCGAGCATGACCCTGGCGACCACGGCATAGACCGCTTCGTCATCGATGGCGCGCGGATACATCAGCGCCGGCAGCCGGGTGAGAACGGTCAATCCGGTCAGGGCGCACCACAAGCGCGGCCCGTTCGACAGGTTCGGGAAGCGAGTTATCATGGCTCACCCCGTTTTGGCAGTGGCGCGGATCGCCAGCTTTTGGAACCCATGCCGTCGCTGGCAACGTGGCGGGAACGCGGCACGGGCCAAGCTTTAGCCAAATCAACCCCGGTCGCTGCTGAAAGTCGCGCGCCGGAGCCATGTGCAGGACAAACGCCCGATCGGTCAACCGCAGAAAGATCGCACCCCGGCCCGGCTGCTCCGGAAACACCGCCGGCAATGCGGATTGCCCTGCGCTTGTCACGCTGCCCGGATCGAAGTAAAGCGGCGCGGCCCGGCCAGAGTGGATCTACCGTCGCCAAGGGAGCGTTCAATCTCATGTCAGGCTCCAGCGTTGGTCAGCCGGCAGCCTTGATCGGGCTATCGGTAGTGGTTCCGTGTTACAATGAAGAGCTCATGATCGATGGGCTGGTTGGCCGCCTTATCCCGATATGCGAACGCATTTTCCCCGGTCGCTATGAAATCGTGTTGATCAATGACGGGTCAACCGATCGAACCTGGCCGTTGATCTGCGGCCAGGCCGCGGATTCATCCCACATCGTCGGTATCGATCTCGCCCGAAACCACGGTCATCAACTGGCATTGACGGCGGGGCTGGCCGAAAGCCGGGGACAATTGGTGCTGGTAATCGATGCCGACCTGCAGGATCCACCCGAGCTGTTGCCCGAAATGCTGGAGAAAATCGATCAGGGCTTCGATGTCGTCTATGGCCAGCGCATCGAGCGACTGGGCGAAACGCTGTTCAAGCGGGCGACCGCTGCGGCATTCTATCGCCTGCTGGACAAATTGATCGACATCCCCATCCCCCAGGATGCCGGCGATTTCAGGCTCATGACCCGCCGCGTGGTGGATCAGCTGAACGCCATGCCGGAAAGCTACCGCTTCATTCGCGGCATGGTGAGCTGGGTCGGCTTCAACCAGACCGGAATCACGTACCAGCGCGATCAACGCTTCGCCGGCCAGAGCCACTACCCGCTACGGCGGATGCTGGCTTTGGCGTTCGACGGCATCACCGGGTTTTCGACCGTTCCGCTGCGGCTGGCATCGCATTTGGGCATTGCATTCGGTATGGCGGCCCTCGCCATGCTCGGCTGGGTTCTGCTTACCTATCTGCATCACGGCACGGTCACGGGGTGGGCCAGCACCATGGCGGTGGTGCTGGTCCTGGGCAGCGCGCAACTGCTGATCCTGGGCGTGATCGGTGAATATCTTGGGCGGATGTACATGGAATCCAAACGGCGTCCGCTGTTCATCATCCGGGAAGTCCGCCGCGCGAAGCCAATCGTTGCACAGCCGCGGGCCGAGGTCGCCCTGGCGGAGCGGGTTGAAAATGTTTAAAACCGAACGCGGCGGCGTCGCCGCCAGTTACCGGACACGGCATGCAGAAGCCAAGCGGCCCCTTGGTGAAGATACTGCCACGGCGCCCGTCATGAAGCGCGCGCGTGAGACGATGGCGCTCCTTTCACGCTATTTCGCGGTCGGCCTGGTCAACACGGCGATCGGCTATTCCATCATCCTGATCGGGCTGCGGCTGGGCATGGGCGATTACGCGGCGAATGCGGCGGGGTACACCGTCGGCCTGATGGTGTCCTACGCGTTGCAACGGCGCTGGGCTTTCGCTGTGTCGACCCCCCCCTCGATCCGCGAAGCGGGGCGGTTCTGTGCGGCCGCGGCGGTGGCTTATGGCGCGAATATCGGGGTGATCCACCTCGCCCGATCGATGGGCCATGTCGGCAG
>CAXTOS010000038.1:0-20429 GCA_964245935.1 uncultured Novosphingobium sp.
CATCAGTGCGGGCATGCCCAGTTCGCCTGATATCCGGCTGTTGGTGATTTCGCCCGGCAACATGTCGGGCTCGATCCGCGACAAGCGCTCGCGCGGGGTCAGGATCACCGTGCGTTCGACGACATTGCGCAACTGGCGGACGTTGCCGGGCCATTCGTAGGATTGCAGCGCAGCCATCGCATCGGGCGCAACCACGGGCGGCGCCATTCCCTGGTCATTGGCGTAGCGCGCAAAGAAATGGTCGATCAGCGCGGGAATGTCCTCTCGCCGCTCGGCCAGCGACGGCACATGGACGGGCACGACATTGAGCCGGTAATAGAGGTCTTCACGGAAGCGCTTTTCGGCGATTTCCTTTTCCAGATTGCGCGAGCTGGACGATACCACCCGCACGTCCACGCCAATCTGGCGATTGCCGCCGACCCTCACGAAGCTCTGCTCGGTCAGCACGCGCAGGATCCTGGCCTGGGTCGACAGCGGCATGTCGGCCACCTCGTCGAAATACAGCGTGCCGCCGTCGGCCATCTCCAGCAGTCCGGCGCGTTCCAGTTGGCCGCCCGATTCTTCGCCGAACAGTTCCTGTTCGAATCGTTCGGGCGTGATCCGCGCGGAATTCACGCTGACGAAGGCATTCTCGGCCCGCCCGCTCCAGCTGTGGAGGAGCCGGGCGGCCACTTCCTTGCCGGCCCCCGCCGGCCCCGAAATCAGCAATCGGCTGCCGGTATTGGCGACCCGCTTCAGGGTGGCGCGGACATGGTTGATCGCCGTGCTGTTGCCGGTGAATTCCTGGCCGAACGGCACGACCTGCTTCAGCCGGGCATTTTCCCGGCGCAGCATTTCGGTTTCGGTCGCCCGCGCGACCAGATGCAGCAAGCGCTCGGCCTCGAATGGTTTTTCGATGAAATCCATCGCCCCGCGACCGATCGCCGATACCGCGGTATCGATATTGCCGTGGCCCGAAAAAATGATCACCGGCAATTCCGGCTCGCGCAGCTTGATCGCGTCCAGCACCTCCAGCCCGTCCATCGGGCTGCCGTGGAGCCACACGTCGAGCAACACCAGCGATGGCCGGCGCTGGTCGATCGCGTCCAGCGCCGAGCGACTGTCGCCCGCCGTCCGGCATTCGTATCCTTCGTCACTGAGCACGCCCGCGACGAGATCGCGAATGTCCTTTTCATCGTCGACGATCAGTATTTCAAGCGCCATGCAACCTCCCGCGGTGAAGGGGGCAAAGCGGGTGCCGGTATGCCATTCCGTCTGTCAAAGCCGTTCCTATTCTGCTGCTTCCGCCCCGTGCTGGCCGGCGAGCGGGTCACGGGCAAAGCCCATCGTTACCTGTGTGCCGCCGCCCGCGCGCGGTGCAAAATGCATTTCGCCGCCATGCTCCTCGACGATCTTCTTGACGATCGCCAGCCCCAGCCCGGTACCCTTTTCGCGCGTGGTCACATAGGGCTCGATGATCCGCTCGCGATCCTGCGGCAGGCCGATGCCATTGTCGCCGACCACGATGTGCACCGTGGCATCGTCCTGCCGCAGCGCGATGGCGATCTGCCCATGATATTCCTCCGGACTGTTTTTTGATTTTGCTTCAATGGCCTCGATGGCGTTCTTCAACACATTGGTCATGGCCTGCCCGAACTGGCGACGGTCACAGGCGATCCGCTCGATGCGACCGTCCGCGACAAATTCAAAGCTTATCCGGGGATGGGCCACCTCTTGCAGGAACACCGCCTGGCGGGCCAGATCGACCGGGTCTTCAGGCCGAAACAGCGGCTTGGGCAGGCGCGCGAAGGACGAGAATTCGTCCACCATCTTGCGCAGGTCGCCCACCTGGCGAATGATCGTCGCGGTCAATTCGTCGAACAATTCGCCGTCGAGCAGGATCTGCTTGCGATAGCGCCGATTGAGCCGCTCCGTCGCCAGCTGGATCGGGGTCAGCGGGTTCTTGATCTCATGGGCGATACGCTGGGCGACGTCGGACCAGGCCGCCTGGCGCTGGTCGATCAATTGCCGGGTAATATCCTCGAAAGTGATCACATGGCCGTCGCGGCTACCGGTCAGTTTTACCGCCAGCGTAAGCAGTTCGCCCGATTTGCCGTATTGAACGATGCCCCCCGTCAAGCGGTTGTCGATCATCGCGGCGATTTGCGGAGCGATTTCCGCCAGACGCCAACCAACCGGCGCCGCTTCATGGACATCGAGCAGCAGCTTTTGGGCCGAACTGTTCATCAGCCGCACCGCGCCGTCGCCATCGACCGAAATGACCCCGGCGGTCACCGATTCGAGCACCGCCTCGATCAGCGCACGCCGTTCATCCAACTGCTGGTTTGCGCCGACCAGCGCCTGCGTCTGGCGCTCGATCTGGCCGGTCATGCGATTGAACGCCCGGTTCAGCAGCCCGATTTCATCCGCGCCGGTGCGCCCTTCGATACGCAGCGCGAAATTGCCGCTGCCCACCCGGCGGGCCGCGTCGACCAGATCGTACAGCGGCTGAACCTGGCGGTCGGCAAAGCGCAGCGCGAACACCACCGCCATGCCGACCAGCACCAGCGAAATGACGAACAACGCCACGTTGAACCGCAATTGCAGCAACCGCGCCCGCTGGGTCAGCACCTGATAGGCGCGCACGATGTTTTCGGCGCGCCGCCCCTGGCTCAGCGCCAGCAAGTCCGAGGTGCGGGCCACATAGAGATACAGCCCCGAGGGCCGGTCGATCGGCGTCACCGCTTCGATGCGATCGGCATTGGCGTTGACCACGATCGCCTCGCCGGCATCGATCTGGCGCAATTCCTGCGGCGTGACCCGCTCTCGCGTGACGTTTTTACGGGGATCGACGATCGCCGCCGTGCGCAATTTGCCATCGCTTGCCTTTTGCAGGATCGCGACTTCATCGAGCCCGCGCTGCAAGACCTGAAACGACAGGGCTTCGGCAAATGCGGGGCTGACGATCCGGGTCTGGCTCAGGATATAATGCAGGTCGTCGGCCATGGCGACCGCCTGGATACTGACATCATGCTGGGTCTGCTGATAATAGCCGCGTGCCAGCTTGTTGGCATTTTCCAGCAGACCGCGCGAATTGTCGGAAAACCAGAATTCCACTCCCGACTGGAACAGGGCCGAGGCAAAGATCACCACCAGCAGGGTCGGGATCGCCGCGACCAGCGAGAACAGGAACACCAGTTGCACGTGCAACCGCCCGGACCCGCCCATCGTTTCGGCGGCGCGGCGCAGCGCCAGATAGCGGCCGAACAAGACCAGGATAGCCATCGCCGGTACCAGCGTGCCAATCAGCAGCGAAGCGGTGAGGCCCGATGGCAGCAGTTCGCCCGCCGCCGACTGACTGGTTATCGCGATCGCATCGGTGAGCGTCGCCGCCAGAAAGGCGATGATCGACACCGCCCACAGCAGCGGGAACAGCCGTGCCCGGCGCGCGGCCACCTGCAGGCGCCGCCACCAGCGAGGCCAACGTCGGACGCGGGAAAGACTCAGCGACACCATCGTTGCCCGGTTACAACACCGGTGTGGCGGATTTGCAAGGAATTTTGACGAGCAAAACCTGACGCCTTGCCATCAACTCACGGATGCGAATTCGCCCGTGGCGGCGTCCATCAGATGCAGCAACCCGTCTGAAATCGCAAAGAACGCGCCGCGCAATTTCAGGCTGCCGTCGCGTTCCTTGCGCCGGATGCACGGAAATGTGCGCAGATTGGCCAGGCTGACGCGCACGCCGGCCAATTCCATGGCGCGTTCCGCCTCTTGCCCGGTGGTGCCATAGCGTTCGGCAATCGGTCCACGCGCATCGTCGAGCATCGAAATCCAGTCAGCGATGAAGCCGCCCTCGCCCGGTTCGGCGCCATGCAATTCCTGCGTCAGCGCGGCCCGGCAGCCGCCGCATTTGCCGTGGCCCATGACTACGATCTCCTTCACCTTGAGCACCTGCACCGCGAATTCCAGCGCCGCCGAGACGCCGTGATAGCCGGGCGCGGTCTCGAACGGGGGTACCATCGCCGCGACATTGCGCACGACGAACACTTCGCCAGGATCGACATCGAAGATCTGCGCCGGGTCCACCCGGCTGTCGGAGCAGGCGATGATCAGGGTTTCGGGCTGCTGCCCCTCGCGCAGTTCGGCCCAGCGGGCGCGATTGTCGGCCCAGCTGGTCCCGCGAAACCGGCGGTAGCCGGCGATCAGGCGGTCGAGTTGCGGGGAAGGATCGGTTGCCATGCGGCTCTCCATGGCGTTGCTGCCCCCGTCTGGCAAGCCCGTGTTGCACGGGCATGATTTAGGCTGGAAAGCGCGGGTAACTCGGCCTATCTGAGCGCCATGAACGATCTTTCCTCTACACCGCAAGCCGAGCCTGCCGCCGACCAGCCCGTGCGGCAGCGCAAACCGGACTGGATCCGGGTAAAGGCGCCGACCGGCAAGACATATGCGGCCACGCGCGACCTGATGCGCGAACTCAACCTCAATACGGTGTGCGAAGAAGCGGCCTGCCCCAACATCGGCGAATGCTGGAGCAAGAAGCACGCGACGGTCATGATCCTGGGCGATGTCTGCACCCGCGCCTGCGCCTTTTGCAACGTGAAGACCGGCATGCCGCGCGCCGTCGATGCGGCCGAGCCCGAACATGTGGCGCAGGCCGCCGCCAAGCTGGGGCTGGAGCATATCGTCATCACCTCGGTCGACCGCGACGATCTGCCCGATGGTGGTGCCAGCCAGTTCGTGAAGGTGATCGAGGCGCTGCGTCGCACGACGCCGGGGACGACCATCGAGATACTGACCCCGGATTTCCGCAACAAGATGCCGCGCGCGGTCGAGGCGATCGTGGCGGCGGGCCCCGATGTCTATAACCACAATCTGGAAACCGTGCCCCGGCTTTACCCCACGATCCGGCCCGGCGCGCGCTATTACGCGTCGCTGCGCCTGCTGGAGGAGGTAAAGCGCCATTCGCCGACGATCTTCACCAAATCGGGCATCATGCTCGGGCTGGGCGAGCAGCGCCTGGAGGTGCATCAGGTGATGGACGACATGCGCTGCGCCGGGATCGATTTCCTGACCATGGGGCAATATCTGCGCCCGACGCCGAAGCACGCCGAAGTGATGGAATTCGTCACCCCCAAGGCGTTCGGCGCGTATGGTGCGATTGCGCGGGCCAAGGGCTTTTTGCAGGTCGCAGCCAGCCCGTTGACGCGTTCCAGCTATCATGCCGGTGACGATTTCCGCCAGATGCGCGAAGCTCGCGAGGCGTTGATAGCCAGGGCGGCGCGCTGAAATCATGCCCGGGATCGAGGAAACGCGGCGGCTGCCGTACAGCGCCGAGCAGATGTTCGACCTGGTTGCCGATGTGACGCGCTATCCCGAGTTCCTGCCGTGGGTAGTGGCAACGCGGGTGAAGTCGGACAGCGACACCGAAATGGTTGCCGATATGCTGGTCGGCTTCAAGCTGTTGCGCGAGAAATTCACCTCGCGGGTGATCAAGCACCGGCCGGACGAAATCCACGTCCGCTATATCGATGGGCCGATGCGTGACCTGGACAATCGCTGGCGGTTCCGCCCGCTGGGCGCGGATGCCTGTGAAATTCACTTTTCGGTGACGTTCAGCTTTCGCAACGCGCTGTTTGAAAAGCTGGCCGGGCAATATGTCGACCGCGCCTTCGGCAAAATGGTCGCGGCGTTCGAAGCGCGTGCGAATGCGCTTTACGGCAGCAGCAATTCGAGCGCGATGAACATCGCCTGATGGCGCACCGCCGCGCGGCTCGATCCATCGAGCTGGCGTTCCTCGGCGACGATTGTCGCGCTGCCACGAACCGCCTTGGCAAACACCACCAGCCCGACCGGCTTTTGCGGCGTGCCGCCATCGGGCCCGGCGACACCGCTGACCGATACCGCGACATCCGCATCGCTACGCTTGAGCACGCCCTGGGCCATCGCCCAGGCGCAGGCCACCGAAACCGCGCCGAAGGTGGCGATGATATCTTCCGATACGCCCAGCAGCTGTTGCTTGGCTTCATTGGAATAGGTGACGAAGCCGGACTCGAATACCGCCGATGAGCCACTTATTTCGGTCAGCGCGGCGGATACCAGCCCGCCGGTGCAACTTTCCGCCACCGCCAGCTTGCGCCCGGCGGCGATGTTTTCGCTGACCACGCGCCGGGCCAGCGCGATGATATCGTCCGGCAGGAGATACGGGCCACTCACGAAGGGCAAACCGTGAACGGGCCGATCTTGCGCCCCGACTTCGTTCCCAGACCGACCGCCAGCGCGATGACCCCGGCAGTGCTTTCCGGCGGCAGCGGTGCCAGCAACTGGATCAGCCGGTTGGCGGTACCGCAGCGCTCCGCCGGCAGGGCATCGCCGATCTTGGCAGCGATGGCGGTATCGACGATCTGCTGCAGGGCATTGTCCGACAATCCGTGAACCAGACTGCCCCCGCCCTGATCGTTGCCCCCGGTCAGTTTAAGAAAAGCCGCCTTGGCGGTGGGCCAGGCGGCGTCGCTGGCCGGAGCATAGCGAGCGGCCAGCCGGGTGCCATCGGTTTTCAGGAACGCGTCGGGGGGCAGCGTGGCATCGCAACGCTGGATCGTGCCGGTGATGACGCTGGGCAAGGCGTAAGTGGCCAATGCGGTGAATTCGACAGGGGACAGGCAGGGTGGCTCGGCCGCCATCGCCAAACCCGGCAGCATGGCGGTCGCCACGGCCATCGAGGATGCAAGCGCGCGAAAAACTGACATGGGTGCGACTCCGTTTTTCAACAAGCGATAGAGAGAGAAAAGCAGCCCTTCGGCAAGGTCAGGACGGACGGGAACGGGGAATCAGTCAGGTAATGCGGAAGACAGTGGCAACCGCCTGCGCGGCGATGCCTTCGGACCTGCCGGTGAAACCCAGCTTTTCCGTGGTCGTCGCCTTGACGCTGACGGCGCGGCTGTCAACGCCCATGATCCGCGCCAGGCTTTCACGCATCGCCGTGCGGTGCGGGCCGATGCGCGGCGCTTCGCATACCAAAGTGACATCGATCTGCCCCACGGCATAGCCCGACTCGCGAACCAGCGTGACCGCATGCGCGAGGAAACGGTCGGACGAAACGCCGCGCCATTGCGGGTCGCCGGGGGGGAAATGCTGCCCGATGTCGCCTGCTGCCACCGCGCCGAGCAGCGCATCGACCACGGCATGGATCGCGACATCGGCATCGCTATGCCCGGCCAGCCCCTGGCTATGTTCGATCTTCACCCCGCATAGCCACAATTCTTCGCCATCAGCCAGCCGGTGCACATCGTAGCCGGTTCCGACGCGCATCGGCAGCACGCCGCTCGCAGCTCGGAAATCGCTGGCAAAGGTCAGCTTGTGCAAAGCCTCGTCGCCATCGACCAGGCCGATCTCCAATCCCGCGGCGGCGGCGACCTGGGCATCGTCGCCGGCATCGCGGGGGCCGACCCAATCGCGATGCGCGGCCAGGATCGCGGCATAGCGAAACGCCTGCGGGGTCTGGGCGCGGCGCAATTCTTCGCGGCGGGCCGGGGCGCCCATCCGCTCGCCCTGCGCATGCACCAGGCTGTCCACCACCGGCAGCACCGGAATTGCGCCGGGATATGTTGCCAGCGCGGCGGTCAGGCGGTCGACCACGGCGCGTGGCAGGATCGGGCGCGCGGCATCGTGGATCAGCACCCATTCCGGCGCATCGTCGCGCAGCGCCTCCAACCCCACGCGCACCGATTCCTGCCGGGTTGCGCCACCGGCGACAAAGCGAATCGCGTCGATGCCGGCCAGCACGGTGGCGGCCACGGCCTCCGCGCCGGCGGGGATGGCCACGATGATCGGCGCTGCACCGGCCTGCACCAGGGCCTCCACCGAATGGCGCAGCACCGGCTTGCCGCGCCATGGTGCAAATTGTTTAGGCAGCGGTTGCCCGGCGCGCAGCCCCTCGCCCGCCGCAACGACCACGGCGGCCATCCGGCGGAGCGGCACGGTCGTGTGCGGGGAATCGGGCGCAGGGGCGGTGTCCATCGGGCCTGCGGGTAATCGCTTGCCGGAGCTTGGGCAATCCACTATGCGCTGCCTGTTTTTTAGGCATTTGAAAAGCATGACCGACCCGATCGCATTTCCTCGACCACCGGTGCTGGCCCCGATCCGGATCGGGCCGGTTTCGATCGAGTGCCCGGTGATCCTGGCGCCGATGACCGGGGTGACCGACATGCCGTTTCGCAAACTGGTCCGCCATTTCGGTTCGGGGTTGAACGTGACCGAGATGATCGCCAGCCCGGCGATGATCCGCGAGACCCGCCAGTCGCTGCAAAAATCCGCATGGGACGCCGTGGAGGAACCTGTTTCGCTGCAATTGGCGGGCTGTGATCCGCAGGAAATGGCCGAGGCCGCCCGGCTGAATGCCGATCGCGGTGCCGCGATCATCGACATCAACATGGGCTGCCCGGTCAAAAAGGTCGTCAGCGGCGATGCCGGCTCGGCGCTGATGCGCGATCTGCCGCTGGCAGCCCGGCTGATCGCGGCGGTGGTGAAGGCGGTCGACGTGCCGGTCACCGTCAAGATGCGCATGGGCTGGGACATCACCAGCCTGAATGCGCCCGAACTCGCCCGCATCGCGCAGGATCTGGGCGCGCAGATGATTACCGTCCATGGCCGCACCCGCAACCAGATGTACAAGGGCGAAGCGGACTGGGCGTTCGTTCGCAGCGTCAAGAACGCGGTGTCGGTCCCGGTGATCGTCAACGGCGATATCTGCGCGATCGCCGATGTGGCCCGCGCGCTCGAACTGTCCGGTGCCGATGGGGTGATGATCGGGCGCGGCGCTTATGGCAAGCCGTGGCTGCTGGGCCAGGTCATGCATTGGTTGCGCCACGGCAGCCACCTGCCCGACCCCGATATAGATACACAATTGGGTATGATTAGAGAGCATTACCACGCGATGCTCAACCATTATGGCAGCGAAACCGGAGTCAAGCTGGCGCGCAAGCATCTCGGGTGGTATACCAAGGGCCTGCCCGGCTCGGCAGAGTTCCGCAATCGCGTCAATTTCGTCGATTCGCCCGGCCTGGTGCTGACCATGCTCGGCGAATTCTATGCCCCCTTTTTACAACGCCAGGCGGCCTGATGGTCTTGCGGCAGAACCCGGACCCGCGCCGGCAGCTTGCCAGCCTGCCGGTGGCGGTGATGCTGCTGGGTCCGGGGCAAATGATCGCCTCGGTCAATCCCGCCGCCGAGCAGTTCCTGGGGCAAAGTTCGCGCCGGCTGGCGGGTCGGTCCCTGTTCGAGACGCTGCAATTCGATCAGCCGCGGCTGATCGACCGGATCGCCGAGGGCGATGCCCAGATTTCCGCGCGCCAGATCGACGTTCACGTGGTCGGTGTGGGGACGCGGCGAGTCGATCTGACGATTGCCCCGGTGATCGACGAGGCCGGCTGGCAGGTGCTGACGCTGCACGACAGCGCCGCTGCCGACGCGATCGGCGAAGCGCTGGTCAGTCGCGAGGACGGCGTACTGCAGGCACCCGAAATCCTGGCGCATGAAATCAAGAATCCGCTGGCGGGCATCCGTGGCGCAGCGCAATTGCTGGCCCGCAAGATCAACCCGGCCGACCGCGCGCTAACCACGCTGATCGCTGATGAAGTCGACCGCATCGCCAAGCTGATCGACCAGATGCAGACGCTGAGCCAGCGCACCGCCGCTCCGGTCGGGCCGTGCAACCTGCATGAGGCGATCCGCCATGCCTGCGCGATCATCGGTGCCGCCAGCGCCGACGCGCCGCGTATCGAGGAGGAATTCGATCCATCGTTGCCGGTGGTGCTGGGCAGCACGAACGGGTTGGTACAGGTGCTGCTCAACCTGCTGGCCAATGCGCGGGACGCCAGCCGGGATGCAAGCGGCCGACAGGGGGCCGGCCGCGACGCGCCGCCCCCGCGCGTCGTGGTCCGCACCCGCTTTGCCAGCGGGTTGCAATTGCATGTCAGCGGGCGCGGCAAACCGGTGCGCCTGCCGATCGAACTGCGCATCAGCGACAATGGCCCGGGGGTCGATCCGGCCATGCGCGAGCATATCTTCGAGCCGTTCGTCACGAGCAAGAAATCGGGCCAGGGGCTCGGCCTCGCGCTGGTCCGCAAGCTGGTCGGCGACATGAACGGCCGCATCACGCATGATCGCGACGATACCGCAGGCTGGACCCATTTCCGCCTGCACCTGCCGGTTGCCCCGCGCGGCGCGGTGGCGGTGCTGGGTGCGGCGGCCATGGCGGGGGATCGGCCGTGACCGTGCTGCTGGTCGAGGATGATGAATCCATCGCGATCGTCATCACCGCCGCGCTGGAGGCCGAAGGATTCACGGTGGTGCATTGCGACAGCATAGCCGGGCGCAACGCCTTGCTGAGCCGGCAGGCCTACGCCGCGCTGGTGACCGATGTCATGTTGACCGATGGTGACGGGATCGAGACGCTGGGGACGGTACGCGCGCTGTACCCGACCATGCCGGTCATCATCCTGTCGGCGCGCAATACGCTGGATACGGCCGTGCGCGCCAGCGAAACCGGAGCTTTCGAATATTTCCCGAAGCCGTTCGACATCGATGAACTGGCGCGCACGGTGCGTCAGGCGGTCGGTGCGGGCGGTTTTCCGGATGTCGGCGCCAATGACGATGCGGCCACGCAGGGGTTGCCCATGGTGGGACGCAGCGCCGCGATGCAGGCGGTCTATCGGATGATCACGCGGGTCTTGCGCAACGATCTGACGGTGCTGATCCTGGGCGAATCGGGCACCGGCAAGGAATTGGTGGCCGAGGCGATTCACCAGCTGGGCCATCGCCGCGATGGTCCCTTCGTGGCGGTCAATACCGCAGCAATACCGGCCGAACTGATCGAAAGCGAGCTGTTCGGCCATGAGCGGGGCGCCTTTACCGGGGCGGTGGCGCGGCACATCGGCAAATTCGAGCAGGCCGAGGGCGGCACGCTGTTTCTCGACGAGATCGGCGACATGCCGATGCAGGCGCAGACCCGGCTGCTGCGGGCCCTGCAATCGGGCAGCATCCGCCGGGTCGGGGGCCGCGACGAGGTGCGCATCGACGCGCGCATCGTCACCGCGACCAACAAGCATCTCGAACCGCTGATCGCCGCCGGCCAGTTTCGCGAGGATTTGTTCTATCGCATCAATGTCGTACCGATAAACCTGCCGCCGCTGCGCGATCGATCGGACGATATCGAGGCGCTGGCCCGGCATTTCCTGGTGCTGGCGGCGGCCGAAGGCTTGCCACGCCGGCAATTGTCACCGGACGCGGTGGATTTGCTCCGGCGCCAGCCGTGGCGGGGCAATGTTCGCGAATTGCGCAATGTGATCTATCGCATGGCCTTGCTGGCGCGCGACGATGTCATCGACGCGGCCGCGCTCGAGCCAATGCTGATGGCCGGCCCGCGCGGCAATGACGGCGGCGCGCCCTCTGCCGTGGACCTCAATGGTGCGGTGACCGACTGGTTGCTGGCGCATGACCCGCCGCAAGGCACGGTCTACGACAGCGCGCTGGCGGCTTTCGAACGGCCGCTGTTCGCCGAAGTGTTGCGCGGTACCAGCGGCAATCAATTGCGTGCGGCGCAAGTCCTGGGGATCAATCGCAATACGCTGCGCAAGCGCCTGGGCGAACTGGCACTCGACCCGGAAGCCTATCACAGCCGGACCTGAAGGTTGGGCCTGTACTTTAATTGCCATCCCGCACGCGGATATGGGTTGGTAGCGTTGATATAAACCTCCCACCGCCCCCGGTGCACATTTTACGCGCGACGCCAAGCCTACTCACGTTCCGTCTTACCCGTCTTCCCGGCCAAGGCCGGGACCCAGTCCAGACAAGTTCACAGAACCATACGTACCCTGGGTCCCGGCCTTCGCCGGGAAGACGAACAAAAAGGCATGTGTGAACAGCCTAACCGCAAGCCCAAGGGGTTGAAGCCAGATCCGTCCCTCGCCCCGCTACTTGCCAGCGGCCTTCTGCGCTGCATAAATCGACCACAGCTGGCCCAACGGCTGGCGCGGTCCGGTGATTTTGGCGAAGGTGGCCTGCGCCCCTGCGTAATCGCCGGTATCGATCTGGGCGATGCCCAATCGCGTCAATACCCGCGGCGTCTCGACGCCGGGCTTGTCCAGCGCGATCTTGTACATCGCCTTGAAAATGCGCGGCGCGTTTTTTGCGATTTCAGATGGGCTGCTGCATTTGATGGATGACGCAACGGGTGAGTTTGCCCCGGTGGGATGATCAAGCTCTGTCGCTCCGCGTCAGCCGACGGTCATACCCTCAAGGGTTGACGTTGTTCCGACTCAAAAATTTGTCCAAATTGGTTTTGAACCCTGCGGCAAGAGCACTGCCTTCCTGTGCGGAAAGAGTCGCCGCGGTGAAATCGAAATCGGCAAGGCCCGTGGTTCCCTCACTGTGCTTGACGTCGCTAGATTTAGCATTTTCTTTTGGGTCTCGAGGAAAAAAACGCAGCAAATATCCACTCATAAATTTTTTGCTCAAGAGAGTTTTATAGAGAGTAATAAATTCGACGTGTAACTCGGCGTAGCAAGTGGCCGATGAGCTATCTTCTCGTGCCCCGAGCCCAAGTGATTTATCGAGAAAGTTCGAATAATTTAGAGCTCTTTCGGGAACTAGCGGATCATGCAGGATTAATTTATAATTATTAAATTTACCCGATTTTTTTATCGAATCAACAACGGCCTTCTTTTGGTAATCAACATCAAATTCCTTTCGGGCCTTGTCTGCCGTCAGCGGAAGCATCGTGTTAATCAAATCAAAGGCTACGCCGCGCCCGACCGACATGAAATTGCCCGAATGAAAAAAAACTGCGCCATAGTTTGATGTCGGCCAAACGTGCAGTTCGCAATCACCCACCGCCGGCTGCGCCAAGGCGGGCGAAGATAACTCCAACGCCCCAATGGCACAGCACGCAATCACTCTTTTGAACATGCGGTTGCAGTCTTTCATCGGTGGACTAAACGAACTCACGTGTTCCAGCGGCTTAGTAAGCCAGTGCGATCGATTTACACTAATGGCAGAAAACCTGCCCAATTTCAGAAAAGCGTCAGAGCGTGCTATTTGCCCGCCGCTTTCTGCGCGGCATAGATTGTCCACAGCTGCGCCAGCGGCTGGCGCGGGCCAGTGATCTTGGCGAGGGTCGCCTGCGCGCCCGCATAATCGCTGGTATCGATCTGAGCGATGCCCAGCCGGTTCAGCACTCGCGCGGTATCGACACCGGGCTTGTCCAGCGCAATCTTGTACATCGCCACGGCATCGGCGCTCTGGCCATAGCTGAGCGCCGCGTCCCCCGCCGCCGTCGCGGTGGCCGCGTTGGCGTTTGCCCCGCGAGCATCGCGCTCAAGCCCGGGCAGCGAAGCGCGGTCGGCGGTGACGCGCCCGCTCGCAACCGACTTAGCGTCGGCGATGGCGGGATCGGTGGCGCTGAGCATGCCGGAAGCCTGCCCGGCGGCGATCACGTCGAGCACTTCGCCCGGCAGGCGGCGTGCGTCGGCAGCCTGGATATATTCGAGGTAATCCTCTTTCTGGGCGTAGGAGTGCGTGCGGCCCATCAACCGCATCAGGTCAAGCTCGTCCTGCGCCGGATATTGCGCGACCCGCTGGACCACTTCGAGCAGAAGCGCCCAGTTCTTTTGCGTCGGCTCTGCCTGGATCAACCCGGCGCCAAACGATAGTGTCGGCGCGACCAGCTTGGCGTTGTAGGCGGCGATCACGCCGCTGCGATACCAGCTGACCGGTACCGGCTGGCCCGATGCCTTCTGGACGTCGATGGCGTGCTGCAATGCGGGCAGGCCCTTGTCGATCTGTTTGTTTTTCAGGTAGCAATCGGCAATCAGCACATTGACATCACCCTCGGGATAGCCAGCCGCGATGGCCGCCTGAAGTGCAGCGATCGCCGCCGTATAATCGCCAGCCTGGTAGGCAAACTCACCAATATAATATTGAAATTTGGCTAGGTCCGCCGGACTGGATTTGCCCGAAGCAATCATAGCTTCGAGCGCTTGCCTTTGCATAACAGTATCGAAAACGATAAGGCCCAGCTGCAATTCGAGATTATTCGCCAGATAGTGATCATCGGGTGTGACTGCCGCGGCGAGGACCGCTGGTAGCTGCGCTTTTTCTGCGGCCATCAGTCCGCCGAGCTCGGTCAATGCCGCCTTTTGTGAAGCATCGTCGGTGGCCGACTTCGCCTTTTGTTGCGCTGCTATCACGTCAGGACGAACCTTATCGGCTTCCAGTTTTTTCCCAAAATCGGTATAGACAGGGCCAAACTTTGACGAAACAGCGAGCTTGGGTTGGCCCGATTGCTCCTTGTCCTTGGCGGCGACAGGCCCGGCGTTCAGCGCCAGGCTGGCGGCGCCGGCAGCCAGCGCCACGGTGAGCGCCTTGCGAAACAAAGGCCGATGCGAACGCGGCGGGTGATTGCAGATCATGAACTGGCACTCCTCACGCAAACCGGCGACAACGCGCATCTGCCGGACAATTTTCTATCGATCGCTACTGGCAATGAAACAACGCCTTGGCAACCGCCTGCTAACTCCAACGAGTCGCGTGAACAACAATTGAACGCGGCGAAGGGTCCGCGCGCAGGCAAGGCCACGCAAAAATCCTTATTACTCGCGCACCCTGTGGAAAAAGCCGCCGCCCCGCCGCCACCCCTCCGCCAGCCGCTGGCCTTGGTCGCAGCATTGGCCTAGGGCAGCGAATTCCCTTTCAGAACAGAAGCCGGCCCCTGCGTGAGCGATACCGAAATCCTTGATCCCCCTGTCCCTTCGGGCGACTATACCCGCGTCGATATCGTCGATGAGATGAAGGCGAGCTACCTCGATTACGCGATGAGCGTGATCGTGGCGCGGGCCCTCCCCGACGTGCGCGACGGGCTGAAGCCGGTGCATCGCCGGATATTGTTCGCCGCACAGGAAGGCGGCATGGTCGCGGGCCGGCCATACCGCAAATCGGCCAAGATCGTCGGCGACGTGATGGGTAACTATCACCCGCATGGCGACAGTGCGATCTATGATGCGCTGGCGCGGATGACGCAGGACTGGTCGATGCGGGTTCCGCTGATCGACGGCCAGGGCAATTTCGGCTCGATGGACCCCGATCCGCCCGCCTCGATGCGTTATACCGAGGCGCGGCTGGCGCGCGTCGCCAATTACCTGCTCGATGATCTCGACAAGGATACCGTCGATTTCGTCGACAACTACGATGGCTCGCGGCGCGAACCGCATGTGTTGCCGGCGCGTTTTCCCAATCTGCTGGTCAATGGCACCAGCGGCATCGCGGTCGGCATGGCGACCAATATTCCGCCGCATAATCTGGGCGAAGTGATCGACGGCTGTCTGGCGTTCATCGCCAACCCCGCGATCACGACCGAGGAATTGTTCGAGATCATTCCCGGCCCGGATTTCCCGACCGCGCCGATCATCCTGGGCTCGGCGGGCGCGCGTTCGGCGTATCTCACCGGGCGCGGCTCGATCCTGCAACGCTGCCGCCACGAGATCGAGGAAGGGCGCGGGGAACGCCGGGCGATCGTGCTGACCTCGATGCCGTATCAGGTCGGCAAGTCGGGGCTGGTGGAAAAGATCGCCGAGGCCGCCAAGGACAAGCGGATCGAAGGCGTATCCGACATCCGCGACGAATCGAGTCGGCTGGGCGTGCGCGTGGTGATGGAACTGAAGCGCGATGCCTCGCCGGAAGTCGTGCTTAACCAGTTGTGGCGTTACACCCCGGCGCAATCGAGTTTTCCTGCCAATATGCTGGCGATCCGTGGCGGCCGGCCCGAAACGCTGGCACTGCGTGACATCATCGCCGCGTTCGTCGCCTTTCGCGAGGAAGTCATCACCCGCCGCACCAAGTTCGAGCTGAACAAGGCGCGCGACCGGGCGCATATCTTGCTGGGGCTGGTGGTGGCGGTCACCAACATGGACGAGGTCGTGCGCATCATTCGCGGTGCGCGCAATCCCGCCGCCGCCCGCGCCGCGCTGCTTGACCGCGAATGGCCGATCGGCGAAATCGCGCAATATATCCGGCTGGTCGAGGCGATCGAAGACGACATCGACACCCTGGCGGGCAGCACTTACCAATTGTCGGAATTGCAGGTCAAGGCGATCCTCGACCTGCGCCTGCACCGCCTGACCGCGCTTGGCCGCGACGAAATCGGCGATGAATTACAGAAATTGTCCGAAGTGATCGTCGAATTGCTGGCGATCCTGGCCGATCGGGTGAAGCTCTATGCGTTGATGCGCGCCGAACTGGTGCAGGTGCGCGACTTGTTCGCCACGCCCCGCGTCTCCGAAATCGCGCCGGCCTGGGACGGTATCGACGACGAGGATCTGATCGAGCGCGACGCCATGGTGGTGACGGTCACGCTGGACGGCTATATCAAGCGCACCGCGCTATCCACCTTCCGCGCGCAGAGCCGGGGCGGCAAGGGTCGCTCGGGCATGGCGACCAAGGCCGAGGACGCGGTGGCGACGATGTTCGTTACCTCGACGCACAGCCCGGTGCTGTTCTTCTCCACCGCCGGCAAGGTCTACCGGCTGAAGGTGTGGAAACTGCCTGAAGGGGGCCCGACCACGCGCGGACGGCCAATCGTCAACCTGCTGCCGGCACTGGACAAGGACGAGACCATCGCCACCGTGCTGGCCTTGCCAGAGGATGAAAGCGAATGGGGGCGGCTGAGCGTGGTGTTCGCCACCGCCACTGGCAATGTCCGCCGCAACAGCATGGATTCCTTCGCCAATATCCCGTCCAACGGCAAATTCGCGATGCGTTTCGAAGACGGCGACGCCGACCGGCTGATCGGCGTGGCGCTGCTGGAAGAATCCGATGACGTGCTGCTGGCCAGCCGCCAGGGCAAGGCAATCCGCTTCGCCGCCGATGAGGTGCGCGAATTTACCAGCCGCACTTCGACCGGCGTGCGCGGCATGGCGCTGAAGGAGGGCGACGAAGTGATCTCGCTGTCGGTCCTGCACCGCGTCAGTGCCACGCCGGAAGAGCGCGAGGATTATCTGCGATTTGCCCCGTGGAAGGGCGAGCGGGAGGGCGAAGCACCGCTGCCCGCCGACCGCATCGCCGACCTGGCCGCGCGCGAGCAATTCATCCTCACCGTCTGCGCCAACGGCTATGGCAAGCTGTCATCGGCCTATGAATACCGCCGCACCGGGCGCGGCGGCCAGGGCATCACCAATATCGACAATATCGCCCGCAACGGCCCCGTCGTGGCCAGTTTTCCGGCGGTGCAGGGCGATCAGTTGATGCTGGTCAGTGATCAGGCAAAGCTGATCCGCCTGCCGCTGACCAGTTTGCGCGTGATCGGACGGGGCACGGCGGGCGTGCGCCTGTTCAACGTGGCCGAGGGAGAGCATGTCGTCAGCGCGGTGCGCCTGGCCGAGGAAGACGCCGTGCCGGACGAGGTATGAGCGTCGCGTGGAAAGTGCTGACCGCGCCGCAGCTGGCGACATTGCTGGCGACGCGCGCCTTCGCCGGAGCCCCCGTCGATCTGGCCGATGGCTACATCCATTTGTCAACCGCTGAGCAATTGCCCGAAACGCTGGCGAAGCATTTCGCCGGGCGAACCGATCTGCACCTCGCCAAGGTCGATCTGGCAATGCTGGGCGATGCGGTCCGCTGGGAACCATCGCGCGGCGGACAGCTGTTTCCGCATCTTTACGGCGTGTTACCGCTGGCGGCGGTAATAGCACATGAGGCAGCTCCTTAGCCCTCTCCCCTTCAGGGGAGAGAGCATAAGGTTTCAATTCATGAACCATGACGTCCACATCATCGGCGGCGGTCTGGCCGGCTGCGAGGCGGCGTGGCAGCTTGCCCGGCGCGGCATTCGCGTGCGCTTGTCCGAAATGCGCGGCACGGGCGAACGCAGCCCGGCGCACCAGACCGATGCGCTGGCGGAAATGGTCTGTTCCAACAGCCTGCGTTCCGACGACGACACCAGCAACGCGGTCGGCCTGCTCCATCACGAACTGCGCGCCCTCGATTCGCTGGTGATGGCGGCTGCGGACGCGGCGCGAGTGCCCGCCGGATCGGCGCTGGCGGTGGACCGCAATGCCTTTTCCCACGCGGTGGAAACAGGATTGGCCACCCTGCCCAATTTGCAAATCGTGCGCGAACGCATTGACGATCTGCCTGCCGCCGGCTTGACGATCGTCGCCACCGGACCCCTGACATCGGGCGCGCTGGCCGCGCAAATCGGCGCGGCGACCGGCACCGACAGCCTGGCATTTTTCGATGCGATCGCCCCCATCGTCTACCGCGACAGTATCGACATGTCGGTCTGCTGGCTGCAATCGCGCTGGGACAAGACTTCGGGGCCAGGCAGCGAAGGCAAGGATTACATCAACTGCCCGATGGACAAGGCACAATATCTCGCCTTTCACGCCGGACTGCTAGCGGGCGAAAAGACCGAATTCCGCGAATGGGAATCCAGTACGCCCTATTTCGAAGGCTGCATGCCGATCGAGGTGATGGCGGCGCGCGGGGTAGATACGCTGCGCTTCGGGCCGATGAAGCCGGTGGGACTGGACGATCCGCGCACTGGCCGCTGGGCCTATGCCGTGGTCCAGTTGCGCCAGGACAACCGGCTGGGCACGCTGTGGAACATGGTCGGATTTCAGACCAAGCTCAAGCACGCCGAACAGACGCGGTTGTTCCGCACCATTCCCGGGCTGGAACAAGCCGAATTCGCGCGGCTGGGCGGGTTGCACCGCAACACCTTCCTCAACTCGCCGCGCCTGCTCGATCGGCAATTGCGGCTGCCGGGTGCACCGCATATCCGCTTTGCCGGGCAGATCACCGGCTGCGAAGGCTATGTCGAAAGCGCCGCCGTCGGGCTGTTGACCGGCATCATGGCGGCGCATGAACTGGCCGGGCGCAACTGGACCGCGCCGCCGCGCACGACGGCCCTCGGCGCGCTGCTGTCGCACATCACCGGCGACGCCGAGGCCGACAGCTATCAGCCGATGAACGTCAATTTCGGCCTGTTTCCCCCGGTAGGCCCGTTGACCGCGTCAGGGCGGAAAATGAAGAAGCCCGACCGCAAGCTGGCCTATACCGGCCGCGCCAAGGCCGACCTAATGGGCTGGCTCCCCCGCATCGCCATCTGAATCGCCTTCCGGCGCATCGCCCTTGCCGCGCGCGCTCGCCGCTCCATCCGCGCAACGGGCGGGCAGCTTGCGGTGCTTTTTCCTGGCGTCGGTGGCGGCATCATAGGCCGCAAGTTCGACCGGGGTGATCGCCCCGTCATGATTGGTGTCGATCTCCCTGAACCGGTCGGAGGTCTTCACCGCCCATTCCTCGAAACTCAGCATATTGTCGTGATTGGTGTCCAGCTTCTGAAAGGCTTTCACCCGCGTGCCCAGCATTTCGGTGCGACTGATCCCGCCATCGCGGTTGCGATCATAGCGGTTGAAACGCGCCTGCTGCTTCGACAATTTCATCTTGCCGCCGCGCGGCAGCGACGAGCCATGCGCGTTCGGATTGGCGCTGGGCAATTCGATCGGCGCTTCGCCGGCTGCCGAACTGGCAGAAATATCGGGCGGCGGCACCGCGCGCGCCAGTTCGGCCCGGCCCTGCCACCAGAACAGGCCGGCCGCGACCATCAACAGCGCGGCCAGGGCGCCCAGCACCATACGATTCATCAACCCGTCCCCCTGCGCCCGCGGCGCGAGCAGGGATATTTACGCCAGGGATTATTAAATGAAATCAAAATCATGCTTAGCCGATTGTCTTTGTACCAGATCTGTATTTTGTGTGAAATTCGGCCTGCTCAAATGCCCAACAGGCCAAGTCGCAGCGCCGCCCAAAAATTGCTCTCGCCACCCCCCTCCTTCAGGCTGCGCGCACCCAGCCCATGCAATATGGCCAGCGGTCGCAGCGCGCGTGGCAGGCGGGGCTGCTGCCAATCATGCCCTGCCGCCAGCATCCGGGCGGAAGCACGCTCATGGGGATGCGAAAGATGCGTGGCGAGATCGGCAATCGCCCAGCCGCCCCCGGCGCGATGCGCGGCGGCGGCGGCATCCGAACATTCCAGCGCCAGAGCCAGCGCCTCCATCGCCGCCGCGCGTCCGGCCACGAAGCCCTCTAGCGCGGCGATCGGCAGGGGCGCTTCGCCCAACAGCATTTCCCAGCCATCGACCAGCGCGCCCAGGCGGCGATGGTGCCCGTGCCACTCTGCCAGCGCGGCCAGCAGTGGCTCGCCCTGCGGCCAGTCACCCGCATCCTCGGCCAGGCGATCGCGCCACCACGCCAGGCGAATTTGCGTCAGGATCGGCTCGCGAGCGGCGCGCAACTGCTGCCCGAGCCGCGCATCCAGCGCCAGCACGGCCAGCCATGCAGGTCGCGCCCGCGCCGGTGCATATGCCAGCGCTAGCCGCTCTACCGGGGGTAACGAGGCGCGC
>CAXTOS010000039.1:0-20131 GCA_964245935.1 uncultured Novosphingobium sp.
CGCGAATTCGGCCGGGCGTTTTCCGAGATGCTGGCCGGTCCGCTGGAGCAGCATATCATCTGGCCCCCCGGTGAGGAACTCGATGTCGAATGACGCGGATGCAACCGGGTCAGGCAAACCCGGCTGGTTCGGCCGCAATTGGCGCGAGCCTCCCCCGGAAAGTTTGCCAACCGTGAAACTGGGCGATCGCGATGTGCCGATCACCATCCGCCGCCTGACTCAGGCGCGCCGGATGACCCTGCGGCTGGCCCGCGACGGCACCGTCCGCCTGTCCATTCCGACCTGGGCCCGCAGCGCCGATGCCCTCAGCTTCGTGCGCTCGCGCGCCGACTGGCTGGCCGGACAACTCGCCACGCTGACCCCGCCCGCGCCGATCCAGCCGGGCGCCACGCTGCGCTATCGCGGCACCGCGCTGGTGGTGGACTGGCACGAGACCGCGCCGCGCCGCGCCGTGTGTGGCGATGGCACGCTGCGGATCGGCGGCCCGCGCGAATCGCTGGAAAAGCGCTTGCGGCGCTGGCTGGAGACGGAGGCGCGGCGCTTGCTGACCGACGATCTGGCGCAATATGCCACAGCCGCCGGGGTCACTGCGCCACCGCTGATGCTGTCCAACGCCCAGCGGCGCTGGGGCAGTTGCTCGGCCAGGGGAGCAATCCGCATCAACTGGCGGCTGATCATGGCGCCTGACGAAGTGCGCCGCTCGGTAGTGGCGCATGAAGTCGCGCATCTGCTGCATTTCAATCACTCCGACCAGTTTCATGCGGCGCTGGGGCGCTTGTTCGAGGGCGACATCACGGCGGCCAACGCGTGGCTGAAAAGCCAGGGGCGTGGGCTGTACGCGCCGTTCGGCTGACGGGATATGGCTGAACTGGTACCAGCCTTTTGGCCATTGGTAGAAATAAGGCGTTTGTTTATGGCGATAATAGCGTGATCGATCCGTCATTGCCTGGGGCCATCAAGGCCGTTGCATCGCTGCAAGGCGAGTTTCGTCTCCGCTCGGGGCAGATTTCATCGACCTACTTTGATAAATATCGCTTCGAGGCCGAACCGGCGCTGCTCAAGCGAGTTGCAGCCGAGATGATCCCACTACTTCCCACGGGTATCGAAATGCTTGCCGGACTGGAGCTTGGCGGAGTGCCGATCGCTACGGCTATATCGCTTGCGACAGGACTGCCGACGGCATTCGTGAGGAAAAAAGCGAAGGAATATGGCACGTGTCTGGCGGTCGAGGGCGGCAGCGTCGCGGGAAAACGGGTCGTGCTCATCGAAGATGTCATCACGACGGGAGGCGCGGTCGCAGATGCAACAAAACTCGTCATGGAAGCCGGGGCAATCGTCATAGGCGTGGTCTGCGCGATATGGCGTGGGGAAGGAGCCCCCTGGATTGCCGCCTTCCCGGATCTTCCGGTCCTTGCCGCGATGACCAAAAACGACCTGCTGGCCTGAGCTACCGGTCGCGATTGCCACGAAGATGGGTTCCATCGAAAAACAGGTACCCACGGATCACCATCTTGCTCTAATATGCGCGCATGTCGATCTGGAGAAACGTCAACCCCACCGGAGCCATTGCCGATTTCATTGCGGTGTGGCGCAGTGCGGGGCGGATGCGCTGGCGTTTCGTGCTACTGGCGATCGCGGTCTCGGGGACGCTGTTATCACTGGTCGTGCGCGAGGAGGAGCGGATCGAGCCGCGCCCGCCGCAGATCGATTACATCACCAGTTGGCGCGCAGACCGCGCCGAAGCCGAAATTCTTGCCAGCAATGCCGCCAACCAGCGCCGCCAGAAGCAACTCGCCGCAGAACAGGCAAAGCGCGACGAACTGGTGAAGAATATCTACAAGTCGATCGGCCGTGCGTCGGGCATGGATGTCGACGCCATCGACCGCCAGGCCAGGGCCGACGCGGCTGCATCAGCCGCCGTCGCAGCTAAAACCGCGCCCGCCACAACCAATGGGCGTTAATCGTGACTCATCCGCCCCTCCCCGTCCGCCCTGAGCTTGTCGAAGGGCTGCTGTTCTTTTCAAATGCTTGCCATCAAAGGACGGTGCTTCGACAAGCTCGGCTCGGACGGGGGGATTTCCATCAACGCCGTTGGAATAAGACGTGGTGAACACCGACGCCGATGATGCCCGCTGGCTGGCGGGCGCAGCACGGCTGGCGGCACGCGGGCTGCCGCTCAGCCGCCCCAACCCGGCAGTGGGTGCCATCATCCTGCGTGACGGGTTGGTAATCGCGCGCGGCTGGACGCAGCCCGGCGGGCGGCCCCATGCCGAGGCGATGGCGCTGGCGGCTGCCGGCTCCGCCGCGCGCGGCGCCACGCTGTATGTCACACTCGAACCCTGCGCCCATGCCGGCACGCGCGGCCCCGCCTGCGCCGGGCTGGTCGCCGCGGCCGGCCTCTCACGGGTGGTAATCGGCTGCGAAGACCCCGATCCACGCACCGCCGGACGCGGGGCCGAATATCTGCGCAGCACAGGGGTGGATGTCGTCCTGCTGCCCTGCCCCATCACCAGCGCCAGCCTGGCGGGCTATCTCATGCAGCGGCGGCGCGGCAGGCCCTTTGTCACGCTGAAGCTGGCGCTGTCGCTCGATGGCTGCATCGCGATGGCCGATGGCACCAGCCAGTGGATCACCGGTGCCGCCGCCCGCGCCCATGGCCACGCGCTCCGCGCCAGGCAGGACGCGATTCTGGTCGGTGGCGGCACGTTGCGCGCCGACCGGCCGCGCCTCGATGTGCGCCTGCCCGGGCTGGCGATGCGCAATCCCGCGCGCTGGGTGCTGACGCGCGGCGCGGTGCCCGATGGCTGGCACGCGCTGGCTACGCCGCAAGCGATCTTCGCCATTCCCGATACCCAGTACCTGCTGATCGAGGGCGGCGCGGGGGCGGCAGCGGAATTCCTGGCCGCCGATCTGGTCGATCGGCTGATGATCTATCGCGCGCCGATCCTGATCGGCGGGGGCCGGCCCGGCCTGCGGGACATCGGCCTGAGCACGCTGGCCCAGGCCCATGGCCGCTGGCGCCACGGCGATCATCGCCGGCTTGGCGAAGACGCGCTGGACGTCTATGAGCGCACGGGTGCACAGGAATAATCGATGTTTACAGGAATAATTACCGGCCTCGGCACTATCCGCAGCCTGCGCGAAGCCGGCGATCTCCACGCCGTGATCGGCTGCCCGTTCGATCCCGCCCACATCGCCATCGGCGCCTCGATCGCCTGCTCGGGCACCTGCCTGACCGTTGTCGATCGCGGTGGCCATGCTGGTGACGCGTGGTTCGCGGTCGATATCTCGGGCGAAACGGTCAGCCGCACCGTGCCCCGGCACTGGCAGGCCGGCCAGCACCTCAACCTCGAACCCGCGCTGAAACTGGGCGACGAACTGGGCGGCCATATCGTGACCGGGCACGTCGATGGCGTCGGCGAGATCGTGAGCATAACCCCGGTCGGCGAATCACGCCGTATCGACATTGCCGCGCCGCGCGAGCTGGCGCCGTGCCTCGCGCCCAAGGGTTCGATCACCGTCGACGGCGTTTCTCTGACGGTCAATGAAGTGGACGACCAGGGCGACGGCAGCTGCCATTTTTCGCTCAATATCATCCCGCATACCGCCGTGGTGACGACTCTGGGCACGCTTGCGCCCGGCGACAAGGTCAATCTGGAGATCGATGTGCTGGCGCGCTATTTGATGCGGATGCAGAGTTTGAAGGTTTAGGGCCAGGGTGTCCTGGGGCAAAAGGCCCCCAAGCCCGTTGTGCTTTTTCATCCGTCTGCGCTCATCAATTCGCGCAGGCGCTGCATGTTTGAGCCGATCTCGAACGCCGCCAGCACCCGCGCGCGGCCTGCCTCGGCCAGGCGCGCCCGTTCGGTGCCGTCATGGGCCAGCCGGATCATTGCTGCCGCCAGGGCACTAGCATCGCCTTCGGGCACGAGCAGCCCCGCGCCATCGCCGGCCAGTTCGCCGATCCCGCCATTGGCGGTGGTGATGACCGGCAGGCCCGCCGCCATCGCTTCGATCAGAAACACCGGGATGCCCTCCTTGTCACCGTCAGGGGTGGTCACGCTGGGCAACACCGCGGCATCGAAACCGCCGGCCACCAGCGCGTCAAGCATGGTTTCATGTGCGGTGGCGCCGTGCCAGGTCAGGGCGTCGCCGATGCCGAGCAGATCGGCCTGGCGGTGGAGCGCGGGCTCCAGCGGGCCATCGCCGAACACCGCGAGGGTCACCGCTTGTCCGCCATGGCGCGCAATCGCCATCGCTTCCAGCAGGGTGGCATGGCCCTTTTTGCCGACGAGTCGAGCGGCGATGGCCAGCCGCAGTGGCGCCAGCGCGCCCTCGCGCCGCGGCGCCGGGTGGTCGGGCACCGACACGCCCATGTGCAGCACCAGCAGATGCGCGGCATCCCGGCCGCCGCACGCGCCTGCCCGGCTGCGGATTTCGTCTGCGCCTGTGGCATCGATCGCGCGCACGAATTTGGCGCCCGCCACCTTCCAGCGAAGCAGATTGTTCTGGGCGATATCGTAGCGGTGCGCGGTCAGCGACCAGGGCAGGCCCGCGACCTGCGCGGCGACCACCCCCATGGTCGCCGGCGCAGCGGCGAAATGGATATGGACATGCTCGAAACGTTCGCGCTTCAGCCGCCGCCCCAGCCACAGCCCCTTGGGAAACACGGCAAGGTTGCGTAGCGCCAGCCCGGGTGAGCGGGCCTGAAGCATGCGTGCGCCCAGCCGGGCGGTGCGCCGGGGATGCCGGAACAATTCGGCCATCGCGCCAAGCAGAATCGCCGGGGAACATACCGGAGCGACGATGGTTTGTTCCAGTAGCGCGGCATCATGCACCATGGCCCCGCGTGCGAGTGGTGCAAACCATACCTCCCACCCCTGCGCCGCACGGTGTTCCACTACTTCGGGCAGAATGAAGGCTTCGCTGACGGCAAACGGCAATTGCTTGGTGATATACGCGATTTTCATCGGGTTCGGCTATTTTGTGCCGATATCGGCATACGCCCCGTAGCCGGGCAATTTTCGTGACGGTTGGGAATGAACGGAAACGGAGTATTAAGCGACTTGCAGTATCTCGTAATATTGGTCGATATCAGCAAATAATTAGAAAGGTTTGGGTTGCGATGCTGTACATGGGTCAAACGCCAATGATCATTTCCTCCCGCGCGCAATGCTTCCCGTTGTAGCGTGGCGGATCGGTCAATTGGGATGGGCAGGGCATATCTGTCAAAAACCGCCTGGGCGGCCGTGGACAGGCGGTTGGTGATGGGCGACGCGGAAAAGCACATCAGCGAGCTGGCCCGGACGCCACCGCAGGCCGCGCGCCTGGATCGGCATTCGCCGTGGGCCGATGAGCCCCTGCACGCGTTGGACCACGAGTTGCCATTGCCGGGGGAGGGCGACACCGACGGGCTGGGCACCATGGGCGAAGATCGGCTCGCACCCGCGCGCGGGATTGGTCTGGCGCTCGTTCCGGGGTTGGCGATCTGGGCCGCGCTGATCACCCTTTTTATGAAACTGACAGGATAAAGGCTCCGGCTCATCGGGGCAGGATTCTGCCGGGCGGGGTTCAATGCCCGTTTCCCTGGACCATCGACAGCGCCACGCCCGAGACCTGCCCACCCGCCGCCGCGATCTGGTGAATGGCCGCGCGGATCGCCCGGACCGGGGTCGAACGCCACCGGGCCAGCAGGACCAGCGCATCCATGCATGCCAGCAGCGGCCGGTCCGCGCCACCCGCCAGAACGGGCGCGGTGGCGATGATCACCACGTCGTATTCGCGCCGCAGCGCCGCGATCGTTTGCGCCAGATGACCCTCGTCGGAATCGGGGCGGCCGGCTGCACCGCAGATACCGTATTCCACCAGCGCAAGCCCGCTGCCGGCGATCTGGCGCAACGCCTCGGGCCCGGCGTGGCCATGAGCCGCCAGCAGGGCCACTTTCATGCCGGCCGCGGCCAGCACGTGGCCCATGGCGATGCTGGCGGTGGTCCTGCCTTCGCCGGCCAGCGCCGAGGTGATGCCGATGACCCGGCCGCCCGCGCTCTTGCCGTTGCCGGCGGCGAACAGCGCGGCGCTCGCCAGGCTGCGGATGCTGTCGGCAAAGGCGGAGCGCGGATGAACCAGCACCGCCGCGATCGGGTCGCGGGTGTCGGCGTTGTGCCGCGCGACCACATGCATCGGCAGCGGCGCGAAATAGTCGGTTTCCAGCCAGCGCCCGATGTCATCGACCGAGCCCAGCGTATGCCGCCAGGATTGGCGTATAAAGGCGACCGCGACCGAAATACCCAGCCCCAGCGCCAGCCCGATCGGCAGATTGATGCCCGACCGCGGGAATTTTGGCCGGGGCGGCGGCATGGCGATGCCGATCTGTTGCGCATCGGGTTGTACCAGGGCGCGCTGGGCGGTCTGGTCGGCGCCGATCTTGAGCACATCCTGATACGCCTGCCGCGCCGCCAGCGCGATGTTTTGCAGATCGAGCAACCCCGCGTCATGGCTAAGCGTCGCTGCAAGGCGTGCCTGGGCATCTCCCAGGTTTGCCGCCAACGCCTGGGCGCGCGCAGTGCTGCCACGTGCTTCGGCGGCGGCGGAATGGCCATTGCCCTCTATCGCCTGCGCCAGTTGCGCATCAAGCTCGGCCTGTTTGCTGCGCGCGGCGATGACATCGGGATGTTTTTCACCATAATGGCCCAGCAGTGCCGCCAGCTCGGCAGCGTTCGCCGCGCGCTGCTCGGTCAAGGCCGAAACCGGCGTGGTATCGACCGAACCACCATTGCCGCCGCCGACAACGGTCGTCGCATTGGCGGCGGCGCTGCGCGTGCCGGCCAGCGCCGCCAGCCCGCGCGCATCGGCAAGCTGGCCGCGCAGCACTGCCACCTCCTGCTCCGATGCGGTCGAGTCCGGACTGTCGAGCAGGTCGTTGGCCAAGCGGAACCCGGCGAGATCGCCCTGGGCCCGGGCGGCCTGCTGGCGCAATTGCGCAACCCGGGTGGCCAGCTGGCGGGCGCCGGCGTCGGCCAATGCGGTCTTTTGCCGGCCCGCGGCGGCCAGGTAGCTGGCGGCAAAGCCATTGGCGATCCGCGCCGCCTGGCCGGCCGTGCCGGCGGTGAAGCTGATGGTGAATTCCGAGGTCTGGCCTATGCGCCGCGCCTTGACATGATCAAGCAGGGCGGTGCCCAGTGCTTCGTCACGGCTCAGTCGGCGATCGCTGTTCGCGGCCAAGGCATCGGCTTCCCGCTGTAGCCCGGGATTGGCCACCGGATTAACCGTGCGTGCGACATCCTCCGCCACCGGCAGGCTGGTGACCAGGGCAAGCTGCGCATCGAGTTCGGCATCGCGTTGCGGGTCAGTCATCGGCAGGTCGCCCCCGCCCCTGATCAGCGGCGTTTGCGGGTCATACGCCAGCGTGGCGTCCGCCGTGTAGAGCCTGGGCAACAGCAGCGACAAAGCGCCCATTGCGAGACAGCCCAGCACGATCGCGAGGCTGAGCCGGAGATGCCGGCGCATCGCCGGAACGACAGCGGACAATTCCCAGGGATCGGCCTCACGCAACGCGGTCGGCTCGGTCAGTTCACTGCGGGTGGCCATGTTGCGGCTCACCCCCGCGCTTCAGCATGTTGCCTGTCTTTCCGTCGCTGAACCCGATGGCATGATCGCCACTTACCGGTGCGCGGGCGCGCGACCGGAATGTGCGGAGAATTGCCGAAGCCCGCGCACCAGCGCCGGCGCGCCGGGCAGGCCGGGGAAAACCCCGGCTTTGGCAAGTCGGTGGAGCGGGCTTTCGCATTGGCGATGGAATATCCCGGCAAACCCGACGCAGGCGACGAACGCGGCACCCATGTACAGCCAGGCATTGCCGAGCCCGGCCTTTGCGCAAAACAGAGCCACCGCGCTGAGCACGAAGGGGTGGCTGAGATAGAGCGCGTAGGAGGCATCGCCGCCCCGCATGAAGATGCGCTTGACCGGACCGGGCGCAGGTCGATCGCGCAGCAACAATACCCCGGCAGCGATCATCGCCGCCGGCACACCGCCCCAGATCAGCCGGTACGCATCGAAATGATTGGCGATGCCGGCCGCCATGAACGCCGCCATGGCCAGATAGCCCAGGGCGAGCATGGCCAGCCCGGCCCATGCCGGCAGCGGGCCATGCCGCTGCCACAGGCCATAAAGCCCGATGCCCAGCAAAAATTCCAGCACGATCGGATCGCACCACACCTTGAACGGCATCGGCAGGGGAAAGGCCAGGCCCACGGCCGCCAGGGTCATCAACGCTGCATTGATCGCGATCAGCCCCCGGCGGCGATCCAGCCGCATCGCACCAGCGAAAATCACGTAGAACAGCATCTCGTAGTTGAGCGTCCAGCCCAGGATCATCACCGGTCGGGGCGCACCATCGGCATTGAGCGTCAACGGCACGAACATATACGAGCCGAGCACCTGTTTCCAATTGGTGGTGTGGTGCCGCATTTCGGCGGGGACCAGCACCATCGCCAGCAAGGTCAGGCTCGTGAACAGCCAGTACATCGGCACCAGCCGGACCACGCGGGCCCGAAAGAACCGCCCAGCCTCGCCCGGCTTGCCAAAACTGTCGCGGGTGATCAGCGCCATGATGAAGCCGCTGACCACGAAAAAGATATCGACGCCGCAATGCCACCAGATCGGCTGGAACGGGACGAACCCGGCCGCCAGCACGGGCTTCTTGAGCACTTCGTGGTTGAGATGGCCGAACAGGACCATGGCGGCGGCCACCAGTCGCAGGATCTGCAAATTGCCGATGGTCTGCGAATCGCTGCGCCGATCGCGCGCGGCGATGGCAATCACCCCCCAATTTCGCGGTTCGCGAGCAATTCTTTGCACAAAATGCCCCACCTTGACGAACTTCTCCCTGAGGCCGTTGATAATATGTCAGTAACGATGCCTTCTCTGTAAATATACCTATAGTGATGTGCAGGGCACCGCAAGCCGTCTATGGATTTCAACGCGTTCTTCATCCCGTTTGATCATTTCGGTGCGCCGGTAATTGGCTTTGACAAACAAAGATGCTGCTTTAGGTAAAATACCTATGAATGAGGCCGCCTCCCACGGTGCCGCGCCAGGGTCGCCGCGGTGGCCGGCGCAGGGCGCTCGCCATCCCGCGGGTCCGCTGTCGTGGGAGACGCTGGCCGGGCTGGCGATTGGCGGATTGCTGGCGCTGGGCTTTGCCCCGCATGCGTTGCCCACCGGGTGGGCGGGGGCGGCGTGGCGCTTGTCATGCCTGGCCTATGCAGCGGTGTGTCTGGCGCGCGGCGCCGATCGGCGCCAGGCCTGGGCGATACTGATGGTGTTTGCGCCGTTCCTGGCCGGCGTGGCGATCGATGCCGCGGTGCTGCGCACCACGGAATGTCTGGCCGATTTCGTCCGGCAACTGTTCATCGTCGCCTTTGCGGCAATCGTCTTTGCCGCCGCGCGCGACCCGGTCGCCCGCCGCGTCGGGCTATGGGCCCTGTTCGTAGTGTCCCTCGCCATTCTGGCCGATGCGCTGGTCAGGGCGCTGCCGGCGCTGTCTTCGGGCTGGTCTTATGCAGCCGCCCGCATGCTCAAGGGCAAGAGCTTCCAGAACGGCTATAACGCCAATGAGGTCTGCTTTGCCGCGCTCGTGGCGCTGATCGCGGTCACCCGCGACGAACTCGTGCCACGGTGGATCGTGCTGGCGATAATGGTGTTGATCGGCCTGTGCTCGGCGGTGCTTACCGCGCGCGCGCCGCTGCTGGCGCTGGTGGCGGGGATCGCCGGTGGCTGGGTGCTGGCGCGAGCGCCCGTCGCCGCGGCCTGCGCGCGGTACCGCTGGCTGGGCGTTGCGGCAACGGCGCTGATCATCGCTGGCTTTCTGGCGGCATTCGTCGGCAACATCGATGCGATCGCCCATTCCGCCATGGCCGGGCCGCTGGCTGGCCGGGCGGCGCTGTGGCAGATCGCCATCGGCGCCTGGCCCCAGCAGCCGCTGTTCGGCTTCGGTCCGGGCAGTTTTCAAACGGTCATCCATGCCAATCTCGGCAAAGCCTATCTGACCGGCGGCGCTCAATTTACCGAGCTTTACCAGTTGCAGGCCGGCGGCTTTCACAACCTCTGGCTGAGCGTATTGGTAGAGCGTGGCGCGATCGGGATGTGCGGGCTGTTCGCTTCGTGGTGCCTGCTGTTCGGGGCTGCCCTGCGCTACGGCGACGTACTGCCCCCCGCGCGGCGTTTCCTGGTCTTCATCCTGCTGGTCAGCCTGTTCCTGCGCGGGCAAGTCGAGCTGGCGGGCCTGTTCGACGACGCCGGCGACCCGATCGATCAGATCATCATGATGGCGATCGGGCTGATCTTGCCGCAGCTCCCGGACGCCCTGGTCTACCGGGGGCGCGATCTGGCGGCGCAGGCTGTCGCGGCCCAACGGAGCGCATATTTGTGAACCGGCAGCGGGGCAGCCGGCTGGTGGGCACCATGCTCGGCTTCACGCTGGTCTCGCGGGTGGTGGGGATGCTACGCGAAGTCATCATCGCGGCCGGCTTCGGCTTTTCACGCGCGACCGATGGTTTTTATCAGCTCGCCGCGACGCCGACCTATCTCGTCACCTTTCTCGGCGGACCATTTTCCACCGCCTACATCGCGTGGTCGAACCGCGACGACGCGCCGGATGAACATTTGCGCCTGGGCATGCTGTTGCGCTGGCTGGGGGGCGCCGTCGGCTTGCTCAGCGTGGCTTTTCTGGCCGTCGCGTGGCGGCTGCCATTCACGGGGCGGATGGACAGCGCCCGCCTCTTGCCGCCGCTGCTGATGGCGCTGGCCTGCGCCGCGACCGGGGTCGTCGGGCTGAGCGCGGCGGTGGCCAACGCGCGTGGTCGTTTCGTGCAGGCGCAAGCGGTGCTGTTCGTCAACAATGTCGGCTTCGTGCTGCTGCTGGCCATTTGCGCGGCGCTGCTGCACCGGCAGGTGGAGCTGGCGCTGACCAGCGCATTTGCCGGGGCGGCGCTGATTGCTGCGGCGTATGGCTGGCGCGTGATCCGGCATCGGCCCGGCACGCCGCCGTCTCCGGCGCAGCTGGCCGCCACGAAGAATTCCCTGCGCCGCGTGTTCCTGCCGATGCTGGGCCTGGCCGGCACTGAGACGCTGGGGTTTCTGGCCTCGCAAGCGGTGGTGCTGGGCCTGGCCGCGCATTCCGGCGCCGGGGTGACCTCGGCCGGATCGCTGGCGCAGCGGATCGCGCTGACCGCCAACGGCCTGGTGATCGGCCCGCTGGCCAATGTCGCGATGGTGCGGCTGATGCAGTTCCAGCGCGAAGGACAGCCCGGGGCGGCGCGGCACTATCTGTTGCGCATGGCCGGCCTTACGCTGGGCGGGCTAGCACTGACCGCCGCGACGATCAGCGCGGGCGCGGTGATAGTGGCACGGCACAGCCATTCGGTCACCCTGACGCTGCTGTGCAGCCTTATTCCCGCCTACACCGTCTGGCTGGTGGCGCAGGGGGCGAATATCATGTTGAACCGCCTGTCCTTCGCGCGCGGCGCGGCGCGGCGCTACACCGCGGTCACGCTGGCGGGCTATGCCTGCGCCAATCTCGCGCGCTATAGCGTGTGGCGTAGTGCCGGATTTGGCCCGGCGATCGCTGCCGGTGCCGGGGTGGAACTTGTCGCAGCGTTGGTGATCCTGGCTGGGAGCGGCTATCGCCGCCCGCAGCCGAAGCTTCCCGCCATCCTGCCGCCACAGGCTGCACCCTGACCAGGCGGGAACCTTTGATCATCGCCACGGAGGCTTCGGGTTCGGGGCTTGGCCGGTTTGCGGTCGAGCTTGCCAATGCGCTTGATGCGGCGGGTCACCCGGTTACGATGGTGACGCCCGCGCAGCCTTACCCGCTGGGCGCGGTGCGGCTGGTGACTATAGCGGTTCCCGCAGCAAAGGCTGGCCGGCGCAAGCTGCTGGAGCTGGCGCGCCAGTCGCTGGCGCTGGCAGCGGCGGTGCTGCGCGAGGCGGGTCCGGATCGACCGGTGCTGTTGATCCACATCGCCCCGACCCTGCCGGTCAGCCTGGCCCCGATCGTCGCGGCCCGGCTGAAGCGCGCGCGAATCGCGCTGAGCCTGCATGATTTCTACCCCCATGCCGCGCATTTCCCAGCCGCACTACGCGGGGTGGAACGCTGGCTGTATCGCGCGGCCTATCGCCGCTGCGACCTCATTATCACCAATAACGCTGCACAGAGCCAGCGGCTGATGATTGAGGCCAAAGTCCCGGCGCGCCGGGTACGCACGCTGTTTCATGGCCCCTTCGTCGTGACCGGACTGGTGCCGAACGAGCCCCGAGCAGAGCTGCGGCTGCTGGTGTTCGGTTCGCTGCGGCCCAACAAGCGGGTGTTCGAGACGATTTGCGCGGTGCGGCAGTTGCGCGCCGATGGAGCAAAGGTCACGCTGCGCATTGCGGGGGCGCCCAGGCGAGAGGATGCCGCCTACTGGGAACGCTGCCGTGCCGAAATTCCCGCCGGCGATCCCGGTTTCGACATCCGGCCCCGCTTCATCGCCGATGATGAACTGCCCGGCGTGCTGTCCGGGGTAGATGCCATGCTGTGCCCCTATGCCGGCTTCGATTCGCAAAGCGGCGTGGCGGTGACCGGGGTGTCGAATGGCGTGCCGGTAATCGCCACCGCCGCCGCGCGGGTTGCCCATGTCGATCTCGCCGCCGCGCCCTGGCCGCCAGTGGCGCAGGCCGCCGATGCCGCGGCGATTGCCCGGGCGGTGCGCGATTTCATGAGTGTCCCGGCGCCCGCCCGACAGGCCTTTGCCGCAGAACTGCAACGGCAGTTCCTGGCGGTGGCCGGCTGGCAGACCTTGGCCGGGCACTATGGCACAGCGATGCGCGAGCTGGAGTTCTGGCGTTGATCCCGGTACGGGCCGCAACCAATTCGCCGCGAGCGATCGGGGTGGTCGACAGCGTCGCGCATGCCACGGCAGTTGGGCGTTGCTGCCGACCTCGAGGGACACCCGTTGCGCGAAAGGCGTGTATCTCAGCTTCTCGCTGCCGTCGCCGGTAGCAAGCTCCATCTGGCAGGCAATGTCGGTCGGGCTGGCGATAACCTATGGCTCCTTCACCGCTTGCGCCTTTGTTTCGATCCTGTTTGCCGTGCGCGTGGTCCGCGAGACGCGTGGGACCGAACTGGAAGACATGGTCGGATAAAGCCTTTCGTTTCAGACGAAATCCACGGCGGCGCGATAGGTAGGCTCGATGACCCGGCGATGCCTCCTCGATCCGTGGGGCCGGTGCGCCCGCTACACGAACAGATCACATGCTATACGATCCTGTGCAGTATCCACTTGACAGACGTTGCCGATTTTGCTTTTTCGATCGTGATCGGTTTTAAAATCGAGATGGAGGGGTTCAGATGTTTCAAGCCACATATCCGCTATTGCTCGCTGGCAGCGCGATCATTGCCGTCCCGGCCGTCGCCACGGCGCAGGAGGCTGCCAGCACCGTCGATCAGCGGGCAGCCGCGGGCGCGCCGCAGCATGACGCCACATCGCCTGTCGTGACCGCCGCAGCCCCTGTGCCGGCGACCGAAAGCGCGCTGGGCGACATCGTCGTCACCGCGCAGAAGCGCGCGAGCAGTGTGCAGAACACCCCGCTCGCCATCACCGCGGTCGGCGGAGCGGACCTGCGCGCCCGCCAGATCAACTCGATCGAGAACCTGGCACCGCAGCTGCCGAACGTGAACTTCGGCAAGAATGTCGGCTTCGCCCGCATCGCGATTCGCGGCGTCGGGCTGGATACGACGGTGATCGGGCAGGAAGGCCGCGTCGCCTATCATTCGGACGGCATCTACATCAGCAGGCCCTCGGCGGCGATCGCAACATTCTTCGACGTGAGCCGGGTCGAAGTGGTGCGCGGTCCGCAAGGCACGCTCTACGGCCGCAACGCGACCGCCGGCGCGATCAATGTCATCACCAATGATCCCGAACAGACCTTCGGCGGCTATGGCAAGATCACGATAGGCAATTATGGACTGGTGGGAACCGATGGCGCCGTGACCGGCGGCCTGACCGATACGCTGTCGGCGCGCTTTGCCTTCCAGACGGTCGACCGCGGCGGCTATGGCCACGACCTGGCGCTCCATCAGGACATCGACAACGAACATACCTTCGCCTTCCGCGGCAAGATCAAGTTCGTTCCCAGCTCCAGGTTCAACCTCGTGCTATCGGCTGACTATAGCCACGAGCAAGACCATGCGTTCGTCTATCATTATCTAGGGGCGGGCAATCCCGCCGTGACGCCGCTCGGCCAGGTGCTCGGCGGGACGGTCCCCGCCAATCCGCGCGATTCGAATTCCGACGTCCCGCAATATAATTTCAGGCGCTTTTACGGGTTCGGGGCAGTCGCCAACCTGAATCTCGGCTTTGCGACGCTGACCTCCGTCACCGGCTATCGCAACTCGTTTACGGACTATCGCACCGATGCAGACGGGACCAGCGCCGTCACCTCGACCTTCCGTATCCAGGAACGCGCGCACCAGTTCAGCCAGGAACTGCGGCTCGCCGGCGATATCTCCCGCCTAAAATATCTGATCGGCGGCTATTATTTCAGCGAGAATATCTTCGGCAGCAACTCCTTCCTGCCACTGCGCCGGCCAGCCCCGCCCTACGGGTTCGCCCAGGGTATCGACTTCCGCGGGAACAGCACGACGCGCGCGTCCGCGCTGTTCGGCCAGCTTGATTATGAGCTGCTCGACGGACTGACCTTGTCGGCCGGTGTGCGCTATAGCCATGAAAAGAAGGGCATCAACCATATCGGCATGCAGGATCTGGCCACTCCCTACAACCCGGCGATTCCGTTCGTTTACACGCAATCCCAGATCGCGAGCCAGACCGAGAACAGCGTCACGCCGCGTTTCGGCATCGAATACAAGGCCGCGCATGACATCCTGCTCTATGCGACTTACGCCAAGGGCTTCAAAAGCGGTGGCTTCAACAACAACTCCTTCGGCAACCCGCTCCAGCCGGAAAAGCTCACCGACTATGAAGGGGGGATCAAGGCCGAATTCCTGGACCACAAGCTCAGGACCAACCTGGCGGCGTTCTATTATGACTATACCAACCTTCAGCTTCAGCAGGTCGTGGGAGTCGTGGCAGTGCCAGTCAACGCCGGACGCGCCGTCGTCAAGGGGATCGAGACGGAGGTCGCGCTGCGGCCGGTATCGAAGCTCGAACTCACGGGCAATTTTTCCTACCTCGACAGCAAGATCAAGGATTTCGCCACGTTGGACTCGGCGCGGCCCACGCTCGGCATCATCAACATCGAGGGCAATCGCCTGCCGCAGTCGCCGCGCTTCACCGCCAATCTCGCCGCGGCCTACACGGTGGACACGGCGGTCGGCGCCTTCACGCTGCGTGGAGAGGCGGCCGGGACCAGCCGCGTCTATTTCTCCTTCTTCAATCGTCCGGAGGTATCGCAAGGCGGGTACTGGAAATACAATGCATTTCTCAACTACAAGAGCGACCGCAATGGCTTGAGCGCCTCGCTGTTCATCCGCAACATCGCCAACAAGCGGACGGTCTCGTCGGAGCAGGTCAGCGCCGGCTTCAGCCTGTTCCCCATCCTGGGTGCCTTCGATCCGCCCCGCGTCTTTGGCGGGTCACTGGGATACAGCTTCTGACGGTGGCGCCGCCATCGTTTTGAAACAACCCGGAACTGCGGTGCAACGACGAGATCGCTGCAGGGCCGGTCGTGAGATTGCGAAGATGGCGCCAGCGCCTACCCTGGACAAAGCCCGATCGATTGGATGGCCGCGAGCGGACATCCCATCGATCGTGTGGCGCTTGTCACCCGGCATCCATCCGGGAATAGGTTTGCCGATGCGGCCACACGCTCCTGCGTAAACCAGTATCGCATCCGCGCCTTCCCGTCCCGCTGTGAGGACGCGATAGCTCCAGCGTCGTCTCGATCGATGCAGCCGTCCTCCACAGCCTCCCTGCCATGGACAACTATCCAGAGTTTCATCCAATACCCTACTGTAACGCTAGACCGAAGGCGCGGCTGAAGGCATGAGGAATGCGGATTTGGCATCTCGGCCGGATATGCTCGACAACCTGTTATCGGGCTACGTTTCAGGAGAAGATTGGCCCCATGGCTGCAAAAAGGAAAATGCGGACGTCGCAGTCCACCGAACTTGACGCCCTTACTCTCGCGATTTTTCGAACCAACGGCCGTCTGCTGCGCGCTGGCGACGCGATGACCAAGGACATCGGGTTGACTTCGGCGCGATGGCAAATTCTGGGTGCCATTCGCGAGAGACCAAAAACGGTGGCACAGATCGCCCGCGACTTCGAATTGACCAGGCAAGGCGTCTTGTTCGTCGTTCAGTCCATGCTCAAGGACGGGCTGGTCGAGCTGATCGAGAATCCGGACCATCGGCGAGCCAAGCTCGTCCGCCACACGGATAGTGGCGTAGAGTTGTTTGGCAAGATCATGAACATGCAGATCGCATGGACCAACAAGTTAGGCGAGTATTTCTCCATCGAGGAACTCGCGACTTGTCGCGATATCATTGAGCGGCTCAGCCTGCTCCTTGATGGTCGATACAGCGACGCCAAACCGTCGCAGGTAAAACCGGGCGCGATCTCGTCTACCGCTTAGAGCGTGATGACTGGAAGTGGATACCGGATTCGTTCTTAAATCGCGCGAAATAAAGCTACTGGTGTGATGGATTAGGTTCGGGCTATTATCCGGTCGTCACCCCGAACTTGTTTCAGGGTCCATTTCTGCCCACGCAGCGGCGTTCCCGGGGCACAATGGATGCTGAAACAAGTTCAGCATGACGATGAATTATCAAACAAACTTCAGATTCAGCACACTGGCGTTCGATGGGTGGACGCGGCGCGCGCTATTTTGCTTCAGCGGCGGGAGCTGTCAGGCGGGCTCCGTCACCAATGCCAGTCCGATAAAAAACGAGCGCCGGACGATTATCGTCTCGCCAGCGGCTTCACTGCGCGCATCAGGCGGCGGGGACGGCGGACTCCTCGTCTTCCTCCGGCATCGTCAGATACTCGGCGATCGCCGTCCAGCGGAACGGCGCCAAGTCCAGTTCCGCGTGCTCGTGACCACATTTTGCGCACGTGCGGCGCAAAGGCTCCGCGTTGAAGCGCCGGGTTGCGTCGGCGTACCCCTGCTGCGCAGGGATCATCTCACCTGGATCCATCTCGTACCGATCGAGTTCGAGACCACAGCTCTCGCATAGCCAGAGTACGGACTCGTGTCCGGGAATCCGCGCTTTGTAGCGGATCTGCACCCCCGGCTTGGTGATCAGCAAGCGATGAGCGGACCCGCCTGGGACGTAGACGAAATCGCCAGGCTCCATCTCGAAATGGCGGACCGGACCTTCAGGGAATTCCACGCGCGAACTGCCGCTGATTTGAGCCAGCACGCAATCCTTCTCGCAAACAAGCAGAAACGGCTGATCGACGCTGTTTCGGCTGGCGTGAACCTGAGGATCGACTTCCGGACGGAGCATTGGAAACTCGTCGAAGGATTCCAGCTTCTGGGCCTCACGAAGCACGTTGAACATGTTCTTGCGGCGGGTGCGGATGGCGGTGGACATCAGGCGATCGCTTCCTGAAGCGCGCCCCAGGCGCTTTCCACGATTTCCGTGTTGCGTCGATACCTGCTCCAGCCCCAGATCGGGGTGGGGAAGGGGGCGTTGACGTTGCCGCAGTTGGGGCAGGTGCGAGTTTCGACGGAAGCATTGTAATCAGCGGTGCTCTGGTCCGAGCAAATCAGCGTCGGCAGGCCCGCATAGGTGCCTTCGCCAGCATCCTTGGCGTTGAAGGAGTGCGAGTGCAGCTCGGTGTTGCATTTTTCGCATGTGAACGTCACCGTTTCCGGCTGCTCTCCCTCCTCCAGTTGACGCTGGGTAATGATGCTGACGGCGAAAAACGGGACTGCCGACTTGCCGCCGACGCCGTGCCGCCGGGGGCCGACCACCATGTCCGCGGTACGCATCATGCCCTTCGAGCCGATGCTGAGCAGGATCTCATCCACGCTGTTTTCGTGCAGGAAATAACCGGGGCTGTTGATGCCGTCGCTCTGCAGCACGGCGCTGCAGGGCACGATCGATCCGGGATCCATATACGGGAACAGGGGCAGCAGCTGAGTATTGGAATTGCGCGCGGCCTGGAAGGCATTGACCTTCATGGGCACCTTTTTCTGGACCATTTTCGCTCTCCTCGGTCGGCGGTTAACGCCCGTCGCGGCGACCTTCGCTGATTGACAATTATCTGTCAATAGCCAGTACCGGACTTGACTGTTACACTGCATAATGACAATGACTTGTCAAACCAATAGCGTGTGCGCTGCGTGGAATGGGGTGGATGATGCAGGCCGAAAACTTTGATGTCGTGATCGTCGGCGGCGGTCAGGCCGGTGCGCGCGCTGCCAAAGGGCTGCGAAGCGCCGGCTTCGCCGGAACGATCGCTATCGTCGGTGCCGAAAGGCATCGGCCGTACGAGCGCCCTGTCTTGTCGAAGGCGCTGCTTGTCGATCCCGGCGGCACGATCCCCTTCGTATTGCCGGAGGCGAGCTATGTCGAGCTGGGAATCGAATTGCGGCTCGGCCGCGCCGCCGTGGGGCTTGACCGCGATGCCCGCGAGGTGACGCTCGCGGACGGCGCGCGCCTGTTTTACGGGAAGCTCCTGCTGGCGACGGGGAGCCGGGTCCGGCCGCTCTCGATCAACGGAGTCGCTCCCGACAGATTAGTGTACTTGCGAACCCTGGATGACAGTGGGGCCCTGGCGGCTCGGCTCGAAAGATCGCCGCACGTGACGGTGATCGGGGGCGGCTTCATCGGCCTGGAAGTGGCGGCTACCGCAATCCAGCGTGGATGCAGAGTTACGGTAATCGAATCGGCCGACCAATTGCTTCCGCGGCTGGGGTGTGCCGAAGCAGGCGCGGCCGTGTTGGCGCATCATCGCGCCAGGGGTATGGAAATACGGCTCGGCACGTGTGTCCTGGGTGAGACGGGCGGGCTGCTCGAGTTGTCGGATGGCAGTACCGCTCCGGCCGACCTGCTGGTCGCCGGGATTGGCGTGACCCCGGACACCGATCTGGCGGTGCAGGCCGGGCTCGCCGTAGACGACGGAATTGTCGTGGACGCCGATTGCCTGACCTCTGATCCCCATATCTACGCGGCAGGCGACGTGACGCGGCAGTGGCAGCCGGACGGACCGGGCATGAGATTCGAAAGTTGGCAGAATGCCAACCTTCAGGCCGACGTCGCTGCGCGTGCGATTGCAGGCGTCCCCCGGCCGTTGCCAAGTGTGCCCTGGGTATGGTCCGACCAAGGCGATCTCAACCTGCAGATCGCCGGGCGCGTTGCCGATGCGGAACACGTCGTCTTGCGTGACTTCAGCGCGGCGGGTGACGGGATGACCCTGTTGCATTTCGGGGGCGGTCGCCTGGTTGGTGGCGTCACCATCGACCGGGGCAAGGACATGTCGCTGATCCGCCGCGCCCTGGCGCAGCCTGCGCCAATCGCCCCGAACATCTTATTGGCAAATCTGGCGCTGCCGCTGCGCCAACTGCTTTCAGCAACGGAGATCGCATGACGGACAAGATGCTGGTCTTGGTAGCTACCATGGGAGGGACCGCGGAGATGGTTGCCGAGGAGGTATCCGAACGGATCGAGGACGCGGGTCTGAGCGTGAAACTGATACGCATGGAAAAAACCAACGTGGCCTCCGTTGCGGCTTCGGCGCGGGCGCTGATTTGTTCGTCTACCTATGGGACCGGCGACGTGCCGGACAATGGCCGCGCCCTGTATGACGCCCTTTCCGCAGACCGTCCGGATTTGTCCGGCCTGCGCTACGGCGTGATTGCGTTGGGAGACAGCGAGTATGAGCAGACCTTTTGCTTCGGCGGGAAAAAATTCGACGATCTGCTAACCTCGCTGGGTGCCACCCGAGTGGGCGATCGGCTCCAGATTGACGCTCGCAGTGGTAACTTCCCGGAAGACGTCGCGGCCGATTGGGTGCTCGAATGGATCGGCCAGATGGAGGGTTGAAGCGGGCCATGGCAGCGTGCCAAAAAACTGTTTAGAGTCTTTCCGACTTACGTCGAGTCGGTGCCAGCCCGCTCCCCCGCCCGG
>CAXTOS010000040.1:0-20031 GCA_964245935.1 uncultured Novosphingobium sp.
TTGGGTGGCCGGGCGGGGGAGCGGGCTGGCACCGTCTTAACCGGAAAGACTCTAGGACGGAGTATCACTCGCCCGAGAGGTGGGACCCTCCGCCCGCTTCGCGGCCACCTGCCCGTTCCGTGGAGGATTTTTGGAGAAGCGTGATCATTCACGTCGACTTCAATATTTCCCCCAGACGAATTTGGAACTCAGCGCGAAATTCCACACCGACCCGAGCACGATCCCGGTCAATACCGCGACCACCTGGTGAAAGCCCATCGCGCTCAGCAGCGCCGCAGAGCCGACGTTGGTGAGCAGGCCCAGCGAACAGGTCAGCGCAAATTTCGCCCAGCCGCGCAGCAGCGGCACGAATCCGCGCAAGCGCTTATCCGCATAGGTCAGCTCGTTGTTGAGAACGAAGTTGAACGTCATCGCCACCACCGCCGCCAGGGTATTGGCGATGTTGAACCTGGTGTTGGCCGACCAGTGGCCGGCGATCAGGCGCTGGCCCATCTCCAGATGAAGCATAAGCCACAAGGCGCCGAACTGCACCGCCACCCCCGCCGCGCCCACCGTGCCGAACAAGGCAAAGCGGGTAGGAATGAATCGCCCAAGCCATTTGTCGTAAAGCCCCACCAGGAATTCGAACACCACCGTGCGGTCGAGCTTGCTTTCGCCTTCCGCGCGCGCGGCGAAATCCAGCGGAAACTCCTTGATCCGCAACGGCGCCTTGACGGTTGCCAGGATGTCGAGCAGGATTTTGAAACCCACACCCGACAAGCGGTCCGCATCGGCGCGCAGGATTTCGGCGCGAAGCATGAAGTAGCCGCTCATCGGGTCGGACAATTCTACCCCGGTCACCTTGCGAGCCAGCGAATTTGCGAACCCGCTTGCCTTGACGCGGTCGGGCCGGCCCCAGGCCGCGGTGCTGGCGCCCGCGGCAAAGCGCGAAGCATAGGATAGATCATAGCTGCCGCTCTCGATCGCGGCCAGCATGCCGGGCAGCAGTTTGGGGTCGTGCTGATGGTCGGCATCCATCACCGCCACGATCGGCGCGGCGGTGGCGCACATGCCTTCGATCGCCGCGCTGGCCAGCCCACGCCGGCCGATCCGCTGGATGCAGCGCACCCGGGGGTCGATCAGGCCGATCGCGCGGGCTTCGTCGGCGGTGCCGTCGGCGCTGTTGTCGTCGACGAAAATCGCTTCCCACGCGATACCCGTCAACGCCGCATCCAGCCGATCGACCAGGGGGCGCAAATTCTTTCGCTCGTTCAAGGTCGGCAGGACAATGGCAAGTTGGAGCATCGAACACCTTTATTGCGGAGGGTCTGCTCGGGCAGAATCGGCCGATCTTGCTGAAAACCTTAGACAGTTTTACAGACTAAGATAAGCCCGTTAAATGTGCTTTAAGATCGCTTCACCGATTGCCGCCGTGCCGTATTCGCCGCCAAGATCGGCGCCGCGAACGCCCTCTGCCAGCGCCCTGGCCACGGCTGCCTCGATCCGGGATGCCGGCGCTTCCGCCCCGAAACTGTGACGCAGCAGCATGGCGGCGGACAGGATGCAGGCCATGGGATTAGCTTTGTCCTGCCCGGCAATATCGGGGGCGGAACCGTGGATCGGTTCGTACAGGCCCATGGTACCTTCCGACAATGCGGCCGAGGCCAGCAGCCCGATCGAGCCTACGCACATGCTGGCCTGATCGGACAGGATATCGCCGAACAGATTGCCGGTGACGATCACGTCGAACTGGCCCGGATTGCGCACCAGCTGCATCGCGGCATTGTCGACATACATGTGGCTGAGCGCGACATCGGGGTATTGCGCGGACACCTCGATCACCACATCGCGCCACAGCTGGCTGGTTTCCAGGACATTGGCCTTGTCGACGCTGCACAGCCGATTGCGTCGTCCCTGCGCCGCCTTGAAGGCGACGTGGGCGATGCGGCGCACTTCGTCCTCGGCATAGGACATCATGTCCCAGCCCTGGCGGCGGCCATCGGGCAGCGTCCTGGTGCCCTTGTCGCCAAAATAGACATCGCCGTTAAGCTCGCGCACGATCAGCAGATCGATCTGGCCGGCGACTTCGGGACGCAGGGCAGAACAATCCTCCAGGCCTTTGAAAAGTTTGGCAGGACGCAGGTTGGCAAACAGCCCAAGTTCCTTGCGCAGCCCCAGGATGGCCTGTTCGGGGCGCAAATACCGTTCCAGCGCATCGCAGGCGAAATCGCCCACCGCACCAAACAGGATCGCCTCGACCGAGCGCGCGATGTCCAGCGTTGCCGGCGGCAGGGGATGTCCATGTTTGCGCCAGGCGGCACCGCCCACGTCGCCTTCGACCAGTTCCAGATCGTTGAGGCCTAGCGCCTGCAACACCCGGACCGCTTCGCGGGTGACTTCGGGACCGATGCCGTCACCGGCGAACACAGCGATCTTCATGGTTTTGAAATCCCGTCGATAGGCGCTTCAGATTCGGGCCAGCCGCTCCCGCAGCAGCGCGCGCGATCCCATAACATCGCCGCGTCGATCGGCAAGCGGATAGCGGGTCAGCACCATGCCCATGCGGTCGAACGCAGCCAGCTGGTCGGGCAAGCCCACGAGTTCATGCCGGTGGTCGCCATACCCCAGTTCGCGCAGCAGCAACGCCTCGTAGCCGAGCAGCCCCGGCACCCAGCCGCGCGCCGATGGCGCCTGGCAGATGGCGTCCAGCACCGCCTCCAGGGCGGTATGCAGTGCGGGATACGCATGGCGTTCGGGCAACGACGAGGCGGTCAGTGCGGTCACCCAGGCGATCGCCGACGCGGGCAATGGTTCACCGAGCCAGGGTCCGCGACTGGCGACCAGTTCGACCCGCGCCGTGGGCATCCGCCCATCCGCCCGCGCATGCAGTTCAGCCTCGACCAGATTGCCGGGAATGACCACAGGGCGCAGGTGCCGCCCGCGTCCGCCCGCGACATAGGCGCCGATCAACCCGCGTTCGCGCGTCAACAACCGCACGATCACGCCCACCTCGGCGTGAGCGCGGGCGGCGCAGACGATGGCGGGGGCACGGATATGCATCGCTCAACGCTGTGGTCCAGCGATGACCGGGGCGCAAGCAGCGCGTCCCGGCAGCATGCGCATTATTCGTGACGCGCTTCCGGCTCTGCGTGACCGAACACGCTGGCCTCCAGCGCGGTAACCCGCACTTTCAGCGCCTCGGCTTCCTCGCGCGCCTTGACGGCCAGATCCCTGGCGGCTTCGAATTCCTCGCGCGACACAAAGTCCAGCCCGCCCATCGCTTCCTTGACGCGTTCTTTCGCGGTGTCGCGCGCTTCGCGAGTCATGCCGGCCAGCGTGCCGGCGGCGCTGTTCATCAGGCGGACGAAATCGGCGATGATCGGGTTTTCGCTTTGCATGGCCGCTAGATGGGCCTGCGCAAGCTGCGGTTCAAGACCAAATCGTGCGATGTTCAGCCGCGCCGTGCGGCGATGAGAAACTCCACATTGCCTTCAGGCCCGGTGATCGGGCTTTCGACCACGCCCGCGACCCGCCATCCCGCCTGTTCCAGCAAATCACGAACTTCGCCGCAGACGCGGACGTGCAGCGCGGGATCGCGGACCACCCCGCCCTTGCCGACCTCGGCCCGGCCCACTTCGAATTGCGGCTTGATCAAGGCGACCAGCTGGCAGACCGGCGCGGCGAGCCGCAGCGGCACGTCCAGCACCTTGGCCAGGCCGATGAAGCTGGCATCGCAGACCACCCAGTTGCAGTCCGGCCGAATCATCGCCGGGGTCAAAACGCGCGCGCTGGTCTGCTCCAGCACGGTGACGCGCAGATCCTGGCGCAGCTTCCAGGCCAGCTGGTTGGTGCCCGAATCGACCGCAAAGACATGCGCCGCACCTTGCGTCAGCAGCACGTCGGTAAACCCTCCGGTGGAGCTGCCGATATCCATCGCCACCGCGCCCGCCGGGTTCAGGCCGAAATGCGCCAGCGCATGCGCCAGCTTGATACCGCCGCGCGATACCCACGGGTGATCGCGGCCACGCACCTCCAGCGGCGCGTCGGGCTTCAGCGTCTGGCCCGATTTGAGGAGTTTGACCTCGCCGGAATACACCAGCCCGGCCAGCACCAGCGCCTGCGCGCGGGTGCGGCTCTCGGCCAGCCCGCGTTCGACCAGCAACTGATCCACCCGCGATTTTGCCGTGCGGCCGGAGGGAGCGGGTACGGCAGCGGTGGTCATGCGGATTGACTCATCGAGAAAACATCACGGATCGGGGTTGTCTGGCTGCGCGCCTGATCCCATAGCACGGCGATGAAGGCAAATCCCCGCACTCTTCCGCATCGGGCACTCGGCGCCTGGGCGGCGCTGACCGCGCTGCTGGGGGCCTGCGTGGCGCCGGCGCCGGCTCCCGCTCCGCCGCCGGTTCGGGCTTTGCCGCCGCCACTTGCCCGGCCGCCTGCCCAGACCGACTGGCATGACATGCCCGCCACCCCCGGCGTCTGGCAGTGGCGGCGCGAGGGGGCGCTGAGCATTGCCCGTTTCGGGCATCCGCAACAGCCGGCACTGCTCAGCCTGACCTGCAATCCGGCCGCCTCCACGATCACGATTTCGCGCAGCGACCCGGCCGGCACCGCGACCACCATGTCCATATTGACCACATCGCTGTCACGGACGCTGGCCATTCGGCCCGGCGGGGAACGGGCGATCACCGCTTCGATTGCCGTCAGTTTGCCCGCGCGTGACCCGCTGCTCGATGCCATGGCCTATTCGCGTGGCCGGTTTGCCGTGCAAATGCCGGGTTCGGCGACGCTCTATCTGCCGAGTTGGCCCGAGGTCAGCCGGGTCATCGAGGACTGCCGATAAGCCGCCGAAACTGCCCGCAACCGACTGTGGATAAGGCCCGAAAGCACGATAATGACGGCAAAATAATTTCTTGCAAGACTTGTTGTGCAGCGCGGAATCGTTAAGTTGAGGGCCAAGGCAGTTCGGCATCGCGCCGGTTGCCCCGCCCGCGAAAACGGGAACTTTGGCTCAACAGCGCGAAAGGAGGTGATCCGATGTCTCATGGTTCAGTAGAGAGGTCGGCTTTCCGTTACGCAAAGCATTATCGCTGAGTCAGGCTTAAGCGATAAAGGCTTCGTAAGCGGCACTTCCGGCCGCTGACCATGTCAAGGGCCGCTCCCGGAACCGGGGGCGGCCCTTCTCATGTGTGGATTTTGCGCTGGCGCGATGACAAACCGGGTATGGGGTTGTGCTTGAATCGTGCGAAAACAAAGATTCTGGAACATGAGGCAATTCTATCCTACCGCGTCATGCGCTAGTGCCCGTTTGGCGTAATTATCGTTCAAAGCGCACCGACTGAAAACTGGGAGCCCTGCCATGGCGAGCCTCGCCGAAACCACATTCGCCTTTACCCGCCTGCCGCATCCCGCCCCGACCCCGGCGGATGTGCGCGCGCGCGTGCTGAATGCACCGGGCTTCGGTACCCATTTTTCCGACCACATGATATCCATCGACTGGAACGAAAGCGTTGCCGACGGGAAGAGCGCGGGCTGGCATAACGCCACCGTTGGCCCGCGCGGGCCGATCGCGCTCGATCCGGCGGCGGCGGTGCTGCATTATGCTCAAGAGATTTTCGAAGGGCTGAAAGCCTACGGCCAGGCCGACGGCGGCGTCGCGCTATTCCGCCCCGAAGCCAACGCGGCCCGGTTCAACCATTCCGCGCAGCGCCTGGCCATGCCGGAATTGCCGGAGGACATCTTTGTCGCCGCCGTGCGCCGGCTGGTGCTGGCCGACCGCGACTGGTTGCCCACCGTCGAAGGCGGATCGCTGTACCTGCGCCCGTTCATGATCGCCACCGAGGCTTTCCTCGGAGTGCGGCCGGCGAAGCAGTATAAATTCCTGGTCATCGCTTCGCCCGCCGGCAATTATTTCAAGTCCGGAGCGCCGGCCGTGTCGATCTGGGTCAGCCAATACACACGCGCCGCACCCGGCGGCACCGGGGAGGCCAAATGTGGCGGCAATTACGCCGCCAGCCTTGTACCCCAGGGCGAAGCCATCGCCCGCGGCCACGACCAGGTCGTCTTCCTCGACGCCGCCGAGCACAAGTGGATCGAGGAACTGGGCGGGATGAACCTGTACTTCGTGTTTCGCGACGGCAGCGTGCTCACCCCGCCGCTGAGCGGCACGATCCTGCCCGGCATCACCCGCGCCAGCCTGCTGGTCATCGCTCGCGAGCAAGGTTTGACCGTGCGCGAGGAACGCTATTCGATCGACCAGTGGCGCGCCGATGCCGCCAGCGGCGAACTGGTCGAAACCTTCGCCTGCGGGACTGCGGCGGTGGTCACCGCCGTCGGTAAGGTGTGCGGCCATGGCGAGGATTTTGTGATTGGTTCGGGCGGGCCAGGTCAGTTGACGACCCGGCTGAAGGACGCGCTGGTGTCGATCCAGCGAGGGATTGCGGCGGATGTGCATGGCTGGATGACACGGATCTAGGGTGTGATGACAAAAGTGGTACCGGTTTTTGTTTTTAATCGTGCGAAAACAAGGACGCCTTCGAGCGAAGAAATCTGCCGTATTGTCCGGAAATCAGCGTGGCGCGAATATTGTGGTATTTTAACAATCATAATGAACAACTGTTCACATTAAAATTCTGTAATTCATAGTCGGTTCAAATAAGCTGCTGCATACCCGAATCATCTGGTGCAACAAGCGCGTTTGCCAATCGGCCAAGGTGCTTGATCTTGCCCCCGGATATTATCGGCCGATGCAACAAAACGCCTGGCCATTCGTTATAGCGACCAGAAGGAGATCATCATGAACTTGAAAATGACAATCGCTGCTGTCGGAGGGCTGCTGACGATGGCGGCTGCCAGCCCTGAGATGGCGCAGGCCAGGCATTACCATCATGACCGTTATTACCACGACCGTACCAACTATGACCGTGGGTATCGGAATTGCAGCGGTGGCAACGGCGCCGTCGGAACCGTTGCAGGAGGCGTCGGTGGCGCCCTGCTCGGCAATGCCGTCGGCGGTGGAACGCTCGGCACGGTCGGTGGCGGCATCGGTGGCGCGCTGCTGGGGCGGACGCTGGATAAAAACAACACCAGGCATCGCAATGGCTGCTGAACTTGATTGACCGGGCGCGGAAGGGGATTACCCCATAGGCGCCGGTATATTGAACATTATTGAATATTCGACCGTCATTCTACTATCGTCATCCTGACGAAAGTCAGGATCCATGGTCGCAACGCGCGGATGAACCGCAACATTGCGACAATGGACCCTGACTTCCGTGAGGGTGACGAAGTTTTTGCATTAAGTTAACGCCTCTGTGGCTTGCCCTCGCACATCAAATTGCGTCGCATTTATTCTCCAGCCTCCGCCACGTTAAGACGAGAAGACAACGCTGGCAAATGTACGGGGTGAATTTTGCGCCTCTCCTACAATTTTGCGTAATTGTCTAATATTTGCATGGTGTTAGGAATTGAAGTAGTTTCGCCACGGAGTGCCCATCACAGCTCCTGGATTTGCGCGTGTTGAATCGTCGATATCTGATGCGTTTCGACAAATGGGCGCGCTATGCATCGGGAAAAAGCTATCAGCACGTCCCGCAGGGTATCGGCCGAGCGTTCGCTCCCGGGGCTTTGCAAGGCTATTTCAACGATCTGACAGGAAAGGCGAACTGGTCAGGGGCAACCGGACCGTTCGGCGTTCCGCTGGTGAAGACCGACACCGCACCGCAGTTCGCGTTCCCGATCGTCATATTCCAGTGGGCCCTGGGTAACTGGGACTTGTTTCTGCTGGATGGTGACCGCTCTCGGCTTCAGCCGGTTTTAGCGGCGGCGAAATGGGCGAAGGACAATATGACTGCCGCAGGTGGGTGGGCCTGCTGGACCGAACTGCGGCGGCCGACGACATCGGTGTATTCGGCGATGGCCCAGGGCCAGGGGCTATCGGTTCTGAGCCGGGCGGCGGTCGTCGATCCGGGCCAGGGCTGGCTCGATGTCGCGGATGAAGCGTACCGGTTCATGATGGACACCCCCGGTTCCGGATTGCTGCGGATCGAGAATGGCATACGCTATCTTGAAGAATATCCCGGCGATGCGCTGCGCAGCGTGCTGAACGGCTGGATATTTTCAATCGTCGGCATTTATGACCATTCGCTGGCGAAAAACGACAGTGGATTGACCAAACTGGCGAGCACGCTGGCCGCTGATCTGGCGCAAGTGCTGCACCGTTACGATACCGGGTTCTGGTCGACCTATGATCTGTCGGGGAACATCGCCAGTCCGTTTTACCATCTCCTGCACATCGCGCAATTACGGGCCATTGCCCTGCTGTTTCCAGAGCAGAGGATGATTTTCGATGCACAAGCCGATATTTTCGAAACTTACTCGATGAGCGGTATGAAACGGGCGCGAGCGATATCACTGAAACTGGTGCAAAAAATGCGGCAGTCAGACGTCGGCGAAATGGCATGACACGCTTCGAAACTCACGCGTTGGTTTTTCCGTCAGACGGCACGCTTGCCCTTCGCGGCGCACCACCATAATCTGGCGCGCCTCAGTCCGCCGAAGGAAACATCATGTCGCAGGAGTATGTCCCACCCCCGGTCTGGACCTGGGACGCGCCGAGCGGCGGCGCCTTCGCCAATATCAATCGGCCCATTGCCGGCGCTACCCATGACCAGCCGCTGCCCGTCGGCGAGCATCCGTTTCAGCTGTATTCGCTGGCAACGCCGAACGGGCAAAAGGCAAGCATCCTGTTCGAGGAACTGCTCGCCGCAGGGTATGGCGATGCGGAATACGACGCCTGGCTGATCGACATCGGCGAAGGGCAGCAATTCTCCAGCGGCTTTGTCGAAATCAATCCGAATTCCAAGATTCCGGCGCTGCTCGACCGCAGCGGGCCGGAGCCGATTCGGATCTTTGAATCAGGCGCGATCCTGCTCCATCTGGCCGAAAAATTCGGCGTGTTCATTCCAACCGGGGCGGCAGCGCGTGCCGAATGCCTGAGCTGGCTGATGTGGCAAATGGGCAGCGCTCCGTTCATCGGTGGCGGCTTTGGCCATTTCTACGCCTATGCCCCGGCCAAGATCGAGTATGCCATCAACCGCTATGCCATGGAAACCAAGCGATTGTTCGATGTGGTCGACCGCCGCCTGGCGGAAAGCCATTTCCTGGCGGGTGACGATTATTCGATCGCCGATATCGCCGCATTTACCTGGCTGGGCGCCCTGTATCGCGGCGACGCCTATGGCGAGGCGCGCACCTTCCTCTCGCTGCAGGACTATGCCCACGTCGGTCGCTGGGTCACCGAGATCGACGCGCGCCCGGCGGTCCAACGCGGCCGGCAAGTCAATAACCGCAAAGGCCTGCTTGAACGCCACGACGCGGCGGATTTCGATGGACTGATCCCCGACAAGTAAATGCCATCGGTTCTGCGCCGGGTCGCGACCGGCACCCCTTCCCTTCCGCCACCGCCTCGTCTAAGCGCGCACGCTATCGCCATCGCGCCGCAGCGTGAAACGGCCGTTGGGGCGTCGCCAAGTGGTAAGGCACCGGTTTTTGGTACCGGCATTCGGAGGTTCGAATCCTCCCGCCCCAGCCAGGTTTACCCTGCTGCCAATCAAATTTTTTTCGTCTTCCCGGCGCAGGTTGGAACCAGAACCCATTCTGGCCTTCGCGGGCAAGACGTGTTTTGGCTGTTACTGTCTAAAGAAAATTATGATCGATGCATGCATCCGATAGCCTATTCGAGATAGGCCTTGCGTAACGCTGCAATCTCCACCGGCCCGACGCCCGCTTCTTTCGCCAGATAAGCGTCAACCGAGCCCCATTTTTTACTGATTTCGTCGAACGCCCCGGTGAGGAATGGTGTGCCGTCGTTCTCCCTGAGCGGTTGGGGGACCTTCCACTGCGGGCTTTGCTGGTATTTGGCGAACATCCCGGCCACGGGATCGCTCGCGGCGAGTTCCGGGCTGATGGGCGCCATCTCGAACTCCGGGCGACGATAGGTGGTCGAGAGATGGTAGTCAGCGACTATGGTGTCATGATCGACGCCTAGCGCCGTGAGAACCATCGCCGTCACGAACCCCGTGCGATCCTGCCCCGCCGAGCAATTATAGACAATGGGTGTTTGCTCGTGCAGCAAATGGGCGAACACGATTTTGAGTTGCGGCGCCAGAAGACGCGGGAAGTTGCGATAGACATCCACGCCGTTATGCAGTTGCCGGCCGTTGGTTCCGCGCATGACCTCAGCCATCGCATAGCCGACCGCGGTGTAGGGGATGCCGGTGATCTTCGTCGGTGCGATGACTCGTTCCTCGCTCGAGCGCAGGTCGACCAATTGGGCGACATCGAGGGCGTGAACATAGTCAACATCGGCCGGTGTCAGCAGCGGCTGGCCCGCGGAGCGGTAGATCAGGCCCCAGCGGACATGCTTGCCCCCTGCCCCAAGATAGCCACCGATATCGCGAAAGTTGGACCCTTGCGCGAGCGGTACCAGGCGTTCAGCCACTTCGATACTGCGATGGTCGCGCGTATCGACGAGCACGAAATAACGCCGCACGGTGCCGGCATGATCGAGAATGTAGGCGCCGGAGGTACTGTGTCGCACCAATGGTCTGGCGCCCCTGAGGGGAAAATCAGGATGATCTCCCTGATAGATATCGACCGGGTTGGCGTCTTGCCAGCTGATGCTCAGCTGGTTGGGCGCCGGGCGAACCACCTCGGCGCGTTGCACCGCCGCAAGCGCGCCGGCAGGGAGCAGCATGAGGGCGAATCCGGCAGCGATCAGGTTCCTGAACTTACGCATCATGCTGCTTTCTCCTGCTGTCCGATCAGAATTTGACGTTGATTTGGCCGCCCAGAGTGCGCGGATCGTTGAAATAACCGTAGTAGCCTGCACCGGGCGAGTAGCTGCGCTGGACCAGATGCTGTTCGTTGAACAGGTTACGCACCCAGAACGAAACCATCAGCTCCGCACCCGCATCCGACAGCTTGATGTCGCCCACCGAGAGCCGCGTATTGACCACGAGACCCGGTTCGCTGCGCGGATTGAAAAGCAGGGTGGGCGTGCTGTTGTTGAATGAGCCTGAGTCCCAGGCCCCGTCGAGATGGGCATGCAGGGTATAATCGGCAAGCACGGTCTCGTAGTCGATCTGTCCCGACGCGCTGTGCCGGGGCGTAAGGACCGCCTGTTGCGGGGTGGCCTTCAGGTTCACCGCACAACCTCCGGTCGCCAGCGCTTCGCAGAACGGATCGACCGCCGCGCCCACGCGCGCATAGGCATAGGTATAAGCAGCCGTGAGGGTCATTCCGCGCAGCGGAGCGAGCGTGAGTTCGGTCTCGATACCACTGATCCTGCCGTGCTGGGGCGTGTTGTAGGTGTTGGTCGTCGTCCGGGTGGAAATGGCAGCACCAGGGCAACCGACGACCGCGCCGCCTGCGCCGTAACAATAATAGGGAACGCTAAAATCGACCTGCTGATCCTTGTAGATACCCGTATAGCCGGCGATGTTGAAACGGGCATGGTGATCGAAGAATTCGCTCTTCAGGCCCACTTCGAACACCGAAACTGATTCGGGATCGAACGCCTGGTAATTAAGCGAGCGTGAGTTGGCGCCGCCTGACTTGTAGCCGGTGCTCCACTTGCCATAGGCCTGGAGATCCCGGGCCAGATCGACGGCCAGATTAACCATCGGGTCGACCCGCTTCCATGAGGTATCGAAACTGACCGGGGCGAAGGTGCCGTTGGAATTCACCGGTGCGTTGTTGTTGGTGAGCAGGAGCGTGCCCTTCTTGTGGTCGTCGGTCCAGCGCAGGCCGCCGGTCAAGTGAAAGCGGTCGTCGAAGAACGCCGGCGTCCACGTCGCCTGGCCAAAGATGCCATAGCTGGTCGTGCTCGCAACGCTGGCCCGGTCGACCCCCGCATAGGGGAACAGCGGCGTCACGACGGTCGTGATCGGAAGCCCATTGGCGTTTATCAGATTGCCCGGGCCCGGCGGGGCAACGATCAACGTGCCGGCAGTGTTGAAATAGCCGGTGTTGTATGCCTGAGCCTGATCGCGAACGTGCTCGTGATAAGCCAACCCGCCGACCACGAACTTGACCCTGCCAATCTCGCCGATCGCCTGAAGTTCCTCGCTATACTGATATTGGTAGAAGGCTGCCAGGCTGTAGCGATCGGCCTTGTTGTCCGTCTGCGCCAGACCGGTCGGCGGGGTCGTCAACGGCGCCAGAAAGGCAGAGCCGTTCAAGCCGCCGTTGTCGAACTGGGTCTGCGTGAGGTCGCGGTAGGACGAGATCGACTTCAGCGTCAGATGCTGCGCGGCCTGCCACATCAGGGTCAGCGTGTGGCCGTGCTGGTGGCCGATGCTCGGCTGCAGCGGCACTGCGTAATCCACCTGGTCGGCGCGGTTCGGCTGCAGCGCGGCGGCCGGCTGGTACCCGGTCGTGCCCGCTTGGACCCGCTGCATATAGCCCACCGTGGACGCGTCACGGATCACGTCGTAGGCGTAAAGCGCGGTGAAATCGGGCGATGGCTTCCACCGCAGCTGCGCGCGCGCGCCGCGCCGGTTGAACGCGCCGAAGTCGGATGCGCCGGGATACGGGTTGCGCACGGTGCCGTCGCGTGAGGTGATCATCCCGTCCACCTTCAGCGCGAAGTTGTGATATTCGGGCAGGTTGAGGTGGATTTCGCTTTCATAGCTACCATAACTGCCGACGCCGCCGGTGACCGAGAGGCCGAACTCGCCAGTTGGCTTTTTGGTGGTGATGTTCAAAGCGCCGCCTTCGGTATTCCTGCCAAACAGCGTTCCCTGCGGGCCTTTCAGCACTTCGATGCTTTCAAGATCGTACAATGCGCCGTTGAGGCCCTGCGGACGACCGAGATAGACGCCATCGATATAGACGCCCACGCCGGCGTCGCGGGCCGGCTGGTTGGAGTCGCCCAGCACACCGACGCCACGAATATTCAGGACCAGGCTGAAGTTCCGCCCGGAGAAAGGCAAGACGCGCAAGCTGGGGATCGAGCCGTCCTGCAGATCGAGCAGTGACTGGATATGGCGGTTGGTGATGTCCGCCGATTTCATCACCGAGATCGAAATCGGAGTTTTCTGGAGGTTTTCCTCACGCTTTTGCGCGGTAACGATGATTTCGGTCAAAGGCTCGACCGGAGGACCCGCGCCGGCCGCATCATCGGCCCAGGCAGGAACGGCAAAGGAGCAGGCTGTCACAGCGAGGACACCAACGCTGGCGTTGAAAATGATCGAATTGATAGCGACACGCGACATTTATTTACCCCCAGGCAGATTGGACCCCGGGTCAGTAGCTGCGCGAAATGACGTTTTTGCGAGATTTCAGAGACGGTAATGTGAAAACCGGGGGCGGCGAGGAGCAACACGACTACGGAATATCCAAGCCAGCCGCAGCGGTTTCTCTCGGGTCGGAGCGATCTATCGCACATCCGTGTCCGGAAACGGCGCCAATGGCCTGATGGTAACAGGGAAACTTGCCGGAATGCCGCGGCCAATGTCGCTTTTCGGATCGACGAGCGTGTTCTAAGCGATCATTCCCAGCTACCTATCCAGGGAAACGGCCACCATCATGCATGCGTCTTCAATGGAAAACATGCGCAGGTGCCACGCACGCCACATCGCGGGAAGCGCGCTGGAGCAATGTGATGGCGTCCGGGTGCTCGATATCGGCGGGTCCGATGTCAACGGCAGCTATCGCGAAATCTTTTGCCATCCGCGTTACGCTTATACGGCAGCCGATATCGCCGACGGTCCCGGGGTGCAGCTGGTGCTGAAGGATCCGTATCGGCTGCCGCTCGACGATGCCGCGATCGATATCGTCATTTCCGGCCAGATGCTCGAGCATTGTGAATTCTTCTGGCTGATGTTTGCCGAAATGGTGCGCGTTCTCCGGCCCGGCGGCTTTATCTTTCTGATCGCACCCTCGGCGGGGCCCGAGCACTCCTATCCTGTCGATTGTTATCGCTTTTACCCGGATGCCTATCGGGCCCTGGCGCGCTATGCTGGCTGCCAGCTGATCGAGGTATGGCGCGACGAGCGCGGGCCCTGGCAGGATCTGGTCGGGGTGTTCGCACGCCATGCGCCGCCGCCCGCCGCTCCACCGCTGGCCGAGCCGGTGGCCATCGATCCAGCGGCGATCATGCCCGGCGACGAGGCCGAGGAGAATATGCAGGGGCAACTCGAATATATCCATGTGCTGGCCGATCTGCACGAGGCCTTGTCGCCGCGTTGCTATCTGGAAATCGGGGTGCGCTTTGGCCGTAGCCTGGCGCTCGCGCGCGGGGCGGCGGTGGGTATCGATCCGGCGCCGGAAATACGCCTTGAGCTTGCGGCGAGCACGCGAATCTTTACCAGCACCAGCGATGATTTCTTCCGGGAAAACCAGCAAGCCGTTGTGGTCGACAAGGTGGATTTCGCCTTTATCGACGGCCTGCACCTGTTCGAGGCCGCACTGCGCGACTTCATGAATATCGAGCGTCTCGCGATATCGGATGCCATCGTCGCGGTCGACGATGTCTTGCCCAATCATCCTGCGCAGGCAGAGCGGCTGCGCCGCACGCGGGTGTGGACCGGCGACGTATGGCGGCTGGTGCCGGTACTGCAACGCTGGCGACCCGATCTGGTGCTGGCGTTGCTGGACACCTCACCGTCGGGACTGCTGCTGATCGGTGGCCTCGATCCCGGTAGTCGCGTGCTGTGGGACCAGTACAATCCGATCGTCCGCCAGGCACTGGCGATGGGTGATCCGCCGCCATCGGTTCTGACCAGGGCCGAGGCACTCCCGGTGCTGACCCCATTTTATGACCGGTTGCGAGCCGAGCTTGCGGTCGTATCCTCTCGAGACGCGCGGAGCAGTGCACTGCGGAGGTTCATTGCCGCTGCGATGCCGGAAGCCGGCCCAGCATGAGCGCATCGCTGCCACTGTCCGTCATCGTCATCGGCTACGAAATGGCGCGCGAATTGCCGCGCACGATCTTCAGCCTGTCGCCGACAGTCCAGCGCGACATAAGCGAGTCGGACTACGAAATACTGGTGGTCGACAACGGCTCCAGGCATCCGCCAACGGCAGAGGATGTCGCGGGATGGTCGGCCAATGCCCGGCTGATCCTGATCGAGGACCCGACGGTGTCGCCGGTCCCGGCGATCAACCTGGCGTTGACTCAGGCGCGGGGCGACCTGGTCTGCGTGATGATCGATGGCGCGCGCATGGCGTCACCGCGGCTGCTGGCGACGGCGATCGAGGCCTCGCGTTTGCACGATCGCGCGGTGGTCGGCACGCTGGCCTTTCACCTCGGCCCGGACATGCAAGCGCGAAGCGTGCTCGCAGGATATAATCAAGAGACAGAAGATCAGCTGCTTGCCGCCAGCGGCTGGCAATATGATCCCTATCGCCTGTTCGGTATTTCTGTTTTCGCTGCTTCCTCGGAGGCTGGCTGGTTTGAAACCCCTTCGGAAACCAACGCCTTGTTTCTCGCGCGCGCCCACTGGCAGGAATTGGGCGGGTATGATCCGCGCTTCGTCATGCCGGGTGGGGGGCTTGCCAATCTCGACATTTGGGAGCGACTTTGCGCGGACCAGCAAGCCAGGATTATCCTGCTGATCGGGGAGGCCACGTTCCATCAAGTGCATGGCGGCATTGCCACTAATGCCCTGCAGTCACCTTTTCAAAGCTTCCACGAGGAATATGTCGCAATTCGCGGCAGGCCCTATGCACCGCCGCAGGTCGAGCCCTTGCTGGTTGGCCGGGCGCATCCGGCTAGCCGGCCTTCGTTGCGGCAGTCGCTCGTCCAACGGCCGGGCTAGAACGTGATGATAACAAGCGAGTGCCGGTGTTTGTTCTAAATCACGTAAAACAATGATTTCAGGCCGGTGCAAAATCGCATCAGGCCCGAGCAGATCCAACTGCCGCACCGCTCCCCGTGCCGCGGTTTTCACGAATAAATTAGGGGCTTGGCAGCGCTGCCCACGGAACGCTCGCAATCCTGAATTTCCGAGGCTACCATCCCGATGGTCAACGAGGAGATCGATGCATGCGCAGCATGTATGACAATACCGACGAAGTCACCAGGGCCGTCGAAGCGGGTGACCATCGAGCGCTTATCGGGGGTTTATGGGAAGAAATTGGTAAACATCAATTCTCCTACCTGGTTACACACGGACTTAAGCCATCGTCCCGTCTGATTGATGTCGGTTGCGGCTGCCTGCGTGGTGGCGTACACTTCATTCCCTATTTGAATTCTAGTTGCTATTTTGGAACTGACGTCAATCAATCATTGCTACAAGCGGGTTATGATATTGAAGTCCGGGCATTGCGTCTAGAACACAAGTTGCCTCGAGACCATTTGGTATATGATGCTGAATTCGAATTTCCGGGCATGCCCACCGATTTTGACTTCGCTATCGCTCAATCGCTCTTTACTCATCTACCGATCAACGACATTCGGATGTGTCTGACGAGACTCGTTCATCATGTGCGACCAGGGGGCAAATTTTTTGCAACCTTTTTTCTGGTTGATGAAAATCACCCTTATGGAACGCCGCTTGCGCATCGGGGTGGAGTAACAACCTTCGACGCCAAGGATCCTTTCCACTACCGGTTCAGCGATATCTCGAATTTGTGCCGGGGCCTGACTTGGCGAGCACGGTTGCACGACGAATGGGGCCACCCGCGCGATCAGCGAATGGTCGAATTCAGGCGGACGCCGGTTTGATCCTGCCGGCGGAGCATGGTGAGCGGATTCAGATTGACTTTTGACCTGCCGCCGCTGTCGAGCGGCTACCCGCCATTTCAAGGGACCGAACAAAGGCGCCAGTTTTGGTACCGACCTTGGCAGGTTCCAATCCTCTCGCACCAGCTAGCAAGGCAGTATGTTCCAAAATGGATCAATATCGCTAGATTGTGATGAAAAACGGGTACCGGTTCTTGTTCTAATATCGAGCGAAAACAAGGACTGTGAAGCATGATGCGATGCTACCTTATCGCACCATGCTTAACTACTTTCCAACCCGCTATCGGCTTGATCGGTTTTGGATCGAACGTGATTTTCTGATGTTAGTCAATAATACTAGGCGTTCTCCATTCGATCTGGAGAACTGAAGATGGCTTGCAAGCATGTATTTTTTGTACTGGTGCTGTTATCGGGTTTCGGATTGAGCAGTTCAGCGGCATTCGCTCAGGCGAGTCGCACCTGGGTTTCGGGGGTCGGCAATGACGCCAATCCCTGTACCCGGACCTATCCGTGCCAGACCTTTGCCGCGGCGATTTCCAAAACCGCTGCTGGAGGTGAAATCAACTGCATTGACGCCGGCGGCTTTGGCGTCCTGATGATCACCAAGGCAATTTCGATCAGTTGCTCCGCCGGGGAAGCCGGGATCCTGGCGAGCGGTACGGACGGCGTCATCATCAACGCCGGGCCCGGCGATAGCGTCCAATTGTGCGGGATCGATGTCGAAGGCATGGGTACCGGCCTGATCGGCATTGATATTATCCAGGCCGGGCAAGTTCGGATCAATCAATCGACCGTTCGCGGCTTCACCGGCAGCGGCGTCAACGTTGCCCCCACTGGCGGTGCAGGAAGCATTCGCGTGGACGTGATCGATTCAGTGATCGCCGATAATGCCGGATCCGGAATCCGCAACAAGCCATCCGGTGGCTGGAACGTGGTGATGGTGGTCGATCGCACGACCTTGTCGCAGAACACCGGAGACGGGATCATGGCCAATGGCACAAACACTGCGGGATCACTGAACGTCAACATTCGCAACAGCGTTGCGATCCACAATGGCGGCAGCGGTTTCGTGGCATTTTCAGGCGGTTCGGTTGCTCAAATGATGGTCGATTCCAGTTCGGCAAGCGACAATACCAATGGGCTTGCCGCTAACGGTACGGGCGCGACCGTCAGCTTTACGCGATCAAGCGTCACCGGCAATGCCACCGGCGCGCTGCAAGTTGGCGCTGGCTTGGTTCTTTCGTATGGGACCAACATGGTAAACGGCAATGTCAAATACGGAACCTATGGCACGATCCAACAGCAATGATCGGCTACGCAAAGGCCTCAGTATCGATCGAGATGGACTATATCGATTTTCAAATCGCCATTTTTATTGTAGCAAACAGTGTGAAAATGGCGATGTTCCAATTCATCATGACCATGGAGAGTGGTTTCTGCCGCATTGTTCCAATGAGATATTCCTGCGCTTGAGGTCTGGGCATACATCTGCTCGTCGGCCACGGCCTGTTCGGGACGGATATACCAGTCAAGGTGCAGCGCTTCATACGGTTCATAGACGCGCAGCCCCGGTTTTAATCTTCGAAACGTTTCACCCGGGCGGTGCATGGCGAAACTGGTGTCGATCTGAGCCTGCTGCACCGCGATCATGCGCGTTTCGACGGCAATGAACACCGGCAGGTGTCGCCAGAACTGCTCGATGTGGCGGTTTAGCGCGCGATTGCGCAGCGGATAAGCCTCGGGGATATCATGAATGCGCAACATCGGACCCACGCATTCTGCGCGTCGATCGACGTTGAGCAGCAATTGATAGACATCCAACACGTCCGAATCCGCAACCGAGATATCGATATCGCAATCACTGACGACATAAGCGCTCGGCTCCGCCCAATCGGCGAAATGTTTGAGCACCGTCGCGTTCACCTGGTTCAATTCATCGGCAAACAGGATCGCGGCATGCCGATAAACTGCGATGCCCTCCAATTCCAGTTGCAATAATATCCGCAAAGTCACCGCATCATCGCTGCCATTGTCGTGGATGATGATTTCGACCGGGCGCGCCAGTTGAAGCAATCCATCGATCATGCGGCGCAGCATCGCCCCTCGGTTGAAACTGATCAGGATGACCGGCATCGGCGCCAGCCTGCACTGCTGAATCGGCAGCCAGGTCTTCCCTGTCAATCCACCCCATTCGACATCGCAGGGAAAGGCGGCGAAGAGTGCTTCGGTATCGATGGCGCTTTCGCGCGGCTCCGCGCGGGCAGCCAGTTCATGGGCGCGATCTCCGGCCTGTAGCCGGTACACCTGCTTCTGCGGGCGGCGGGTCGTGCTGTACCAATCGTTAAATTTGAAGCCATCGCCGGCAATCTCGTCCGAGGCCTGAATCCAGAGATTTGGCAAGCCCAACGCTTCGGCAACCACCAGCCCATGCAGTGACGAACTGATGATCGCTTCACAATTCGCCATGGCGGCAAGCACCACCATGGGGTCGTCGTGGACATTGATGTCGCACACACCTTCTTCCTGCGACATTGCCCGCAATACCGGATGCTGGCGATCGACATAATGCGCCACGACGCCCACGCGATACTGCGGCACTTTGCAAGCGCGAATGCCCAGGAGCGATGGCGCCAGAACGGCGGGATCACCAAGCGGCACATCGCCCAGCGCGATTCCCGCCGCTTTCAAAGCCGACATCGACAATTGGCCGCGAAGAGCGTGGATCCTGGCGCCCTGCACCGCGCCGAAACCGAATCGCGGGTGCATGACGCCGGTTCCCCATACCTGCGATTCCAGGGAAGCGCCCGCCATCATGCTGCCGATCGCCAAAATATGTGGTTGACGCTGATCGCGACACCAGACCGCTTGCCGACCCGATACCGCCTCGACAATTTCGGGACCAAGCCGGTCGCCAAAGTTAGGAATTCGCAGGAAATAATTGACGGGAATCGCCGGGCTGCCAGCAACCAAGTTCATGATTTATGCTCACCGGGACTCGTCATGCGCGTGTATTGGAGCGTTTAATATGAAATACAACCGAAAATTAAAAATAATTGCAAATGAATGGATATAATATAATTTTTAAGCATAAAAAAATTGTTGCCGACAAAATATTGAACTTCAATAGTCTAAAATTCTAAAATATGAATTAGTGCATTTGTTTTATTTGTCAGTATAGAAAATAGAATTCCCATATCAGCCGTTAATTTTTTTAAGCAATAGCAGTGATCAACAGTTACTCCTATTAGGTTTCGTGGACAAAGGGTATCCAGAGCAATGCTGATGCGAGACTGACGAAG
>CAXTOS010000041.1:0-19950 GCA_964245935.1 uncultured Novosphingobium sp.
CCAGCCTTCCCCTGGGCGGCAAAATAAGCTAAACATCCGGCGATGGCCGCATTCAAACGTCCGGAACTGGTGCAACCAGTCACGACGCCGCAACATTTCACCCCGCCAACGGCGCGTGAACGACGCGCCGAGGCGGTGCAACGCTTGCAGGTCGGGCTGTTCGGGCTCGCGGCGATGCTGCTGCTGGTGGCGCTGGCCAATATCATCATGGATCGCGCGCGGCTGGCCGACGCCGCCGCCGGTGCCAGCAGCAGTGCCCATGTTGCGGGACCGGGCAGCGGCAACAATGGCGACCCGCTTGCCGATATCGGCGTCATTCCCTCGCCTGCCGGGCCCGCTGTAGCGCGAAACGGCAATGGCGGGCATCCGGCGGCGGCGCATTGATCCCCTATCGCGCTAAAAATCACATCTTGCGCGGGAAATTGCGGGAATCACCAGGCCCAGGTCCGGCGAACGCGGAAAACCGGGCGGGGATCGCGCGATGTCGCTCGAACTGCCAGTCAACGCGGCATAGCAGCCGATTGCTTGTGCAACAAAAAATTGCGCCAATCCCAGAACAAAACTGGAATACCCGTCGCATCTTACGGTCAAGTTCGAGGTGAATACGTAAAAAAATCCAAATAATATCGCTATCCACCGCAAAGTGGCACAATTTCCCGTAATTTCCCTTTCCTGCCCGCCCCTGACGCGTTAAGTGATCAGGGTCGAATGAGATTCAAGGCCAGACTCGGTGGTTTGGCCGGCGCACCCTCGTGTTGCCGGACGGGGAAGCTTTTGAATTTCAGCCGAGCTGCATGGGGACAGGGGCACTTTGTTGACTGAAACGCCTGTCATTTTCGGAGGACACGGCTTTTCGCCCAAAGGCGATAAGGGGCGATACGTGCTGCCCGCCCATTTTCGCAAGCTGGTGACGGAATCCAGCCGTGGCGAGAATATCCTGCACGTTACCCGGCATGATGAATTCAATTGCCTGATCGGTTTCGGCAAATCCTATTACGATAACCTCGCCAGCAAGATCGATCATGACCATGATCTGGCGATCCGCACAAACCAGCCGTTCGATCGCGCCGCCCGCGAACTGATCTTCGGCAACATCGTCGATATCGCTTATGACAATTCGGGTCGGCTGATCATTCCGGCCTATTTGCGCGACATCGTCCAGATCGACGAACAGGTCTATTTCCACGCCTCGCGCGAAATCTTCATGATGTGGGCGCCCCAGGTGCTGGAGCAGCAGGAGGGTCCGCAATGGGCCGTGGCCAGGGCTGCTTGTGCCAGCTTCCTGAACGGCGCCGAGAGGGCGCGCAAATGAGCCCGCAGAATCCGACCGCCGCGCTGCATGTGCCGGTGTTGCGCGATGAAGTGCTGGCCGCGCTTGGCCTGAACCCCGCCGTGGGCGGCATGGTCGTGATCGATGCCACCTTCGGCGCGGGCGGTTATACGCGCGCCTTTCTGGACGCGGGCGCCATTGTCCACGCTTTCGACCGCGACCCCGATGCCATCGCCGCCGGGCAGGACTGGCCCGAAACCCGTGAGCACCCGCCCCGGCTGGTGCTGCATGCGCGCCGTTTTTCGGAAATGGTCGTGGCCATGGCCGACGCGGGCCTGGCCACGGTCGACGGGGTCGCCATGGATATCGGCGTTTCCTCGATGCAGCTCGACCAGGCCGTCCGCGGCTTTGCCTTTGCCAGCGACGGCCCGCTCGACATGCGGATGGAGCGCGAGGGGCCGAGCGCTGCCGATTTCGTCAATACCGCCGATGAGGGAGAGATCGCCGACGTGCTGTTCCGCTACGCCGAAGAGCGGCAATCGCGCCGCGTCGCCCGCGCCATCGCCGCCGCGCGCCCGTTGACCACCACCGGCGAACTGGCGCGGATCGTGCGCAAGGCGCTCGGTTATCGCCCCGGCGCCCCGAAAGACCCCGCAACGCGGACGTTCCAGGCGATCCGCATCCACGTCAATGCCGAACTCGACGAGCTGGAGGCCGGCCTCGCGGCGGCAGAAGTGCTGTTGCGCGGCGGCGGCCGGCTGGCGGTGGTGTCGTTCCACAGTCTCGAGGACCGCATCGTGAAGCAATATCTGCGTGATGCCAGCGGCGCGCAGGCGGCGACATCGCGCCATCTGCCCGAGGCACCGCCGATGCGCCCGCCGGTCTTCCATCAGGTCAGCAAGGCGATCAGGCCCGGTGCCGCGGAAATCGACCGCAACCCCCGCGCCCGTTCCGCCACGCTGCGTTTCGCCACGCGCAGCGATGCCCCTGCGCGCGGTCCGCAATCCGGCGCCGGAACAGGCCAGGCGCGCGAAAGGCTTCAGCTCGGAGGGACAAGGCCGGACCCCGCAGGGAACAGGAGTGCTGCATGAACATGACCCGCGACCGTCTCCAGTCGATCGGCTGGTTTACCCTGTTGGCCCTCCTGGCGGTGTTTACCGGCTCGCTGGTGCTGCGGGTCAATGCGGTCAAAAGCCAGGTGCAGATTTCGCAGCGCCGGATCCTGGCGCTCAAGCGCGAGAACGAATTTCTCGAAACCGAGTATGAAACCCGTGCCAATCAACAGCAGCTGGCCGGCATCAACGATCTGGACTTCGGCTACAAGGCACCTGAGTCGGGGCAATATCTGACCAGCGAGCGCCAGCTGGCGATGATCGGCAAGCCGCGCGGCCTCGACGCGCCAGAGCCTGTCGAAGTGGCCAGCGCCGACGAACCCGGGGCCACCAGCGGCCTGGGCGGGCTCGTGCCCAGCCTGGCCAGCCGGCTGGTGACCCCGGCGATGGCTGCCCGATGATGATCAACGTGCCGCCATCGGGGCACCGTCCCCAGCTCGACGTAACCAATCTGCGTGAACGCCTGGCCCGCATCGATCCCCCGGAACATCGTGAATGAACCGCACCGCGATCCCGGTCTATAGTGGCCTGCCCAACCTTTCCGCGCCGCGCCGCGCCGCGCCGGCGGCCGGTGCGATGCAGCGGATGGAAGTGTCCGATGTGCGCAAGCGGGCGGTGCTGGAGGCGAAATGGCGCGCGCGCTGGGTGTTGCGCGCGTTCGGCGTGATCGCGCTGGGCGCATGCGCGCAGATCGTTCACCTGGGCCTGTTCGAATCCAGCCCGCCGGGCGATCCCGATACGCTGCTGCCCGATCGCGGCGATCTGGTCGATCGCAACGGGGTGCCGCTGGCCCGCGCCTTTCCGGCCTATTCGCTGTGGTTCAACCCCAAGGCGCTGGGCGACGGATCGCCGCTGGTGCAAAGCCCGGCGATGGTCGCCGCCGCGCTGCAACGCATTTTTCCCGACATGAACCTGGCGGAGCTGACGGCGCGGCTGGCATCGGGCCAGCCCGGCTATCTGCGCCGCCGCATCCTGCCCGACGAAGCCAATCGCATCCATGCGCTGGGCGAGCCGGCACTGGAATTCCCGCGCGAGAGCGAACGCTATTTTCCGCAAGGCTCGATGGGCGCGCATGTCCTGGGCTATGTCGATGCCGGGGGCCACGGCCAGTACGGCATGGAACAGGTGCTCGATCGCCGCCTGAGGGATCCGACGCTGCGCGGCACCCCGACCGCGCTGGCGATCGATACCCGCGTGCAGGGCGCGCTGGAGGACGAGCTGCTGCGGGGCATCCACGATTCCAATGCCGCCGGGGGTGGCGCGCTGGTCATGGACGTGGACACCGGCGAAGTGCTGGGGCTGGCCTCGCTGCCGTCGTTCGATCCCAATACCCCGCGCATCGTGGCCGCCAACGGCGAGAAGCTGATGCGCAACCACATCACCAGCGAGACATACGAGCTGGGCTCGGTATTCAAGCCGATCACCGTGGCCTCGGCGATCGAGGCGGGCACGATCACCGATCTGGCGCGGCGCTATCCCGCTAACGGCCAGCGCGAAGTGGGCGGGCATATCGTCCATGACGACAAGAATTTCGGCGCGACGCTCAATGTGCCCGAGGCGCTGGTGCATTCCTCGAATATTGTGCTGGCCCAGGTCGGCGAGGAACTGGGTGGCGAACGGCTGGGCGCGACGCTGCGCTCGCTGGGCTTCGACCGCCGGCCGGTCATCGAACTGCCCGCGCGGGGCATGCCCAGCTGGCCCAGGGGCAAATGGTCGCAGGTCACCACCACCACGATCGCCTATGGGCACGGTCTGGCGGTCACGCCGCTGCATATCGCCTGCGCTTATGCCGCGCTGGTCAATGGCGGCGTCTGGCATCCGGCCACGCTGATGAAGCTGGACCCCGGCCAGGTGCCCGAGGGGCGCCGCGTGTTCAAGGCCGCCACCAGCGCGCGAGTGCGCCAGCTGCTGCGGCTGATTACCGAGGTCGGCACCGGCCGCTCGGCCAATGCGGCTGGTTTTCGCGTGGGCGGCAAGACCGGCACGGCCGAAATCGCCGATCACGGCGGCTATCACAAGGACCGCGTGATCACCACCTTTGCCTCCGCCTTTCCGATGGATCACCCGCGCTATCTGGTGCTGGCCACGCTGGAAGAGCCCAAGGCGACCACCGCCACCAGCGGACAACGGACGGCCGCCTGGAACGCCGCGCCGGTGGTCGGCCGGGTGGTGCCCCGGATCGGGCCCCTGCTGGGGATCATGCCGGACGACAGCCATGACATCGATGTGTCCGATGTCCGCCCGCTGATCTCCAACGGGGAAGGCGAATGAGACTGGACGAGGCAGCGCGGGCGGCGGGAATTGCGCTGCCGCCCGGCGCCGCCAGCGCCATGTCAGCCAGGGGACCGGTCACCGGTTTCGCCATCGACCATCGCAAGGTGGCACCGGGCAATATCTTCGGCGCCTTCCCCGGCAGCGTGGTCAATGGCGAAACCTTCATTCCCGCCGCGGTCGCTGCCGGCGCGGTCGCGGTCGTGGCACGGCCCGAAGCACCCGTCAGCGGCGCCGTGCACATCACCGAAGAGTCCTGGACGGACGGGAGGGGGCCCCGCCGCGCCTTTGCCCGGCTTGCGGCGCAGTTCTACCAGCCGGTGCCGCCGGTCATCGTCGCGGTCACCGGCACGAACGGCAAGACGTCCTGCGTCGAGATGACCCGCCAGCTGTGGCGCATGGCCGGAATGCGCGCCGCCTCGATCGGCACGCTGGGCGTCACCACCCCCGATGAAAGCGTCTCCACCGGGCTGACCACCCCCGATATCGTGACGTTCCTGGCGAACATGGCCGGGCTCGCGCGCGAGGGAATTACCCATGTCGCTTACGAAGCCTCCAGCCACGGCCTCGACCAGTACCGCAACGAAGGGCTGCGGGTCAGCGGCGGAGCGTTCACCAATCTCAGCCGTGACCATCTCGACTATCATGCCGACATGGACGCCTATTTCGCGGCCAAGATGCGGTTGTTCGGCGAGGTGGTCGCGCCCGATGGCATTGCCGTGATCTGGGCGGACGATGCCTGGTCGGACCGGGCCTGCGACCATGCGCGCCGGCGAGGCTTGCGCCTGTTCACCGTGGGCGAGCAAGGAGACGGGGTCCGCCTGCTCGCCCGTGTGCCCGGTCAATTGGGGCAGATACTCGAACTCGAACACGGCGGCATCCGGCGCAAGGTCACCCTGCCGCTGATCGGCGCTTATCAGGCTGCCAATGCGCTGGTTTCGGCGGGGCTGGCGCTGGTCGGCGGGATCGCTCCGGATCTGGTGTTCGATGCCATGGCGCGCCTGCAACCGGTGCGCGGACGGCTGGAGCGGGCGGCGATCAGCCGCGCCGGTGCGCCGATCTACGTGGATTACGCGCATACTGCCGATGCGCTGGAAGCGGCGATCGCTGCGCTGCGCCCGCATGTGGCCGGGCGGCTCATCCTGGTGCTGGGCGCGGGCGGCGATCGCGATCAGGGCAAGCGGCCCGAGATGGGCAGGGTGGCGGCCCGACACGCCGACTTCGCCATCGTCACCGATGACAATCCACGCGGCGAAGACGCAGGCCGCATCCGTGCCATGGTGCTGGCTGGAGCCAACGGCGGCGATGTGCGCGAGATCGGCGATCGCCGTTCGGCCATTGCCCAGGCAATCGCGGCGGCGGGCGCTGACGACATCGTGCTGATCGCCGGCAAAGGCCATGAACAAGGCCAGATCGTCGGCCGGGGCGAAGCGATGCGCATCCTGCCGTTCGACGATGTGACGGTGGCGCGCGAAGCGGCTGGCGCCGCGCCGGTCGACGGAGAATGGGGATGAGGATTTGCGCAGCAACTGCCCGGTCCCCCTCCCCTTCAGGGGAGGGGTCAGGGGTGGGGCCTATCGATCATACCCTGCGCCTGGGGCGAGGCGCCACCCCCGGCCCCTCCCCTGAAGGGGAGGGGAGCTATAGTTCCCAACCTCGAGGCTTTCCATGACACCAAACAAACGGGCGCGCGTTATCGCCTGGCCCACCGAACTTGCCGATGCCTTGCCGCTGGCGTTGTGGAGCGCGCGCGGGGTTGCGGAGGCGACGGGCGGGCAGGCCTCGGGCAATTTCCTGATGTCGGGCGTCGAGATCGATTCGCGCGAGGTGCGCGAGGGCGACCTGTTCGTGGCGCTGCATGGCGAGGCAACCGACGGCCATCGCTTCGTCGCAGGCGCCATGCAGCGCGGCGCGAGCGCGGCGCTGGTGGAGCAGGACGCGCCGGGGCGGCACATCCGCGTCTCGGACACATTTCTCGCGTTGCAGGCATTGGGCCAGGCGGCCCGGTCGCGCAGCCATGCCACCATCGTCGGCGTGACCGGCTCGGTGGGCAAGACCAGCGTCAAGGAGGCGCTGTTCGCCGCGCTCGATCGGTCCAGCCGGGGCGCGGCGCATCGCTCTGTGAAAAGCTACAACAACCACGTCGGCGTGCCGCTCAGCCTGGCGCGCTTGCCCGCGCGCGCGCAGTTCGGCATTTTCGAGATGGGGATGAACCACGCGGGCGAAATCGCCGCGCTGACCGCGCAGGTGCGCCCGCATGTCGCGGTGATCACCAATATCGCGCCCGCCCACATCGAAATGCTGGGCAGCGAGGAAGCTATCGCCGACGCCAAGGCCGAAATCTTTCAGGGCCTGCTGCCCGGCGGCACCGCGATCATTCCCGCCGACAGCCCGCATTTCCCCCGGTTGCAGACGGCGGCGCTGGCCTGTGGCGCGCAAGTGGTATCGTTCGGCCGGGCCGCGCATGCCGATGTCCGGCTGCTCGATGCGCTGGCTCTCGCGCAGGGTTCGCTCGTCACCATCGACATGGGCGACCGGCGGGTATGCTATACCGTGGCCGCAGCGGGCGATCACTGGGTCATCAATTCGCTGGCGGTAATGGCCGCAGTGCGCGCGGCGGGCGGCGACCTGGGCGCGGCGGGTCTGGCGCTGGCCGAGCTGGAGGGCATGGCCGGGCGCGGCGCGCGGCATGAGATCCGCGTCCCGGACGGCGGCACTGCGTTGCTGATCGATGAAAGCTACAACGCCAATCCCGCCTCGATGCGCGCCACGCTGGCCGCGCTGGGCGAAATGCCGGCGCAGCGGCGGATCGCGGTGCTGGGGGCGATGAAGGAACTGGGCGATTTTGCGCCGTCGCTGCATGCCGCGCTGGCGCAGCCGATCGCCGAGGCGCGCGTGGCGTTTGTCGTGCTGGTCGGCGATGAAATGACTGCGCTGGCGGATGAACTGGGGAAATCGGCAGGATCGGCGCTTGGCAGGCCGATAGCCTTCGCCCATTGCCATAGCGTTGACGAGGCGCAGGGCGTGCTGGCGGCGTATGGGATCGCCGCAGGGGATGCGATCCTGGTCAAGGGGTCGAACTCGGTGGGATTGGGCGCGCTCGTGGCTGCTCTTGCCGCCAAACCAGACGGGTCGTAATCTCCTCATGCTCTATCTGATCGCCGATTATTTTCATTTTGCCGGCGCGGCAAATCTCATCCGCTACCAGAGTTTTCGGAGCGGTGCCGCGCTGATGACCGCGCTGACGGTGGGGCTGCTGATCGGTCCGCGCTTCATCTCGATGCTGCGCGTGCGCCAGGGCAAGGGCCAGCCGATTCGCGAAGACGGCCCGAAAAGCCATTTCGCCAAGCGCGGCACGCCGACGATGGGCGGGTTGATGATCCTGATCTCGCTGCTGGTGGCGATGTTCCTGTGGATGGACCTGACCAATCCCTTCGTGCTCGCCTGCCTGGCGGTAACGCTGGGTTTCGGCGCGATCGGCTTTCTCGACGATTACGACAAGATCACCAAGCGCAGCCACCAGGGCGTCTCCGGCAAGGTGCGGCTGATCGCCGAATTCGTGGTCGCCGGGGTCGCGGCCTGGATCATCGTCAGCCAGATCAGCACCAATCTCTACGTGCCGTTCCTGAGCAAGCGTTACATTCCGCTGGGCTATCTGTATTATGTGTTTGCCGCGGTGGTGATCGTCGGCGCGGGCAATGCGGTCAATCTGACCGATGGGCTGGACGGGTTGGCGACAATGCCGGTGATCATCGCGGCGGGCACCTTTGCGATCATCGCCTACCTGACCGGGCGCGTCGATTATGCTACCTACCTGGGCATTCCGCATGTGCCGCGCGCCGGCGAACTGGCGATCCTGTGCGCCAGCATCATGGGCGCGGGGCTGGGCTTCCTGTGGTTCAACGCGCCGCCGGCCGCGGTGTTCATGGGCGATACCGGCAGCCTGGCGCTGGGCGGCGCGCTGGGCGCGATCGCGGTGGCCGCCCATTCCGAGATCGTGCTGGCCATCGTCGGCGGGCTGTTCGTGCTGGAGGCGCTGTCGGTCATCATCCAGGTGTTCTTCTATAAGCGCACCGGGCGGCGGGTGTTCCGCATGGCGCCGATCCATCACCATTTTGAACAGCTTGGCTGGTCCGAACCGACCGTGGTCATTCGCTTCTGGATCATTTCGATCGTGCTGGCGGTCGTCGGCCTATCTACGCTGAAGCTGCGATGATCACCTCGCCCGCCTTTGCCGGCAAGCGTTATGCCGTGCTCGGCCTGGCCCGTTCGGGTCAGGCGAGCGTGGCGTCGCTGCTGGCCAGCGGGGCGCAGGTGACCGCGTGGGACGCCCGCGAAGAACCGCGGGCGGCCTTGTTCGCCGAGCATGCGGCGGCGGCGGCGGCGGGGCAGCTGAGCGCGGCCGATCCGTGTGCCATCGATCTCGCTGAATACACCGCCGTGGTGGTATCGCCCGGCGTGCCCCTCAATCGCCACCCGATCGCCGAATGCGCGCGCGCCGCCGCGGTGTCGCTGATCTGCGATATCGAACTGTTTGCGCAGGCGCGCGGCGATCTTCCCCCGCACCGCGTGGTCGGCATCACCGGCACCAACGGCAAATCCACCACGACCGCGCTGATCCATCATCTGCTGACGGTCGGCGGCATCCCGGCGCGCATGGGCGGCAATATCGGCCTGCCGATCCTGAGCGGCGTGCCGCTGCCAGCCTTAGGAGTCTACGTGCTGGAACTGTCCAGCTTCCAGATCGACCTGACCCTGCGGCTGGATTGCGACGTGGCGATCCTGCTCAATCTGTCGCCCGATCATCTCGACCGCTACGACAGCTACGCCAGCTACGTCGATGCCAAGGCACGCGTGTTTGGGATGCAGGCGCCGGATTCAGCCGCCTGTCCCCATCTGGCGATCGTCGATTATCACGCCGAAATGGACGAGGACGTGATGCGCTACGCGCCCGAGGGCCAGCCGTTCCTGTTCATCGATGCCATCGATTTGCCCGGCGATCAGGCCGGCTGGCCATCGTTGCACGGCCCGCACAATCGCGCCAATGCCGCTGCCGCCGTCGCGGCGGTGCGCCATCTGGGGGTGAGCGAGGCGGCGATCGCGGCCGGGCTGACCAGCTTTCGCGGCCTGCCGCACCGCATGGAGCGGATTGCCGAAGCGGGCGGGGTGTTGTTCATCAATGACAGCAAGGCGACCAACCCTGCCTCCACCGCGCCCGCGCTGGCCGCTTTCCCGCCCGATCCGCACAGCCGCCGACCGCGCATCCACTGGATTCTCGGTGGCCTGCCCAAGGGCGACGATCTCGACGAATGCGCGCCGTTCTTTCGCCATGTCGCCGCCGCCTATACCATCGGCGATGCGGGCCGGCGCTTTGCCGAAATCCTGGAGCCGTCCATGCCGGTCCAGCGCAGCGAAATGCTGGTCGAGGCGATCCGCCAGGCCATCGCGGCAGCGGAGCCGGGCGATGTCGTGCTGTTGTCGCCGGCCTGCGCCAGCTTCGACCAGTTCCGCGATTTCGAGGCACGCGGGATCGCTTTCCGCCAGATCGTCGCGGCGCTGACCGGGGGTAATACTCCGGAAAATTCAGCGGCCCATCCGCGCGCAGGCTCCGGGGGGGAACTGCACTGATGGCCACGACTCCGCCGTTCATTCCCGGCGCCAGCCGCCCGCAAGGCGACGATGCGCCCCACATCCGGCGCACCCGGCGCAGCGAACTGGCGATCTGGTGGCGCGAGATCGACCGGGTGCTGCTGGCGCTAGTGCTGGTGCTGATGGGGATCGGCACGCTGGCCGTCGCGGTGGCGTCACCGGCCAGCGCGCAACGACTGTCGACCGTGCATGTGCGGCTGGACGACATGCATTTCCTGGTGCTGCATCTGCGCTGGCAGCTGCTGGGGCTGATCACCCTGTTTCTGGCCTCACTGCTGCCACGCGAGACGGCGCGTCGGGCGGGGATCGTGCTGGGCTTTGCGATGCTGGCCGCGCTGATCCTGGTGCCGGTGGTGGGCACCTCGGTCAATGGCGCGAAACGCTGGCTGAACCTGGGAATTTCGCTCCAGCCGTCCGAATTCATGAAGCCGGCCTTTGCGATCGTGCTGGCCTGGATCCTGTCGTGGCGGCTGCGCGACCCGCGCCTGCCGGTGATGGCGGTGGCGACCGGGATCATGGTGCTGGTCGGCGCGCTGCTGATGGCGCAGCCCGATTTCGGTTCGACCGTGCTGTTCGTCGGCGTGTGGTTCGTGATGATGTTCCAGTCGGGGCTGTCGGTGCGCCGGGTCGGCATCGCGGCCGGCGCCGGCGTGTTCGGGCTGGCGGCGGCCTATATGTTCTATGGCAACGCCCGGCACCGCATCGACGCCTTCCTGGGCGGCGGCACCGCCTTCGATCAGGTGGACATCGCCAAGCACACCCTGCTGGCCGGCGGCTGGACCGGAACCGGGCTGTGGCTGGGCACGCGCAAGCTCAGCCTGCCCGAGGCGCATACCGACTATATTTTTTCGGTGATCGGGGAAGAGGGCGGGCTGATCGCCTGCGCGATCATCGTGCTGCTGTATTTTGCGATCATCTTTCGCGTGCTGGTCAGGCTGGTCGATGAGGAAGATCTGTTCACCGTGCTGGCCGCGACCGGGCTGGTCGCACAGCTCGGCGGGCAGGCGTTCATCAATATCCTGGTCAATTTGCAGCTGTTCCCGTCCAAGGGCATGACGCTGCCGCTGATTTCCTACGGCGGCTCGTCGACCATCGCGCTGTGCCTTGGCGTCGGCTTCCTGCTGGCAATCACCCGGCGCAATCCCTTTCTCTCGCGCGACCCGTTTGCGCGGCGGGGCGCCCGCCAGGGGATTGCCCGGAAACAGCCCAAAGGCCGGCCCGGATGACCGCGGTATCGCGCCACTACGTCCTGGCTGCCGGCGGCACCGGCGGCCATCTGATCCCGGCCTTCGCGCTGGCGGCCGAGCTGGAGCGGCGCGGGCATGTCGTCGAACTGGTCACCGATGAACGCGGCGCGGCGATCCCCGGCAAGCCGGCCACGCTGCCCGCCCATGTGCTGCCCGCCGGGCGGCTGGCGGGCGGCAATCCGCTTGGCTGGATCAAGGCGCTGCTCGCCATTCTCGCCGGGCGCAGCATGGCGCGCAGGCTGTTCGAGCGGTTCCAGCCCGCCGCGGTGATCGGCTTTGGCGGCTATCCGGCGCTGCCGGCGCTGTTCGCGGCACAAGGCATGGGCATTGCCAGCATCGTTCATGAACAGAACGCGGTGCTGGGCCGGGTCAACCGCTTCCTGGCCGCCCGGGTCAACGCGATCGCCACCGCTTATCCCCGTGTCGACCGGCTGGCCGACAGGTTCGGCGCCAAGGTCCACCTGGTCGGCAATCCGGTGCGCGACGACGTGTTGAAACTGCGCGAACAGCCATTCCCGGCGTTCACCCCCGACGGACCGCTGCGCGTGCTGGTGACCGGCGGCAGCCAGGGCGCGCGCGTGCTGTCGCAAGTCGTACCCGACGGCCTTGCCCTGCTGCCGCCCGCGCTGGTCGCGCGGTTGCAGGTCACGCAGCAGTGCCGGCCCGAGGATATCGATGCGGCACGGGCGCGCTACGAAGCTCATGCCATCCCGGCGGAACTGGGCATCTATTTCGAGGATATGGCCCAGCGGCTGGCCGCGGCGCATCTGTTCATCGGCCGCGCCGGCGCTTCGACCATCGCCGAATTGACGGCGGTGGGCCGCCCCGCGATCCTTGTGCCGCTGGGCATCGCCACCGACGATCACCAGACTGCCAATGCGCGCGAAATGGTTGCCGCCGGTGGTGCGCGCGCGACCCCCCAGGACCAGTTCACCGCCGCCGAACTGGCCAGACAAGTGGTCGCCTTGACCCAGCCGCCCGAAACGCTTGCGCAGGCGGCACATTGCGCATGGAACTGCGGCTACCCGCGCGCTGCCGAAGACCTGGCCGATCTGGTGGAAAGTTTCGGCGCTGCACCGCTCATGGACGTCATCCGCATTGCCCCCGTGGGCGAACCGCGCATCCAGGGGCTTCCCGCATGAAGGACCTGGCCGCATGAAAGGACTTGGCCGCATGAAGGATCTGGCCGCATGAAAGGTGTCGGCATCGAGATCGGCACGATCCATTTCGTCGGCATCGGCGGCATTGGCATGTCGGGCATCGCTGAGGTGATGTGCAACCTGGGCTACCGCGTGCAGGGCAGCGATATCGCCGAAGGCACTATCGTCGAGGGCCTGCGCGCGCGCGGCATCGCGGTGATGATCGGCCACGATGCGGCCAATGTCGGCGCCGCCGCCGTCGTCGTCACCTCGACCGCGGTCAAGCGCGACAATCCCGAAGTGGTCGCGGCGCTGGAGGCGCGCATCCCGGTCGTGCGCCGCGCCGAAATGCTGGCCGAACTGATGCGGCTGAAAAACACCGTCGCCGTGGCCGGCACCCATGGCAAGACTACCACGACCTCGATGGTGGCGGCGCTGCTGGATGCCGGCGGGGTCGATCCCACGGTCATCAACGGCGGCATCATCAACAGCTACGGCTCGAACGCGCGGCTGGGCGCCAGCGACTGGATGGTGGTAGAGGCGGACGAAAGCGACGGCAGCTTCCTGCGGCTCGACGGCACGATCGCGATCGTCACCAACATCGATCCGGAACATCTCGACCATTATGGCAGCTTCGACCGGGTCAAGGAATGCTTCGTCGAATTCATCGAGAACGTACCGTTCTATGGCGCGGCGGTGCTGTGCATCGACCATCCCGAAGTGCAGGCGATCATCCCCAGGGTGCGCGACCGCCGGGTAATTACCTATGGCTTTTCGGCGCAGGCGGATGTGCGCGGCGAGGCGGTGACGCCGTATCCCGGCGGCAACAGTTTTAACGCGGTGCTGCGCCAGCGCGACGGCAGCTTTCGCCGGATCGAGAATATGCGCCTGCCCATGCCGGGCCGCCACAACGTCCAGAACGCGCTGGCGGCGGTGGCGGTGGCGGTGGAAATGGGCGTGCCCGACGACATCATCTGCACCGGCTTTGCCCGGTTCACGGGCGTCAAGCGCCGCTTTACCCAGGTCGGCGAAGCACTGGGTGCGACGATCATCGATGATTACGGCCATCATCCGATCGAAATCCGCGCGGTGCTGGCCGCCGCGCGCGAAGGCGTGCGCGGCCGGGTGATCGCGGTGGTCCAGCCGCACCGCTTCACCCGCCTGCGCGACCACATGGCCGAATTCCAGGCCGCCTTTAACGACGCCGATGTGGTCTATGTGGCGCCCGTCTACGCCGCCGGCGAGGCGGCGATCGCGGGCATCGATGCAGCGGCGCTGGTCGAGGGGATCAAGGCGCGCGGGCATCGTTCGGCCCATCCGATCGCCGGGCCGGAGGCGCTGGCGGGGGCGCTGGCCGCATCGATCGAGCCGGGCGACATGGTGGTCTGCCTGGGCGCGGGCGACATCACCAGATGGGCAGCGGGCTTGGCCGACGCGGTAACGCAGGCGGCGGTGGCATGATGGCCAATATCCTATACCAGATTGCAGCTATGCCGATTTATCTCCCCTACCCGGCGGGGAGGGGTTGGGGGTGGGGGAGCGAGGCGACAGCCGAGCGTCCCTCCCGGCCGAAGCACATCCCCACCCAACCTCTCCCGGAAGGGGGAGGAGTCTCGTGAGTTCCATGCACCCCAGCCTGGTGGTACCCCGCGTGTTCGGCAAGCTGACCGCCAACGCCCCGCTGGCGCCGCTGGTCTGGTTCAAAACGGGCGGGGCGGCGGAGCATTTGTTCGAGCCGCGCGACACCGCCGATCTGCAGGGCGTGCTGCGTGCACTCGATCCCGCCATCCCGGTGATGGCGCTGGGGCTGGGTTCGAACCTGATCGTGCGGGACGGCGGGGTGGCCGGCATCGTGGTGCGGCTGGGCAAACCCTTTGCCGGGGTGGCGCTGGCCGATCCGTTCACGCTCGATTGCGGCGGCGGTGCCAGCGGCATCCTCGTTTCCTCGACCGCGCGCGACCACGGCATCGCCGGACTTGAATTCCTGCGCAGCATTCCCGGCACGGTCGGCGGCTTCGTGCGGATGAACGGCGGCGCCTATGGCGGCGAGGTCGCGGATCGACTGGTCGATTGCGATGTCGTGCTGCGCGACGGCACCTTGGTCACACTGGCGGCGGCGGAGCTTCACTACAGCTATCGCCATTCGGCGTTGCCCGAAGGCGCCATCATCGTCGCCGCGCGTTTTGCTGGGTCTCCGGGCGAACCTGCGGCGATCCAGGCTGAAATGGACCGCATCGCCGCGCTGCGCGAAGCCGCGCAGCCGCTGCGCAGCAGGACCGGCGGCTCCACCTTCAAGAATCCTGCTGGTCAGAAGGCGTGGGAACTGGTCGATCGGGCCGGGTGCCGGGGGTTGATCCTGGGCGGCGCGCAAGTCAGCGAAAAACACGCCAATTTCCTGATCAACACCGGCAGCGCCACCAGCGGCGAGATCGAGGCGCTGGGCGAGGAAGTGCGGCGGCGCGTGCGCGAGGCGTGCGGCGTGGAACTGGAGTGGGAAATTCAGCGCGTGGGCGTTCATACATGACATCACCCCGTCCCGTCATCCTGACGAAAGTAAGGATCCATTCTCTCGTTGCCACGCCATACGCCCGGTTGTGCGAACCCATCGGCTTTTGCCTCTCCAGCGGGCGAGATATGCGAACAACCCCAATGCCGTTCCGAATGGATCCTGACTTTCGTCAGGATGACGGCGCAAATGCGATCGTGCCCAAGCAATGACCCTCCCCAAACTCCATATCGCCGTGCTCATGGGCGGCTGGTCCAGCGAACGCGCGGTCTCGCTGATGAGCGGGCAGGGCGTGGTCGAGGCGCTGACCGCGCGCGGCCACCGGGTTACCGCGATCGACATGGGCCGCGATGTCGCCCAAAAACTGGCAGAAGCCGCGCCCGATGTCGTGTTCAACGCGCTGCATGGCTCTCCGGGGGAGGATGGCACGGTGCAGGGCATGATGGACCTGATGGGGCTGACCTACACCCATTCCGGCCTCGCCAGTTCGGTGATCGCCATCGACAAGGAACTGACCAAGCAGGTGCTGGTCCCGCATGGCATCCCGATGCCCGGCGGGCGGATCGTGTCGTCGGCGGAATTGTTCGAGGGCGATCCGCTGCCGCGTCCCTATGTGCTGAAACCGGTCAATGAAGGATCGTCGGTGGGGGTTGCCATCGTCACGGCGCAAAGCAATTTCGGCACGCCGATCGCGCGCGGTGCGGCAGGGCCGTGGCAGGAATTCGCCAGCCTGCTGGCCGAGCCCTTCATCCGGGGCCGCGAACTGACCACCGCGGTGCTGGGCAATCATGCGCTGATGGTCACCGAATTGAAGCCCAAGAGCGGGTTTTACGACTTCGCCGCGAAATATACCGAGGGGCTGACCGAGCATGTCTGCCCGGCCGACATTCCTGGCGAGATCACGCGCGCCTGCCGCGAGATCGCCCTGCGTGCGCACCGGCTGCTGGGTTGCCGGGGCACCAGCCGCGCCGATTTTCGCTGGGATGACGAGCAGGGGGTCGAAGGGCTGTTCCTGCTGGAGGTCAACACCCAGCCCGGCATGACCCCGCTCAGCCTGGTGCCCGAACAGGCCCGGCATATGGGCATGGATTACGGCGATCTGGTCGAGGCGATCATCGAGGATGCGCTCCACCTCAATCCTCCCCCAGAAAGGGGGATTTAGCGTCATGAGCCAGACCATCAAGCGCAAGGGCTCCAGCGCGGGGCAGGCGGCAGCCCGGCAAGGCACCGCCCGCAAGGTCAAGGCGGCGCAGGCGCGTACCGGTTCGGTGTACGACCGGGCAATGGCGCTGATGCCATTCAACGAAATACAGCTCCAGCGCGTCTTTCTGGTCATCATCCTGGCTGCGGCGCTCGGCCTGGCCTGGCTGGTCGCCAATGCGGCGGGCGTGCCGGCGCTGGCCACGGCCCAGGTCGCCCGGCTTGCGCAGCAGGCCGGCTTTCAGGTCAACCGCGTCGAGGTGCGCGGCGTCAGGCACCTCGACGAACTCAAGATCTACGAGCAGGTGCTGGCGCAGCGCAATCATGCGATGACCAAGGTCGACCTGGCGGCGCTGCGCAGCCAGCTGATGCGCTTGTCGTGGGTGGCCGACGCGCGCGTCTCGCGCCAGCTGCCCGATACGCTGATCGTCGATATCGTCGAGCGCCAGCCGCATGCCGTGTTGCGCCAGGGTGACCATCTGGTGTTGATCGACGACACCGGCCATGTGCTGGAACCGGTCGCGCCCAACCGCGTCGCCGGCCAGCTGGTGTTGTCGGGCGATGGCGTCGACAGCCAGGTGCCGGCGCTGTCCCGGCTGCTCGACGCCGCGCCCGCGCTGCAACCCCAGGTTGCCGCCGCCGAGTGGAAGGGCTTTCGCCGCTGGAACCTGACCTTCCACACCGGCCAGGTGCTTTACCTGCCCGAAGGCGATCGGGCAGCGGCCAATGCGCTGATTGCCTTTGCGCGGATGGACGGCGCCAATCGCCTGCTCGGCGGGCGCGCCGTGGCCTTCGACATGCGCGCGCCCGATCGCATCTATATCCGCATCCCGGGTCATGGCGCCGAAGTGGCGGCGCAGGCCAAGGCAAAGCTGGCGGCCGCCGCCGGCAACGGCACCAACGCGTTTCCAGCCTCCAGCCCGACCGTTCACGGCGCGACCAATCAGAGCCCTGGGGCGTCATCCGCCGCGGGCCAGACCCAGGAGTACCAGTGATGGCGCCGCCCCCCCGTCTCAACCGCGTATTCGGCGCGGTCAATATCGGTTCGTTTCGCATCTCGGCAATGATCGCCGGTCTGTCCGACACCGGCGAGATGATCGTGCTGGGTTCGGGGCATCGTGCTGCCCAGGGCGTCAAGCGCGGCTATGTCACCGATATGGCAGCCGCCACCTATGCGGTGCGCGACGCCATCGAGCGCGCCGAGAAAATGGCCAATGTCAGCGTGTCCAGCGTGTGGATCGGTTGCAGCGGGGCCGGCCTCGCCAGCCAGATCGTGCAGCGCGACATCGAGATCGGCGGCGGACGGATCGAGGAGGACGATGTCCAGCAATTGCTGATCGCGGCCAACGACAGCATCCAGCCCGACGGGCGCATCGTGCTGCATGCCCAGCCGGCGCATTACTGGCTCGACGGGGCGCATGGCGTGGCCAATCCGCGCGGGCTCCATGCCGAACGGCTGGGGGTCGATATCCATGTCATGCTGGCCGATGGCGCGCCGATCCGCAATCTGACCGAGGCGGTGCAGAACGCGCATCTCGATGTCGAGGCGGTGGTGGCCTCGCCGGTGGCGGCAGGCCATGCCTGCCTGACCGCGGAAGAACGCGACCTGGGCGTGGCGCTGGTCGAATTCGGTGCCGAGGTCACCAATATCTCGGTCTATGCCGGCGGCATGCTCGTCGATCTGGCCACCGTGCCGATCGGTTCGGGCGATATCACCGATGCCATCGCCTCGGCCTTCGGCATCCGGCGGTTTCAGGCCGAGCGGCTCAAATGCGTCCATGGTTCGGCGATCGCCAGCCCCGCCGATCACCGCGAGATGATCCCAGTCAATGCCCCCGGCGAAGAGGGCACCGGCCCGATCGCGCGCCACGCCGACGACAAGAACCGCATCCCCCGCGCCGAGCTGATCGCGGTGATCACCAGCCAGCTGGGCCGATTGATCGACGACATTTCGCGCACGCTCAAGGGCATGGGCTTTGGCGGCGCCACGCTCAGCCAGTTCAACGCGCCGGGGCAACTGGTGGTGCTGACCGGCGGGGGCGCCGAACTGGCGGGGCTGGCGGATTACGCGCAGAGCGCGCTGGGTCGCCCGGTCCGCATCGGCAAGCCGCTGGCGCTGAAGGGGCTGGCCGATGCGCATGCCGTCCCCGGCTTTACGACCCTGGCCGGGCTGGTGCTGTATGCGTCGGCGGATCCGGTGGATATCCGCTCGCTGCGCTCCAACTATCAGCAATATACGCGCTTTTCGGGGGTGGGCCTGGTCACTCGCCTGTTCCACGCCGTGAAGGAATATTTTTGATGCCGGTCAAGCCGCGATTGCCCCCGATGACTGTGGACAACATGCCATTGCGCTTTGATTCGGCGAGTCGATGAGTGCAATTACGGCGCAATTGCAACCCCGCCCGACGGGCTTGACCGGTCAAGCTGCGGTTCAGGCGTTCAAGCATAGGCAAGGCGTGATGCGACAGCTCGGCGCCTTGGTAAAAACTGGTTTTGGGGCATAAACAAGGCCTGGCGTGCCTGACAGGAGAATGCGATGAGCATCAATATTGGACCCCCCGCCGTCGATGAGCTGCGCCCGCGGATCACCGTGATCGGGGTGGGCGGCGCGGGTGGCAATGCCATCGCCAACATGATTCACGCCGGGATCGAGGGGGTCGATTTCGTCGTCAGCAACACCGATGCCCAGGCGCTCAACAATTCCATTGCCGAGCATCGCATCCAGCTGGGGCCGGATATCACCCAGGGGCTGGGCGCGGGCTCGCGTCCGGAAGTGGGCCGTGCGGCGGCGGAGGAAACGCTGGTCGAGATCGAACGCGCGCTGGACGGGGTACACATGTGCTTCATCGCCGCCGGCATGGGCGGCGGCACCGGCACCGGCGCGGCCCCGGTCATCGCCGAGATTGCCCGGCGCAAGGGCGTGCTGACGGTCGGCGTGGTCACCAAGCCATTCCTGTTCGAAGGCACCCGGCGCATGCGCGCAGCCGAGGCCGGAATCGACGAGCTGCAAAAGCATGTCGATACGCTGATCGTCATTCCCAACCAGAACCTGTTCCTGGTCGCCAAGGCCGAAACCACCTTCAAGGAAGCGTTTCAGCTGGCGGATGAAGTGCTGCAGCAAGGGGTGCGCTCGATCACCGACCTGATGGTGATGCCGGGGCTGATCAACCTCGATTTTGCCGATGTCCGCTCGGTCATGGCCGAAATGGGCAAGGCGATGATGGGCACGGGCGAAGGGGAGGGCCCGCACCGGGCCCTCGAAGCGGCGGAAAAGGCCATCGCCAATCCGCTGCTCGACGGGGTGTCGATGCAGGGCGCCAAGGGGGTGATCATCTCGATCATCGGCGGCGACGACATGCGCCTGATGGAAGTCGACGAAGCCGCCAACCACATCCGCGACCTGGTCGACCCCAATGCCAACATCATCTGGGGTTCGGCGTTCAATCCCGACCTCAACGGCAAGATCCGCGTCTCGGTGGTCGCGACCGGGATCGAGCAGACTGCGGTGATGGCCGAGGAAGCGTCGCGGCCGTTCAGCATGGGCGCCGCGCGCGGG
>CAXTOS010000042.1:0-19824 GCA_964245935.1 uncultured Novosphingobium sp.
GGTCATTCTGTTTCAGACGGCACCAGCCCGCTCCCCCGAGCGGCCACCCAAGTCATTGTATTATACGAGTGGCCGCGCGGGGAGCGGGCTGGTGCCGACTCGACGCAAGTCGGAAAACTCTAATTCAGGCCGGTCTGCGCTCGAACGCGGCGCTGATCCGGATCGACACCGCGTCGCTTACCAGCGGCAGAAAAGTCTTTACCCCGAAATCGGAACGCAGGATCTGCGCCGTGGCATCGAAGCCCACGGTATAGGCCTTGTCGAGCGGGTTGACCCCGGCGCCGTGGAATTGCGCCTCCAGCACCACCGGGCGCGACACCCCGTGCAGGGTCAGCGTGCCGAAGATTTGCGCATGGCCGTTCGCAGCCGGCACTACCCGGTTGGAGACGAACTGGATCGCCGGGAAGGCGGCAGCATCAAGCCACTGGGCCGAACGCAGCTCGCCATCCAGCTTGGTGCTGGTGGTCGAGACGCTGGCCACGGGGACGGAAATGTCGACGTGGCTTTGCGCAGGCGCGGTTGCATCCAGTTGCAGCGTGCCGGTCGCGCCGCTGAAATCCCCATAGAAATTCGTGAAGCCCATATGGTCGATCGCGAACTGTATCCGGGTATGATGGGGTTCCACGGCATAGCTACCCGATTGGGCGGGGTCAGCCGCCGGCGCGGCCAGCGCCGCAGGCAGCGGGGAGACGATGGCAGCGCCGATGGCCAGCGCGATCAGGAATGAACGGTTGATGTTTAAATCCTTCATGTGAGAGTACTGCCGGTCACGCGGGCAAGCGGATATGCTGGTCAATTGCTTCCTTGGCCGACGCGATCGCTGCGGCCGCAGCTTCGTCACCCAAGGCCAGCCCTTCGGCCAGCACGATCTTTACATCGGTGATGCCGATAAAGCCAAGCAGCGTCTTCACATGCGGCAGCTGATAGTCGGGCCCGCCCTCGCCATAAGCGCCCGCGCGTGCCGCCAGGATCACCGCGTGCTTGCCGGTCACCAGTCCCTCCGGGCCAGTGGCGACATAGCGGAAGGTGCTGCCGGCGCGCAGCACATGGTCGAACCAGCTTTTCAGCGTCGAAGGCATGCCGAAATTATACATCGGCACGCCGATCACCAGCGTGTCGGCAGCGAACACCTCGGCAATGAGCCGCTCGGACAATTCATGCGCCCCCTGCGTCTCGGGGGTTTCAGGCGCCCGCCGTCCGATGCCGGCCAGGGTGGCCGAGGTGACGTGCGGCACGGGATCGCGGTCGAGATCGCGTTGCGTGACAGCCGCCTGGGAATCATGCGCGGCGAGCCCCGCCAGGTAGGTATCGATCAGCTGGTTGGTGGCCGACGCCGCGCCGTTGGCGCTGCTGCGGATCACGAGGATCTTGGTCATTGGGGGTTCCTTTCGGGAAGATGTTTCTTGCGCACAAGATAGGTCGACGATTTTGCAATACGATAGGCCATTTCGTCAGTTCAGCTATGCGTAAACGGATAGGTCGGTGTATTATCGCCGATGGCTGAGATTTTTCCGCTTGGAATCCTTCCGTTTGGACGCCGTCAGTCGGAAAACTCCAAATGCCGGGCATGACAGGACTCGGATGATGGAATGGGACGATCTGCACAGCTTTTTGGCCATCGCGCGGGCGGGCTCGTTGTCGGGCGCGGCGCGAGAACTGGGCGTGCGCCAGTCGACCATGAGCCGGCGGCTGGCGGCACTCGAATTGCGCGCCGGCGCCCGCCTGCTGCACAAGACGCCTTCGGGTTATACCCTGTCCGCGCTGGGCGAAACCGTGCTTGGCAATGCCGAGCGGATGGAGGCCGAGGCCATCGCCATCGACCGGGCGGTGGCGGGCCGCGATGTCGCACTCTCCGGACTGTTGCGGATCACCACCGTGGATACGCTCGCCTATCGCCTGCTGCCCCCGGCAGTGGCGCGGTTGCGCCGCCAGCATCCCGGCATCAGCGTCGAGATCATTGCCGGCAGCCGTGCGCTCAGCCTTTCGCGGCGCGAGGCCGATATCGCGCTGCGCATGACCCGGTTCGAGGGCAACGAGATCGTCGCGCGCAAGGTCGGAGAGATCCCCGGCGGCCTTTATGCCAGCGTCGCCTATCTGGAGCGTGCCGGCGCGCCGAACGCCGATGGGACCGGCCATGCGATCATCGCCACGCTGGAGGACCAGGCGCATTTGCCCGAATCGCGCTGGCTGGCGGCCCGGCTGCCCCGCGCGCAGGTGGCACTGCGCTCAAACGACCGCGAGGTCCATCTGGGCGCGGCCCGCGCGGGGATCGGCATCGCCGTGATGTCGCACTATCTCGCCGGGGTCGCGCCGGAACTGGTCGAACTGCCGGTCGCCGAGCCGCTGCCGGACCTCAACATCTGGCTTGGCATGCACCAGGATATGCGCACAACCCCGCGCATTCGGGCTTGTGTCGAAGCGATCGATGCCGAACTCAAGCTGCAAGGGCTGGCGACGGTTCCAAAAAAACTCTAGAGTCTTTCCGACTTACGTCGAGTCGGTGCCAGCCCGCTCCCCCGCCCGGCCACCCATATTATACAATGACTTGGGTGGCCGGGCGGGGGAGCGGGCTGGCACCGTCTTAACCGGAAAGACTCTAGATCGCCGCCTTCACCAGCCAGTCGTGGAAAAGCCGCACCGGTCGACTTTCCAGCGCTCGCGGGCGGCAGACGAACCAGTAGCTGTAGGGGCTCTCGACCTCGACTTCGAACAATCGGGCCAGCCGCTCGTCATGGGCGCGGTTGAAGTGATCGTCGTGCATGATGGCGATCCCCAGCCCTTGCGCGGCGGCCTCCAGCACCAGCTGGCCCGCATCGAAATGATCCATGGCCTGCGGTTCGAGCTGCGCCAGCCCAAGCGCGGCCTTCCACTCGTCGAATACTTCGGGCAATTCACGGTGGACCAGGAAGGTCTGCCGGCTCAGCTTGCGCAGGTCGGGCACCGGGCCGATTTCCGCCGCCAGTGCCTGCGACGTGAACGCATAGATGTGGTTATGATCAAGCCGCACGGCATGAAATCCCGGCTCGGGCTCCTTGCTCAGAATGATCGCGGCATCCAGCGTGTCACCCACCCGTTCTTCCAGATGCGCTCCGGTTTCGATATCGATATGCAGGCGCGGATGCGCCTTGCGCAGTTCCGGCAGGCGCGGAAACAGCCGCTGCCCGGCAAACAGCGACGGCACGCCGAGACGTAGCCGCATGACATTGCTGGTTTCCATCTGCGATTCCACCGCTTCGGCCAGTTCGTCCAGCCGGGGCGCGACCGCGTGGAAAAACGCGTGGCCATCCTCGGTCAGTTTCATCGACTGGTGCTGGCGGGTGAACAGTCGCTTGCCGACGAAATCCTCCAGCGCGCCGACCCGGCGCGACAGCGCCGAGGGGCTCAGCCCCAGTTCGCTTGCCGCCGCCTTGGCCGAGCCCAGCCGGACCACGCGCACGAATGCTTCGAGCGCGCGCAGCGGGGGCAGGCGGCGACTGGCCGACATCACGCTTCCTCGATTTCGACAGCGGGAGGATGCAACCGCAGCCTGGTGACGTGACGCTCGTCACCAGCGGTCACTTCGAGCCGCCAACCGCTGGGGTGATCGAGCATCGTGCCGACCGAGGGCACCTGCTCGGCCAGCAGAAACGCCAGCCCGCCCAGCGTATCGACCGATTCGGTCTCGTCGGCGAGACGTGGATCGATCCGCTCCGCCACGTCTTCCAGCTCGGCATGCGCGTCGGCATCCCACGAACCGTTTTCCAGCGGGCGCAGCATCTCGACGGGGGCGTCGTCATGTTCGTCCTCGATCTGGCCGACGATTTCCTCGACCAGATCCTCGAAGGTGATGATGCCGTCGGTACCCGAATATTCATCGACTACGACTGCCAGATGAATGCGGCTGGCGCGCATGTCGGCCAGCACGTCGAGCGCGCCGCGCGCCTGCGGCACGAACAGCGGCTGGCGCATCAGCCCGGACCAGTCGCCCAGCGGCGGCTCCCCGCTGGCCAGGCAGGCGAACACGTCCTTCATCAGCATCATGCCGATGATTTCGTCGAGCGTTTCGCGATAGATCGGCAAGCGGCTGTGGCCATGCGCGGCGAACGCCGCCACCACTTCGCCCCAGCTGGCCGAATGCGGCAGGGCGACGATCGAACTGCGCGGGATCGCGACGTCATCGGCATCATGCTCGCTGAAATGCAGCAGATTGCGCAGCATCTGCCGCTCGATCAGCGACAGATCGCCGTCGCTGGGCGCAGAATCATCGGCGCCTTCTTCATGCTCCTCGATCGCCTCTTCGATCTGGGCGCGCAACGACTGGTCGCCTTCGCCACCGTCGAAGAAACTTCGGATCGCCCGCCAGATCGAGCCTCTACTGTCCGGGTCTCCATTGCCCGGTTCGTTTCGGCCAGTTTCGGCCATGTCAGTTTGTCGCTCCGCCAGATAATTCCGGGCTTGCATATGGGTCGCCAAGCCCCAGGGATGCAAGCGCCTTTATCTCCAGCGCCTCCATCGCCTCGGCGGCACCGATGGATGTTTCGTGATCGTGACCGGCCAGATGCAGCAGGCCATGGACGATCAGATGCGCGGCATGTGCTGCCACCGGCAAGCCCTTTTCGGCGGCTTCCCGCGCGCAGGTCTCATACGCCAGCGCGATATCGCCCAGCAATTCGGGGGGGCCGGCAGCGGCCAGGTCCAGCAGCTCGGCGCGCGTCAGCATCGGGAACGACAATACATTGGTCGGCTGGTCCTTGCCGCGCCATTCGCGGTTCAGCGCCTGAACCTCGCCATCGTCGGTAAACAGCAGGCTGGCGAGCAGGCGCGAATGATCCAGTTCGGGCGCAACTGCGACCGCAGCGCGCGCGGCGCGGTTGGCCAGCGCCTCCCAATCGCCGGCGGGGGGCCAGGCGGATACGATGTCGATTTCGAGGGTCAGCATGATCGCGAGCGCTGGTAACCGGTGGCGGGGCAATTGTCGAAGGGAGAGATGGAAATTACGCCGGGCGCGGCAATTGGCCAGCCCATCCCGCCACATTCAATAATGGCGCCCGATTACCGGTGCAGCCACCAGTCGACCAGATGCCAGGCAATCGCGTGGCGTGGCGGGGCGCCGAAGGCTTCGCCTGTTTCGCCGCGATCTCCCGCTGCCATGGCCTCGGCCACCTGGCGCCGGGTGAACCAGCGGGCATCATCCAGTTCGTTGCCATCGATCGTTACCGCGGCGCTGGTGGCCAGGGCATGGCAGCCGATCATCAGCGACGAGGGGAATGGCCACGGCTGGCTGGCGACATAGGATACTTCGCTCACGCGCACCCCCGCCTCTTCGAACACTTCGCGCGCGACCGCCTCCTCCAGCGATTCGCCGGGTTCCACAAAACCCGCCAGCGCCGAAAAGCGCTTGGGCGGGAAACGCGGCTGGCGCCCCAGCAACAGCTGCCCGTCATGTTCCACCAGCATGATCACCACCGGATCGGTGCGCGGGAAATGCTCGGCCCGGCAGGTTTCGCGGGTACAATTGCGCTGCCAGCCGGCCTTGGCCAGCGCGGTGGGATGGCCGCACACCGCGCAGAAACGGTGGCGCGCGTGCCATCCCGCCAGGCTGCGCGCCGCGCCGTACACCGCTAGGTCCGCCGACGAGAGGCTCGCCATCGCTTGCCACAGCCGCGGATTTGGCGGGCTCACATTGGCGGCACCGGCAGGAGGCGCGGCGACGAAGCGCGCATGGCCATCCTCGGCCAGGCCCAGAAACACCAGCTCTGCATCGGCGTTCGCATCCGCCAGCGTGCCCCACACCAGCGCGCCGCCGGCATCGAGTCGGGGTTCCAGCCCGTCGAGCAGCAGCAGCCGGGCATTGCGGTCCATCAGTCGGGCGACAGCTTCCGGATCGCCCCGAAGATGGTCGGAGCGATCGAGCCCCGACCCCGCAAAGGCGATCGGTCGGCGAGTCGGTTCGGCCAGCACATCCATTTCGGATCTCATCCCATCGTTGTCACGCTACCAGGCTTTATCGGACCAGCTTGGCGGCGCGGGCGTACAGCGTCGGCAAGCCGGCTTCTGCCAGCCGGTCGAGCGGCCACCATTCACCGTCTTGTGCAGGCAAGCTAGCCCAATCGTTGCCCGAATACAGCGCCAATTCCAGGCGCAGGCTGAAATGCGTGAACACGTGGCTGACTTCGCCGACCACCTGCCAGGGGCCCGCCATCGGCGCCTCGCCGGACCCGTCGCCGCCCGCGCTCCAGCCATTGTCGGGCAGCGCCCGCATCCCGCCCAGCATGCCCTGCCCCAGCCGGCGCACCAGCCACACCGCACCGTCGCGCGTAATCCAGAATGCCCGGCCGCGCCGCTCGGCCCGGGCGCGGCGCGGGGCCTTCACCGGATAGGCTGCTGCCTGCCCCGCGGCTTGCGCCCGGCAATGCGGCCGCAGCGGGCACAGCAGGCAGCGCGGCGCTCGCGTGGTGCAGATCGTCGCGCCCAGATCCATCAGGCCTTGCGCAAAATCGCCCGCCCGGGCGTCCGGGGTAATCGCGTCGGTGGCCGCCCGGATCGCCGGTTTGGCGCCGGGCAAAGACTCGCCGATGGCAAACAGCCGGCTGACCACCCGCTCGACATTGGCATCGACCACCACGGCACGGCGCCCGAACCCGATCGCCGCCACCGCGGCGGCGGTATAGGCGCCGAACCCCGGCAAGGCGCGCAGCCCTGCTTCGTCATCGGGAAAGGCGCCACCCCGTGCGGCCACGACCCGCGCGCAGGCGATCAGATTGCGAGCCCGCGCGTAATAGCCAAGCCCGGCCCAGGCCGCCATGACCTCGCCCTCATCCGCTCCGGCAAGGTCCGCCACGCCCGGCCAGCGCGTGGTGAAGCGCGCGAAATAGGGTATCACAGCGGCCACGGTCGTCTGTTGCAACATCACTTCGGACAGCCAGACGCGGTAGGGCCAATGCGGATCGCCCGTCGGCGGCGGGGTTCCCGGCGGCAATCGCCACGGCAGGATTCGCGCATGGGCATCATACCAGTCGAGCAGGACGGGCGCGATTTCCGCAGCGGCGCCGGGCGCGGTTTTGGTGGCTTCGGCACTGGCATCCATCCCGGCGCTATGGCATGGCTGCTCCGGCAATGGAACGGACCCGCCACAAGTCATGACCGCACAAGACAAGCCGGGCGCCCCACGCAAGCCAGAGCGCCCGCGCGGCGGGATCGCCCGCCCGATCGCCGAATTGATGCCCGAGATCGGCCGTACCGCCTTTCGCCGGTTCGGCTTCGTGCAATCCAGCGTGGTGACGCGCTGGCCGGAGATCGTCGGTGCCCGCCACGCTCGCGCCTGTGCCCCCGAATCGATCCGCTTTCCCCCCGGCGAAAAATGCGACGGCATCCTGCAATTGGTGGTGGCGCCCGCGCATGCCCCGCTGATCCAGCATGTCGTCCCCGAAATCATCGAGCGGGTGAACCGCTTCTTCGGCTATCGCGCAGTGGCGCGGGTCAAGCTGCGGCAGGGAGAGGTCAATCCGCCGGTCGAGGCATCCCGCCGCGCGCCGCCCAGCCTCAAGTCGATCCCGGTCGAACTGGGCGACAGCCTGCGCGGAATCGGCGATCCCGAATTGCGCACCGTGCTGGAATCGCTGGCCCGCAGTCTGTCGCGCCGCGATGATGCCGACGAAGGAACCCCGGAATGAGAAATGCGCGCCAGGCTCGCCGGCTGCTTTGCCGGCTGGCGCTGGTCACCGGTGCCGTGCTGCTGGTTGCGGCCAGGCCCGCCAGGCACTCCGTAGCCCACCCCGTGGCGCACCCCGTAGCCGCCCGGACCAATCTGGTGACGGTAACCCCGGCGGGTGCCCATCTGCTGGGCGATCCTGCCGCGAAGGTCCGATTGACTGAATACATCAGCTATACCTGCTCGCATTGCGCACATTTCCACGCAGAAGCCGATCCCACGCTGCGCACCGGTTTCGTGGCCACGGGCAAGGCCTCGGTCGAGGTGGTTCCCTATATCCGCAATTCGATCGACATGGCCGCCGCTTTGCTGGTCGATTGTGGTGCGCCCGCGAAGTTCATCGGGCTGCATGACGGTTTCCTCGACACCCAGACGCAGTGGCTGGGCAAGATCGCCGGGTTAAGCGATGTGCAGCGCGCCCGCTGGGACAATGGCACGATGGGCGGCAGGCTGCGCGCGATCGCGAGTGATCTGGGCTTCTATCAGATCGCGGAAAGCCACGGTATCGACCGGGCGCAAGCCGATCGCTGCCTGAACGACGCAGCCGTGACGAAACGCCTGGCCACACAGACCGCAGCGGCTACCGCGGCTGGTGTCGATGCGACCCCCGGCTTTGCCATCGATGGCGTGGTGCTGACCGGAACCTACGACTGGACGATGCTGGCGCCGCAATTGCAGGCGCGCCTGTAATACCCGGTGGCGTGATTGCATGTTTATCTTCCCCTCCCCGCCGGGGAGATGAGTTTGCATCACTGCAATCTGGCATTAAAGCATCTGCTAATTTTCCAGTTTCAAGAGGAATGGCCCCGATGACATCGCTGACCGACCGCATTCGTTTCGCCGGGCTGCTGCTGGCCGGTGCTATCCTGCCGCTGGCGCTGTCGGGCTGTCACAAGGCGGATTCCGACACCGGCGCGGCCACCGGCACCGGGGCCACCGCCGCCGCGATGGCCGGCAACCCGGTTGCCGCCGTGGCCGCGCCCGCCGGCAAGGCGTGGTCCGACGTGGTCGGCGCCACCGCGGCGGGGGGCATGGTGATGGGCAATCCCAATGCTGCGATCAAGCTGGTGGAATATGGCTCGCTGTCATGCCCGCACTGCGCCCATTTTGCCGAAACCGGCTTCAAGCCGCTGGTCGGCAAATATGTCGACAGCGGCAGGGTCAGTTTCGAATACCGCAGCTTTGCCATTCACAGCATCGATGTGCCGCTGACCGTGCTGGTGCGCTGCGCCTCGCCGACGGCGTTCTTCGGACTGGTCGAGCAGCTTTACACCGGCCAGCCGGCGCTGATGGCCCGCGCCCAGCAGGGCGAAAAGCAGGCTAATGCCGCATCGACCCTGCCGCCGAACCAGCGCTTCGTCGCGATTGCCGATGCGCTGGGCTTTACCGATTTCTTCTCGTCACGGGGCGTTTCGGTGGATCAGGCGCACGCCTGTCTGGCCGACGCCGCCAACGCCGAGCGCGTGGGCAAGGACGCCCAGGCGATCACCGACCAGGGCGTCGATTCCACCCCCACGCTGATGATCAACGGCACCAAGACCGACGCGAACACCTGGGCCGATCTGGAGCCTCTCCTGCAAAAGGCGGGGGCACGGTGACGATCCTGTCCCTTTGGGACGGCGACCGCCAGTGAACTCACACCGTTTCGTCATCCCGGCGAAGGCCGGGATCCATTCAGCGCAAGCGTCCCTGGCGGGACCAAACGCCATGGGTCCAGAGCGCGTTGCCTTTAATCTGAAGCGGCAACCAAACCCGTCTGTCCCGAACCCGTCGAAGGGCTGCACTTCATTCTTGAAGCGGGCACGTCCACGAAGAAAAGGACAGCCCTTCGACAGGCTCCGGACGGGCGGGTATGAAGGAGATTTAGCGCACGATGCTCTTGCAATGAAAATGCGCGAATGCTCCGGCCTTTCGCTTTCCTGCCGGTCAGGGATGCAATCGGCACCATGCCCGGGCTAATGGATCCCGGCCTTCGCCGGGATGACGGAGTAACGGCGAGAGCCCTCCCCCACCGGAGGGGAATTTTCCTGGTGGCCCCCTGATGCGCCTGAGACGGCTCAAGCTCACCGGGTTCAAAAGCTTCGTCGAGCCGGCTGAACTGCGCATCGAGCCCGGGCTGACCGGGGTGGTCGGACCAAACGGCTGCGGCAAATCCAATCTGCTGGAGGCAATCCGCTGGGTGATGGGCGAAAATTCGTCCAAAAGCCTGCGGGGTGCGGGCATGGACGATGTCATCTTTGCCGGTACTGCAACGCGCCCCGCGCGCGACTTTGCCGAGGTGGTGCTGCAGGCCGAAACGGCAGATCACGAAGACCTGGAAGTGGTGCGCCGGATCGAGCGGGGCGCAGGCAGCGCCTATCGCATCAACGGCCGCGATGCGCGCGCGCGCGACGTGGCACTGGTGTTCGCCGATGCGGCGACCGGCGCGCATTCCCCGGCGCTCGTCAGCCAGGGGCGCATCGCGGCGGTGATCGCGGCGCGCCCGGCCGAACGCCGCCAGATGCTGGAGGAAGCCGCCGGCATCGCCGGGCTGCATGTCCGCCGCCGCGATGCCGAACAAAAGCTGCGCGCGACCGAGGCCAACCTCGCCCGGCTCGACGATCTGATCGCCGGGCTGGATGCGCAGATCGCCACGCTGCGCCGTCAGGCGCGCGCGGCAGAACGCTACATCGCGCTGTCGACGCGTATCCGACTGGCCGAGGCGCGGCTGGTGTTCGCGCGGTGGCGTGATGCCGCTGCCGCCGCGCAGCTCGCCCGCAACGAAGCCGAAGCGGCAGAACGCGCGGTTGCCGATGCGCAGGAGCAGGCCAGAACTGCGTCGGCGGCCCAAGCCATGGCGGCGACACAAAACGCCGAGGCGCGCGAGACGCTGGCGGACCGCCGCGACGACGCCAGCGCGGCGGGCCACCGCATGGCCACGCTGACCAGCCAGCTGGACAGCGCCGAGCAACGGTTGCGGGATCTGGACCGCACCGCCAAACGCCTGGACGAGGACCGGGGTGATGCCGACCGCCTAACCGGCGATGCGGCGGCCGCGCTGGCGAAATTGCAAGCCGATCTGGCACAGGGCCAGGCCTCGCTGGCAGCCGAGGAAGCCAGCCGCCCCGCGCTCGCCGCTGCACTGGATCGTGCCGAAGCCGCCGCACGCGCCGCCGAACTGGCGCTGGCGCAGGCGACCGCGGCGCAGGCCGGGGTAGAGGCCGAATGGCGCGTCGCCGATGCTGCCGTGGCTGCGGCGCAGGCGCGGCTGGATCGGCTGCGTGGCGAACGGGCCCGGCAGGACACCAACCGCGCCGCGCTGGCGGCCGGCGGCGACGGCGCGCGGCCGGTGGATGAGGCCCGGCAGCGGCAGGAGCGCGCAACAGCGGCGGTAGCGCAGGCGCGGTCCGCGCTCGAACGCGCCCAGGCCGCAAAACTCGACCTGCAAGCCGCCAGCGATGCGGCGGCCAGCACACTTGCTGGAGCAAAAGCCGAACTCGCCGGGATCGAGCGCGAATATCAGGCGCTGCTGCGAGATCGCGAACAGCGCGCGAAGCAGGCGCGTCCGCGCCACGGGCTCCCGCTGGCGCTCGACCAACTGCGCGCGGCGCCGGGCTATGAACGCGCTTTTGCCGCCGTGCTGGGCCGCGACGCGAAGACTCCGCTGGGAACCGCTCCGGCGGATGAGGATGGCCGATTCTGGACCGGCGCACCGCCGCTGGAACCCGTGGTCGACGCGCTGGTGCACCATGCCTTGGCCTGTCCGGCGGAGCTGTCCGCCCGGCTGGCGCGAGTTCATGTGGCCAGGCAAGACGACAACCGGGCGCTGCCCCCCGGCGAATGGCTGGTCACGCTGAGCGGACGGTTGCGCCGCTGGGACGGGCTGGTGGCGCGTGGCGAAGGCGCGGCAGAAGCAGCGCGGCTGGAGGCGGACAATCGCTTCGCCGCGCTGGCCGCAATACTGCCCGTCCGGCGCGCCGCCGCCGATACCGCCGCCGCCGAACAGGCCCGCGTGCAAGCTGCGCTGACCGCCGCGCAAACCGCGGCGAGTGCCGGCGAACGGGCGCTGTCCGCTGCGGCCGAGGCCGAACGCGGCGCGTTGCGCGCGCTTGATCAAGCCGAAGCCGCGCGCGACCGGCTGACCGCGCGGCGTGCCGAACTCGACGCCGCCGTCGCCGATCTGGCCGAACAATACCGCCAGGGTGAGGCCGAGCGCGACGCGGTGCTGGCCCGCCGCGCCGCTTTACCCTCGCCCGATGCGGGCCGCGCCGTGCTTTCCGCCGCGCAGGCCCGCCACGAAGACGCGCGCCGGGCATTACAGTCCGCCGCCGCCGGTCTCGCCGCGCAGGATCAGGCGCTGGCGGTTGGGCGCGAGCGGATCGCCACGCAAACCGCCGACATGCGCGGGTGGCAGGCCCGCGCGGGCGACGCCGCGAGCCGCCTCGCCGAAATGGGGCGACGGCTTGAGGAAATCGCCGGGGAGCGAGCGGTGATCGCGGCCAAGCCCCCCGCGCTGATCCGCGAAATCGAGGACGGCGAAGCGGTACGCAACCGGCTGGCCGGCGAACTGACAGCAGCGGAAGCGCGGGTGGCGCATACCGGGGAAACGGCCAGGCTGGCCGATGGCGTGCTGGCCGCCGCGCAGGAAGCTCTGGCCGGCGCCCGCGAAGCTCGCGCGGGGGCCGCAGCGCGGGCCCACGGCGAGGATGCGCGCCGAAGCGAAATGGCCCGTGTTTCAGGCGAAAGATTCCAGTGCCCGCCGCCGCTGCTGGCGGAGAAATTCGGATTTTCCGCCAGTGATATCGCCGTGGCGCTGGACGAAACGGCCGAGATGGATCGGCTGACGGCGGAGCGCGAGCGCATCGGCCCGGTCAATCTCATCGCCGCCGAGGAACTCGCCGAGGCCGAAGCCAGGCAAGGCGGGACGCGTGGCGAACAGGCCGAATTGACCGAGGCGGTCCATCGCCTGCGCGGTTCGATCGGCAGCCTCAACCGCGAGGGTCGCGAACGGCTGCGCGCCGCATTCGAAGCGGTGGACGGCCATTTTCGCCGCTTGTTCCAGCGCTTGTTCGAGGGCGGCCTGGCGCAACTGGCGTTGATCGATTCGGACGATCCGCTGGAAGCCGGGCTGGAAATCCTGGCCCAGCCACCAGGCAAGCGGCTGCAATCGCTGACCCTGCTGTCGGGCGGGGAACAGGCGCTGACCGCCATCGCGCTGATCTTTGCGCTGTTCCTGACCAATCCGGCGCCGATCTGCGTGCTCGACGAGGTCGACGCGCCGCTGGACGACGCCAATATCGAGCGGTTCTGCGACCTGCTCGACGCGATGGTCGCCGAAACCGATACGCGCTACCTGATCGTCACGCACAACGCTGTGTCGATGAGCCGCATGCACCGCCTGTTCGGGGTCACCATGGTCGAACGAGGCGTGTCGCGGCTGGTCAGCGTCGATCTGGGCGGGGCGGTGCAGTTGCTGGCGGCGGAATGAGATGAATATCTCCGCAAAATCACTGGAGCCGACTCGCACCGAGCGCGTGCTCGCGCTGATCTGCGGGCTGCTGGCGCTAACCGTGGCGGTGGCTTTGATTCGCGGCGCGCCGCAGTGGCATCTGATCGGCCCGACGATCTGGGCGCATCTGGCCACGGTGATGGTGGCGGTGGTGCTGACGCCGGTGGTGTTGCTGATGCGCCGCGGAACCCGGCTGCACCGGGCGCTGGGCGCGGTGTGGATGGCCGCGATGCTGATCACCGCGATCGTCAGCCTGTTCGTACGCACGCTCAGGCCGGGGCATCTCTCGCCGATCCATTTTTTCTCGTTCCTGACCCTCGTGAGCGTGCCCCGCGCCTTGTGGTTCGCCCATACCCATCAGGTCGACAAGCACCGGCGGGCGATCCTGGGCACGATTATCGGCGCCCTGCTGATCGCGGGATGGCTGACTTTTCCCTTCGGGCGGATACTGGGGCGGTGGTTGTTCGGCACTTAGAGTCTTTCCGACTTACGTCGAGTCGGTGCCAGCCCGCTCCCCCGCCCGGCCACCCATATTATACAATGACTTGGGTGGCCGGGCGGGGGAGCGGGCTGGTGCCGTCTTAACCGGAAAGACTCTAAGCCCCCTCTCTTCAGAGGAGCGGGTTGGGGGGTGGTGCCTTCTTTTTAAGACGGCGCTTGACCAGGAAGAGAGTCACCACCCCCGGCCCCTCCTCTGAAGAGGAGGGGCGAAGAGATTTAACCGATCCGTCCAACTGTCCAGCAGGCCAGCGCCAGCAACAGCCCGGCAAAGCGGTTCGCGCGAAACCGGGCCAGCGCGTTACCGTCCTGTTCGGGGTCCAGCGTCAGCGCCTGCCAGCCCAGATGCACGGCCATCGGCACCAGTGCCACCACGACCAGCGGATCGGGCCTGAGCAGCCAGAACGCCAGCGCCCACAGCATCAGCGCCGCGCCGTAAAATCCCCCGACCCCGGCGCGCACGTGACGCCCTAGCGACAATGCACTCGAACCGATGCCTATCGCCGCATCGTCCTCGCGGTCCTGTAGCGCGTAGATCGTGTCGTAGCCGATGCACCAGCAGATGCTGCCGGCATAGAGCGCGGCCAGCACATCCAGGCGCCAGTCCGATTGCGCACCGCGTACCGCAACCCAGCCCACCGGCGCGCCCCAGGTGAAGACCAGCCCGAGCCATGCCTGCGGCCAGCCGGTGATCCGCTTCATGAACGGATAGGCCGCGACCAGCGCCAGGCTGCCCAGCGCCACCAACTGCGCCTGCCAGCACAATTGCAGCAGCACGAGCAGTCCGATCAGGCACAATCCCAGCGCCCACGCCAGCGCCGCCCGTTTGCTCACCCGCCCGCTCGCCACCGGACGCGAGGCGGTGCGCGCGACTTGCCGGTCGAGATCGGCATCGACCACATCGTTATAGACGCAGCCCGCGCCGCGCATCGCGATTGCGCCCAGCAGCAGCCAGCCGATCAGCGGCCAGTCGCGCGTACCCCCGGCCAGCAGCACCCCCCAGGCGCAGGGCCAGAACAGCAGCCACCAGCCGATCGGCCGGTCGAAGCGCGCCAGTTGCGCCAGATCGCGCGGGTATTGCGGCAAGCGCGCGATCAGGCCGCGATGCTGGGTGTCGGGCACGATCTGCACAATTTCGGACATGCTGCGGGCCATAGCGCGCCGCACCCCGATCGGATAGATGGCCTCATGCCCGCAACCCCCGCCTGGCCGCCCAAAAGCGCACCGCGCCTGTTTGTCTCCGGCCCGCTGGACGAAGGCGCGCAAGTGTCGATCGAGGGCGCGCAGGCGCATTACCTGGCGCGGGTGATGCGCGCCGGCGTGGGCGACCTGGTGATCCTGTGCGACGACCGCACCGGCGAATGGGCAGCGACGATCGCCTCGCTGGGCAAGCGCGAAGTGACGGCCCGGTGCGACATGCGGTTGCGCGCGCGCGAGGATGTGCCCGATTTCATCCTCTACGCCGCCCTGCTCAAGAAGGATCGCTTCGACCTGGTCCTGGAAAAGGCCACCGAACTGGGCGTCCGCCGCATCCAGCCGGTGCTGACCCGCCGCTGCGTCGCCGACAAGCTCAATGCCGAGCGGGCGCGGGCCATTGTGACCGAGGCTGCGGAGCAATGCGCGCGCACGGCCTTGCCCGAACTGGCCGAGCCGGTGAAGCTGGATCCGTTGCTGCGCGGCCATGACGCGGGTCGCGCGCTGTTTTTTGCCGATGAAAATGGCGGCGAGCCTGCGGCGACCGCTTTTGCCGCGCATCCGGGACCGGCGGCGCTGCTGATCGGGCCTGAAGGCGGCTTCGATGATGGCGAGCGTAGCTCCATTCGGGCGCTGCCTGCGGCGTGCCCGATTTCGCTCGGTCCGCGCATCCTGCGTGGCGAAACGGCGGCCATTTCGGCCATGGCCTTGTGGATGGCGATCGTCGGCGATTGGCGGGAGTGATCGGGACGCCCTTGGCAGTAGAGAGATGCCCACCCCCAGCCCCCAAAGATGATGCGATAAGATAGAATCGCATCATCTTCTGGAGTCTTTGTTTTCGCGTGATTTAAGAACAAAAACCGGGTCCCACTATTTTGCCATCACGCTCTGGCGCAAGCGGGAGGGGAGACGACAGGGGCATGTAATTGCGCTGGCACTTCGCCACGCGTCGCATTATCGGGGCGCCATGAGCACACATCTGGCATCAGACACCAATAATCCGGCGATCGAGCACCGCGATCAACTGGTCGCGCCGATCGCGGCCGGCGAAAAGCCGCGCGAGCGCTGGCGGATCGGCACCGAGCATGAAAAGCTGGTCTATGCCCAGTCCGATCACCACGCCCCCAGCTATGCCGAACCGGGCGGCATTCGCGACCTGCTGCTGTCGCTGCAGGAATTCGGCTGGTCGCCGATCGAGGAAAATAGCCAGGTCATCGCCATGTCGGGCGCCGACGGCGCGATCAGCCTGGAGCCGGCCGGACAATTCGAATTGTCGGGCGCGCCGCTGGTCAACCTGCATGAAACCTGCGCCGAATCCGGCCGCCATCTCGAACAGGTGAAAGCCATCGGCGCGCGCACCGGCACCGGCTTCCTGGGGCTGGGGATGTGGCCCGACAAGCGCCGCGATGAACTGCCGGTGATGCCCAAAGGCCGGTATGCAATCATGCTGCGCCACATGCCGCGGGTCGGCAGCATGGGCCTCGACATGATGCTGCGCACTTGCACCATACAGACCAATCTCGACTATTCGAGCGAGGCGGACATGGTGCATAAATTCCGCGTATCGCTCGCCCTGCAACCGCTGGCGACCGCGTTGTTCGCCAATTCACCGTTTACCGAAGGCAAGCCGAACGGCTTTCTGTCGTATCGCAGCCATATCTGGTCGGATACCGATCCGGCGCGCACCGGGATGCTGCCGTTCGTGTTCGAGGATGGCTTCGGCTATGAACGCTACGTCGATTACATGCTCGATGTACCGATGTACTTCGTCTATCGCGACGGCCGATATATCGATGCGGCGGGACAGAGCTTCCGCGATTTCATGGCCGGTAAACTGCCCGCGCTGCCGGGCGAACTGCCTCGGCCGAGCGACTGGATCGACCACATGTCCACCGCATTTCCCGAAGTGCGGTTGAAAAGCTTCCTGGAAATGCGCGGCGCCGATGGAGGCCCGACCAGCCGCATCTGCGCGCTGCCGGCGCTGTGGGTCGGGTTGCTGTACGACCAGGCGGCGCTCGATGCCGCCTGGGATCTGGTCAAGGGCTGGACCATCGACGAACGCGAGACACTGCGCGACGCGGTGCCGAAGCTGGCGCTCGACGCCCCGATCCCCGGCGGGGGCACCCTGCGCGACCTGGCGAAGGATGCGCTGGCGATTGCCCGGTCGGGCCTGTCGGCGCGGCGCCAGCTGAACGGCATCGGCGATGATGAAACCGGCTTTCTGACCCCGCTGGACGAGATCGTGTCGAGCGGCAAGGTGCCGGCGCAGCGCCTGCTCGACAAGTTTCATGGCGAATGGGGCGGCGATATCAGCCGGATTTACGAGGAAAGTTTTTAGACCTTGGCGAGTGTTGTTTTTAAATCACCCGCCCCCCGCCCCAACAGTCGTGGGGAAAGAGGATGGTGGAGAATTTGATCGCGGCAGGCTGCTTGGCTTCGCCTACTTGAACGCCCAGATCTTCCCGCTGTCGTCAAGCACGTACAATGTCGAGTTGGCAACCACCGGCGCCAGCGAAACCGGGCTGTTCACGTTCTTGAACAGATGGGCCACGCCTTCATCCGCGCCGACTGCGAATAGATCGCCGCGCGAATTGGCGACCCACAGCCGGTTTCCGGCCAGCACCGGGCCGGTCCAGAAGATCGGCGACTTCTTTTTCTTGCTGTTGACGTAGCGCGCCAGCTGGGTGCTCCAGCGCACCTTGCCGGTGGTGCGCGCGATGCACAGCAGCTTGGCATCGTCGGTCAGCGTGAAGATCCAGTCGCCCGCGATCGCCGGAGTGGAAATGCCCGCCAGGTTCAGCTCCCAGATGCGCTGTCCGGTGACCAGCTCATAGGCCGCCATGCGCCCACCCTGGCCCAGCGCATAGACGCGGCCGTGATCGATGATCGGATCGGCATCGATGTCGGTCAGCACGCCGACCGAGGTCGACAGCGAGGTGAGCGCCAGCGCGTCCGACCACAGCACCCGGCCGTTTTCATAGCGATAGGCGATCAGTTCGCCGGTGCTGTAGCCGGCGATGACCGTGCCCTGGCCGGCCGCGGGAGCAGCGACGCCGAACACCCCGGTTTCGCCCAGCGACGACGATTCCTGCCACAGCGGCGTGCCGTCATCGGCATTCAGCGCATGAATCTCGTTGTTCTGGGTCATCGCATAGACCGCGCCGAAGGCGATCGTCGGCGATCCGCGCAGGGGCCCGGCGGGCTTGACCTGCCACAATTGCTTGCCGGTTTTGGCGTCCAGCGCCGCAACCGTGCCGACCCCGGTGGTGACATAGACCTTGCCGCCGTCATAGCTGGCGCCGCCGCCGAATACCGCCTGTTCGTCTTCGCCCGCCACGCCGAAGCTGTGGGTCCATTTCTCCTTGCCCGATGCGGCGTCGATCGCATGCAGCAGGCCGGCGGTATCCATGACGAACATCGAGCCACCGCCGATGACCGGCGATGCCGCCAGCCGTCGCCGGTCGCTGGAGCCGGCGACGAAGGCGCTCCACGTGTGCGCGGGGGCATCGGCCAGTGCCAGATGGCCATAGCTCTTGTTGGCGGCGCCGCCCGGCTGGGCCCAGTCGGCATTGACCTCGGCCGCCGGCAGCACCACCGGCGTGGTCGCCAGATCGGCATCGACCTTTGCGCCGGATTCGATCCGGCTGAGGATCGGTATGCGATTGCCGATGGTGGGCGTGGATTTCACATGCTTGTGGCCACCGCCGACCACCCCGCAGCCCGCCAGGCAAGTGACTGCCAGCAAGGTCACGGGTGCCAACAGTCGGCGGAATTGGGTCGTGGGCTTCATGCGCGGCATCCCGATAGCCAGTCGACTGGCGTGATCATGATTTGGAAGAAGAGGCGGGGGAGGATGGGGAGGATGGCACGGACGGGGCCGGCGGTGCGCCAGCGGCTGGACCGGCTGCGGCAGGCGCGGCGGAACCGTCTGTATCCGGGGCACGGGTAACATCCTGTACGGCATCGAAGCCCAGCACCCCGGCCAGCTGGCGCGCGCGGGCGCGCAGCGATTGGGGCACGTCGGGATCGCGGGCGATGGTGCCGAACAGCGGCGCGGCCAAATCCTGATGTCCCTGTTTCAGATAAGCGACGCCGACCATTTCCCCCGCGCTGCCGAAGAACGGCGCGCCGGGCACCGCCAGCGGCCGCAGCCGCGCGATCACGTCGGCGGGCGGCATCCTGTCGAAATTCAGCGCCACGCTGCGCACCGTGGCGAGATCGCGGAACGGCTTGGGCGCATGGTCGTCCTCGGCAATCCGGGTAAATAGCTGGCCGGCCTGGTCGAGCTTGCCTTGCCGCGTGGCGATACCGGCCTGCAGCATGCGCGCCGCTGCGCGATCGCCGGCGGTGCCATCCCGGACCACCGGTACCAGCTGTGCAAAAGCGGCGTCCTGCTGGCCGCTGTCGACCTTGTCCAGCGCCAGCACGATCTGCTCGGCCTGTCCGGCGCGGACATCTGCCTGGTGGCTGGTCCACCACAGATAGCCGCCCAGCCCCAGCAGCCCGGCACCCAGCGCGGCAGCGACCGGCACCGCATAGCGCCGGATTGCGTTCCTCAGCTCGTCTTCGCGCACCGCATCATCGACTTCGCGCAGGAAGACTTCCTTCTGCGCGGCGTCACGCTGGGCAACCTTGTCGGCAAAGGATTGCTTCGACGACGATCTGGACTTGGAAAACGGCAGGGCCAAAATGGGCGCTTTCTGTTGGTTAAAGTCTTTGTTTTTGTATGATTTATCGAGAAAAACCGGCATCCACTAATTATCATCATGGTTTGGCGTCGACCGGGCATGATACCCTGATGGCGCAGCAAATCCGGGCGGTGTTTAGCGGATAGGCCGGAGTTTTCAACGGATATGCGCGGATCGGGCAATATGGGCGTTCATGCGTGGAGCACTTGCCCAAATTTGCCCGAGCGCCCAATATTGCCGGATGCGCGACGAACCGCCAGCGGCTC
>CAXTOS010000043.1:0-19812 GCA_964245935.1 uncultured Novosphingobium sp.
AGCCATTATGTCTAACATCGAACGGATGACTGTCGTTGTCCCTGAGCCGATGGCCGCAAAGATCAGGGCGGCGGTTGCTACTGGCGATTACGCTTCGACCAGCGAAGTGGTTCGCGACGCAATGCGTTTATGGAGTGATCGCAGGGAATTTCGGCGGGAAGAATTGGCAGCGCTCCGCCACGCCTGGGATGCCGGCAAGGCGAGTGGCATTGCCGGACCGCTCGACATGAAAGCGATAATCATTGAGGCCAGAGCGGAACGGGCAGCCATGGGCGGGCATGACTGATATCGTCGTATCGGAGCGGGCACGGGAAGATTTCAAGCGGATCTGGCGCTATGTCGCGCTCGACGATGAGGATGCAGCCGATCGTTTGCTCCTCGCGCTTGATGCGAAGATCGAGCGGCTGCGGACTTATCCGGAAATCGGCGCGGCGCGCGATGAAATTCGGCCAGGTGCCAAGGCGCTCGTTCATGGCTCCTATCTCGTACTGTATCAATATCGGGAAGCGGCAGATATAGTTGAGATCATGGCGATTGTCGAAGGTATGCGCGATCTCGGCCGGATATTTTAAACGCGCAGGCGGAACATCGGCGACGTGGATTTTGATCGGGCACCTGGTTTCCATGGGTCGCATGTTGCTCTACCGTCAGATGCCCTGACTAGCTGGGATATCCGATCGCGCGAAGGCGATTGACCATTCCCCCAAAAGAAGCAACCACTGCGCTATCGTCGATGTTCGCCGCGCCAAAAGGCGCCAGTTCGCACTCGGCAGTGAAAGGACGAAAATCTTGCGCAAGTTCTTCAGCGCGACCTGCTTCTTGGTTGCCTTGGCTGCAACGCTGCTGGCTTCGGAAGCAGCCATTGCGGCAGACCAGTCGATCGACCAGTTCGAGGCTGCGCAGCAGCGGGCGTGGAATGCCCATGACGCAGAGGACTATACGGCGGCATTTGACAAGAACGCCGAAATCGTCACATCGCAGGGGTGGAATTGGACTGGCCAGGCGGAGGCCGCGCGCGATTTAGGCGACGGCTTCAAGTTCGTTTATGCCCGCTCTCAACTACGGCTGTCAGAGGTGCGCATTCGGAATCTGACAGGCGAATTGGTATTGGTCGCCTTAAGTTGGTCGATGGAGGGCGCGCGGGCCATCGACACCGGATTGCAGGCCGGAGAGCAGCATGGCTTTGAAACCCAGCTTCTCCAACGTCGCGGGGAAAGCTGGACTATTCTGTCCCAACAGGACACGGCTGCGGCCTCATCGACGGCATCGGCGCGCTCGCCAGAGCAGGGGGCTCCACCCGCTTCGGCATTCCCGAAAACTGCGCCGCCGGTGCGTCGGTGCATTATGGCGCGCGGGAATGGCGACTGCCTGATCTATGGGAAAGCAAAATAGGCGCTACGTAGAGGAATGCCCACCCCCGGCCCCTCCCGCAGGCGGGAGGGGAGTTTAGAGACGTACACTTCGGCGTGCCAGCACTCTTACTTCGCGCGCTCGACATGCTCGAAGTCCAACTCCACCGGCGTCGCGCGGCCGAAGATCGACACCGACACCTTGACGCGACTTTTGTCGAAATCGAGTTCCTCGACGATGCCGTTGAAGCTGGCGAAGGGCCCGTCCAGCACCTTGACCGCGTCGCCGATCTCGTAATCGACGGTGACGTGTTTCTTGACCTGGGTGGCGGCTTGTTCGCGGGCGCCGAAATAGCGCGCGGCGTCGGCTTCGCTGATGGCTTGCGGCTTGCCGTTGGGGCCGAGGAAGCCGGTGACTTTGGCGGTGTTCTTCACAAGGTGATAGACGTCGTCGTTCAGGGTGAGCTTGGCCAGCACGTAGCCGGGCATGGTCTTGCGTTCGACCTGGATCTTCTTGCCGCGCTTGACCTCGGTGATCTGTTCGGCGGGGACTTCGACCTGCTCGACCAGTTGCGACAGGCCCTTGCGCTCGGCCTCGTGCAGGATCGATTCGCGGACCTTGTTTTCAAAGCCGGAGTAAGCGTGGATAATATACCAGCGGGCCATGCGTCTCTCTTGTTATTGTTCAGGCTTGGAAAAAAGAAGGATCAGGCGAGCGACAGCAGCCATTTGACCAGCGCGCCGAACACCGAGTCCACACCCAGGAAGAACAGCGCCAGCACGACCATCAGCAGTGCCACGAAAATCGCGGTAGTGACGGTTTCCTGACGGGTTGGCCAGACGACCTTGTTGGCCTCGGCCTTGACCTGGTTGATGAACTCGCCAGGGGAGGTGCGGCTGACCGATTTGTCGTCCATTATGCAAATTCCTAAACTGCTCCGCGATCGGTTCTTCGCCGTCCCGGTCGAGACCGGAAGGGGCTGAATTTCTCCGATGTCGGAATATGGGAGCGTCTAATGGCCCTGCACGGAATTTGCAAGCCGTGCCAGCAGGCTGACCTGATCGCCTGCCCGGACACGCCAGATCACTTGCGCGCCGGCGGGCAGGCTGGCCGGCCCTCTGGCCCCGACATACCACAGGTAATCGGCTTTCGCGGCGGGCGCGAAGTGCGCAAGCTCAACTGGCGCGGCGCTGCCCTGCCGGATGCGGTGCGACGGATCGGCATAGCCGCCCTGGCGCAGATGCAGCATGTGGACATGGGGCACGGCGAAATTGGCGTTCACCATCGCGTCGCGGCGCAGCACGGCGTAGCAGCCGATATGTTCGAAATGGTTGAGCGACCATTGCTCGGCCTGCACTAGCACGGCGCTGGCGACATTGGCGCCGTGGGGCACATGGTCGAGCGCCTGCAACAGGGTCGCGGTTTCGGCCGAATCGGCTTGCCAGCTCAGCGTGGTGATCGCCAGCCGACCGGAGTAGAGCAGCGGCGCGGTCCATCGCGCCCAGCGCGGCCAGTGCCAGTCCATGCCCAGGCAGCCGATCATCAGCCCGGTCGAAATCATCCGGAAATCGGCATAGTCCCCGCCCGAAACATGGCGTGGCAGCGCCAGCGACAGCACCAGCATGAGCAGCGCCGCCGCGCCCAGCCGCCAGTCGAAGCGCTGGAACCCGACCGCTGCCGCGATCAGCACTGCCACCAGCACCAGGCTGGGCATGTCGACCCCATACGCGCTGTCGCGCATGGCATGCTCCCAGATCGCGCTTTTGTAGAGCCACACGAACGAGCCATAGGAAAAGGCGGCGCTGGTCCCTCCCCCCTGCACGATCGGGCCCGCCAACATCGGCAGCAGCGGCAGCAGCAGCGGCCAGGGGGCGATGACCGCCGAGCGCAGCCCGCGCACGCGCCATTGGTAGCCGCACACCAGCACGCCCAACACGCCCCACGCCGAGAGATGGCACAGCCATACCACCAGTCCGATCGGGAGAAACAGCGCCGCACGCCACCAGCCACTCCCCAACCGCACCCACAGCGCAAAGGCCAGCAGCGCCAGCGCCAGCCCCAGCGTGAAATTAAGCAGTCCGATCAGCATCATCGGCGACCAGATGAAGGCAAAGGCGAGGAAGCTGGCGGGGGTTATCCGGCCGCGCAAGCTGTATTCCACGGCCAGTATCCCCAGCCCGGTCAGCGGCGGGATCAGCCCGGCCATGACCCGCCCGCCCTGTTCCACGCCGAAGATCGCGGCGAACGGCCGGATCAGCAGATCCACCCCGACGTTGCCGGTCCATTCCCAGCGAAAGCTGTACCAATGCGCCAGCGCCGGGCTGCGGCCGGCATCGAGCATGACATAATAGCGCGCCAGATGCGCGGGATAATCGCTCATTTGCGGATAGCGGGCCACCAGCACCGGGAGGCACGCGGCCAGCGCCAGCACGATGCCCAGCCATAGTGTCGGACGATCGAACGCGCGCTGCGGCAGGAGATTTGGCAAGACGCGGCGCCCGGTTTGGTCGTCAAATCACGAAAACGGCGAGATACTGGCAGGAGTGGGGGGACTCGAACCCACGGCCCTCGGTTTTGGAGACCGATGCTCTACCAACTGAGCTACACTCCTGCGGGCCGGCTGCCTCTAGTCACTGGTAGCGCCGATGGCAAGGTACGATCTTGCCAAGCCTGCCAGCCCCACATCTGCTCCCCTCCCGCCTGCGGGAGGGGAGCAGATGTGGGCACTTGCTTCCTGGCTTGGCATCCGAGAAAGAGCCCACCCCTGGCCCCTCCCGCAGGCGGGAGGGGGACGCCTGCCTATCGGGTATCACCCTCTCCCGCACCAACATCGCAAGTGGTATGATGCACCGGTGCAGCCGTTCACCCCGCCCCCGATCATCGAGCCGCAGTTGTTGATGCTGGCCTATCGTAGCGGGATTTTCCCGATGTCCGATTCGCGCGGCGATCGCGACGTCTACTGGGTGGAGCCCAAGCGCCGGGCGATCCTGCCGCTCGATGGCTTTCGCTGTTCGCATTCGCTGGCCCGCACGCTGCGGCGCGGGCGCTTTACCGTCACTTGCGATGCCGCCTTTGGCGAGGTCATCGCCGCCTGCGCCGCGCCACGCAAATCGGAGGGCGGTGAAACCTGGATCAGCGAGCGGATCGCGGCCAGCTATCGTGCGTTGCATGACGCCGGCCAGGCGCATTCGATCGAGGTCTGGCACCCCGGTGGCGATGGCCTGCCGGAACTGGCGGGCGGGCTTTACGGCGTGGGGTTCGAGCGGGTATTTTGCGGTGAAAGCATGTTTTCGCGTGCAACGGATGCGTCAAAGGTGGCGCTGGCCTGGCTGGTGGCGGCGCTGCGGGTAGGTGGCGCTTGCCTGCTCGACTGCCAGTTCATCACCGGGCACCTGGCCTCGCTGGGCGCGGTCGAAATCAGCCAGAAGCACTATCTGCGCCTGCTGGCCGACGCCCAGGCAGCGCCTCAGCGTCCGGTATTCGCGTCGCCGCCGTCGGCCGTATCCGGCGCCGGTGCCGCAGCGGGCGGCGGCGTATCGGGCGCAGCGGAGGGCGCGGCGGCCGTGTCGGTGCTGTCGGCAGCGCCCTTGCCCTTGCCCGAGGCATTCGCCGGTTTGCTCGACCGGACGAAGTCCTGCGGCGCTTCCTCCTCACCAGGGAATTTCATCGCGCAGTCCTTTACCCAGACATCATAGATGGGATGCTCGACCACGTTGAGCGATGGCGAATTCCTGAACAACCAGCCGGAAAACACCGTGCGCCAGGTCAGCGGCTCGCTGATCTGGTTACGCTGCTCGACGAATACCTGCACGAACGCTCCGGTTTCGGGCGGCTGCTCCCACGGCAGGGTCTTTTCGCAAGTCGACAGCTTGACGACGACATTGCCGATCCGGCGCGATTCGCCGGTCTTCATCACCAGATCCTGGGTCTCATTGTTGCGCTTGTTGAGAAAACCGAGCGTGGCGACGCGATCCTTGACCGGCGTGCCATACTGGCTTTCGATGATCCCGCGCGCCGGCCCGCTGCTGGCGACTGCCCTGGGCACGTCGGTGGCTTGCGCGTCGGGCGCCTGCGCGCCTTGATTGTGGCACGCGGCCAATCCGGCGATCATCGCTGCCGCCAGGCCGATTTGCCACAACCGGCGCATTATTCAGGCGTCCGGTGACCAGGCTTCGTAATCGCCCGTAGCGGGCGCGCGATGGCCGCCGCGTTCCAGCGCACCCTGCGGCCGATAGGCTTCGCGCGTGCCGGTGGCATTGGGGGTAAACTCCACCTCCCAGATGCGGGCCGGCGGAAGGTTGCTTTCGGGCACGCCGTCGAAGCTGCCATGCAGCCAGCCATGCCATTCGGGCGGCACGCGGCTGGCGTCATTGGCGCCGTTGTAGATCACCCAGCGCCGCTCCCGCCCCGGAAACGGGCCATCCGCCGCCTGACGCTTGCCCGCGCGGTAATAGCTGTTGCCTTGATGATCGGTGCCGACCTGTTCGCCGGTCCGTGCCGAATTCAGCAGGGTGCCAATCGTGGCGCCGTCCCACCAGGTGAAAATCTTGCCGAGAATACCCATGATCGAAGCGCCTAAATCATTTTCGCAGCGGGGGAAACACCCCGGCTGGCAAAATCACGGATTCCGCCACTTCACCGTATCACCCGGGCCGATGCCGAGTTGCGCCGCGCGGCCACCATTGAGTTCCAGCACGCCCCTGACCATCCCGACCGAGAGCAACGGGGTCAGATCGTAGGGCCTGGCATTGGCGGCGATATTGGTGATGCGGCCATCCAGGCCGATGAACACGATATCCAGCGGGATCACCGTGTTCTTCATCCAGAAGCTCGCCGGGCGCCCGCTGGGCATCGGAAAGATCATGCCCTCGTCCGGCGCCATGGCGGTGCGGAACATCAGGCCCTTTTCCTGCTCCTCGGGCGAGGCGGCGACTTCCACCCTTATATGATGCTGCCGGCGGTCGTGAGCGATCGTCAGGTCGATCACCGGCAGGCCCGATAGCGGGTGCCGCGCCGGGGTCCGGGCGGCGGGAGGTGCCGGCGTATCGGCGCCGCTGCGCGCCTGCGACGAACAGGCGGTCAGCGCCAAGGTCAGCACCATCAGGGCGGCAGCGCCGCCGTTCAGCAATCGCTTAATGGTCAACACACATCCTCCTCGTCGTCCGGAGCAGCCCATGCCTCGGCTGCTTCCACGCTGGTCGCATCGACCAGTTTGCGCGCGCTGTCCAGCGGGTGACCGGCGCGCAGCAGCGTCGCGATCTGCTTTTCGCGCGCCGGCCGGTCGAGCGGTTTCGCCCCGAACGGCCCCAGCCGGCGCTTGCGCGCCAGCGCCAGCGCGGCCTGGCGCCCGGCCTGCTCGCCCGGCAGCACCCCGGCCACGACCTCGGCAGCGATTCCCGCCTGCCCCAGCGCTTGCGAAATATGGCGGCGGCCATAGCCGCGCCGCTGGAGCCCGCCCGATCGCGCGCTCGCAAAAGCCTGATCGTCGACATAGCCCGCCTCGACGAAGCGCGCGATCAGCGCAGTCACTTCGCCGCGCATGTCGGGCATTTCGCTGTCGGAATCGTCGTCCTGCCGCTGCCACGCGACGCCCGGCGGCCCCCTCAGCTTGCGCAACAGATAGGCCTCCAGCTTGCCTGCACTGGTGGCAAAGCGGGCAACGTACCCCAATGCCAGCGTATTGAGGCGAGCCGCGTCGATCGGCGCCTGAGCCGGGCGCGCGCGGGAACCGGGGAAGGATTTTTTCGGGCGGAAGCTTTGCATCGGCCTTAATCGTGCCACAGTGTCGGGCAATTGGGGAGAGAATAGAGTTAATGGGACGATGTCGGGCAATTTTGCGGTTCGATCTGATTTGCGATCATGCGATTTTGCCTGGCGAATTGACTGAATGCAAAGGCCCCGGCCGAGGTTGCCTGAGAATAGTGGATCAGAACATGACAGACACCGCCACGCTGCTGCCGCCGAACCGGGTCAAAACACTGGTTGCCACGCCCAATCTGTGCGAATTGCCGCGCCGCTATTCCGACTTTGCCACCTTTGCCGATGCCATCGACTATGCAGCCCGGGGCAAACGCGGGCTGAATTTCCATGATCCGCGCGGCAATCTCATCCACGCCTACCCCTTTGCGGAAATGCGCCGCGACGCGCTGGCGATGGCCCGGCGGCTGATCGCCTTTGGCGTCGCGCCGGGCATGCGGGTGGCGCTGGTGGCGGAAACCGGCCCGGAATTCGCAGCCCTGTTTTGCGGCGCGATCTATGCCGGCGCCTGGCCGGTGCCGCTGCCGCTGCCGACCAGCTTTGGCGGCAAGGAAAATTACATCGATCAGCTGGCCAACCAGCTGGACAGCAGCGATCCGGCGCTGCTGCTGTACCCCGGCGGACTCGCCGACATGGCGGCTGCGGCTGCGGCCCGGCACGGCTGCGACAGCATGGATTGGGCGACGTTTGCCGAACGCCCCGATGGCGACTGCGACTTTCCCGGGCTCAGCCCCGACGACATCTGCTATCTGCAATATTCCAGCGGTTCGACGCGTTTTCCGCATGGCGTCGCCGTCACCCACCGGGCATTGCTCAACAATCTGGCCGGGCACGGCCATGGCATGGAGCTGGTCGATGGCGACCGCTGCATCAGCTGGCTGCCGTGGTATCACGACATGGGGCTGGTCGGCTGCTTCCTGTCGGTCATCGGAAACCAGATATCGGTCGATTATCTGCGGACCGAGGATTTTGCGCGGCGGCCGCTGGCATGGCTCGACCTGATCAGCCGCAATCCCGGCAATTCGGTGAGCTATTCGCCCAGCTTCGGCTATGACATCTGCGCGCGCCGCATTTCCAGCCAGACCCAGGTGGCCGAGCGGTTCGACCTGTCACGCTGGCGCATTGCCGGCAATGGTGCCGACATGATCCGTCCCGATGTGATGCAGGGCTTCGTCAATGCCTTTGCCGATTCCGGCTTCAAGGCCAGGGCGTTCCTGCCCAGCTATGGCCTGGCCGAGGCGACGCTGGCGGTGACGCTGATGCCGCCGGGCGAAGGCATCCGGGTCGAACTGGTCGAGGAAGAGCGCTTGTCGGGATCCCCGCGGGATCTGTCGCGCCCGGCGCGGTACCGGGCGATCGTCAATTGCGGCAAGCCGCTGCGCGACATGTTGGTGGAAATCCGTGGGCGGGATGACGGCGTTGGGGTAGCTTCGCTCCCCGATCATCACATTGGAAAGGTATGGTGCAAGGGCCCCAGCATCATGCATTCCTATTTCCGCGACCCCGAAAACACCGCCGAATGCCTGGTCGATGGCTGGCTCGATACCGGTGACATGGGGTACATGGTCGATGGCTATCTGTTCATCGTCGGCCGGGCCAAGGACATGATCATCGTCAACGGCAAGAACCACTGGCCTCAGGACATCGAATGGGCGGTCGAACAATTGCCCGGTTTCCACCAGGGTGACATCGCCGCCTTTGCGATCGAAACCGATGCGGGCGAGGAAACCGCCGCCGTGCTGGTGCATTGCCGGGTGTCCGACCCCACCGAGCGCCTGCGCCTGCACGAGGCGATCCGCGACAAGGTGCGCTCGGTCACCGGCATGAACTGCGTGGTCGAACTGGTCCCGCCGCGCACCCTGCCGCGGACATCGTCGGGCAAGCTGAGCCGTGCCAAGGCGAAGAAGCTGTATTTGTCGGGCGAGATCGCGCCGTTCCCGCTGGCAGCCTGAAGCACCGGCACTTGCCTGGGCGCTGACTTGGCAGTTCGTCGCCCCGGGCTCAACCCGGGGGTCCGGCCATCTGTTGGAGCAAGCGATTAGCCGGACCGCTCAAGGACCGGATTTTTTCGTTTCCTGGCTTGGTGCCGAAGGAAGCGGGACAAAACCACCCGCATCCAGCGCCTGTGGAGCAGATTCGACCGCAAGGCCATTAAACAAGCCGTAGTTATACCTTGCTCCCTATCTAAAAGGTAGAGAATCAATTGGCGCTGCGGACCGACGGCATCCGGCATCATTAACTAAACAGAACTGTCGGAAATTTTGTACAACAAGATCAACAAATTTGTTTTGCCGCTCGACCGAACTTGAAAAAAACGGTCAACAAAACTCGAAGCTTGCACAGTCTATATTAAAAAATTGTAATTCACTGCATTTTATTTCGGATAAAATTGATCTACGGGAATCCTTGCTGCGTATGCGGCTGGCCGCAGGTATTTTGCTGCGCAGCAGCTCGCCTCGCGCGATAAAACAAGGGGTACGTAATGAAGCTTAACAATATCAACAGGCTGACCAGATTTACCGGAATGGCCATGGGCCTGACGCTGGCGGCAACCGCCGGTACAGCACAGGCGACTTCGTTTACCGCGCAACAGCTCCTGTCGAGTTTCAACCTGATTTCCGGGGGCAATGTCTCGACTCAGCAGGACATCGAGGGTTCGGCCGTGATCGGCGGGGTCCTGAATGGCGCGACGTTCTTCAACAACAACGTGCCGACCAACCCGTCGATCTATCTATATGGCAGCCTGGGCGGCAACAACGTCAACATCGATAGTAGCAAGGCAGTCCTGTATTACACGGGCACCCCTACGGGCGTTAATTTCAATGGCAGCACCCAGAATAAAACAGTGCCCAACGCGCTGACCGACTATACTACACCGCTGACCAAGCTTTCGACCCAACTCGGTGCATTGGCCCCGACTGTCGGCGCCACTATCAACAATGGCAATTTCAACGCCAACAGCGCGACGGGGCTGGTGGTGTTCGACATTGCCGCCTCATATCTTGCCAATCTGCAGAACGCGTCGATCAGCTTCACCGGCGGCAACGGCGTGACCGGCTTCATCGTGAACGTCACTGGTAACTATTCGGAAAATAGCAGCACCAATTTCAACAACGCTCAACGGAATGCAATTTTCAACTTCACCGATGCCACCAGCGTCAGTCTCGGCAACTGGAAAACCTCGGTCCTTGCGCCCACGGCGACCCTGGGCATCCAGAGCGGGTACATCGCCGGATCGGTGTTTGCAGCCAACTTTACCGGTGGCGGAGAGTTGCATAACGACAATCTCTACAATGGCGCGCTGCCCGCTAATGCCACCGTTCCTGAAATCTCGTCGTGGGCCATGATGCTTGCCGGCTTTGCCATCGTCGGCTTCGCCCTGCGCACGCGCCGCGAAACGGATGCCGTGCCAAGCCTGGCGACAATCTGAAGCGTCGCCAAAAATCGGGGGCAACCGGTGTTGCCCCCGACCATGCGACAACTGACAGGCGGGTTGTTGTGTGCATCGACGCTGGATCGCAATCAACGGGAAGGCGGACCAAAAATGACCCGGCCAATACCCTCCTCCAGCAGCACCCATCCCGCATTGGTCCATTCGCGCGCGAACACCGGATTGAGATAGACGACGCGGATGGGGCGGGGATTGGCTTGCCATGACGCAAAGGCATTTCGCGCTACGGCCGCCATCACCGGCGCATCGAACGGATTGAATAGATACAATACCAGCGGTTGAGCGGGATATTCGAAGTCCGCCGCATCGCCAAGTATTGCCGTGATACGATCGTCCTCGCTCGAAGTCGGAAACACGCGCTGGAGGTTGACGACGCATACCTCATGCAACTCCCGAGCAAATTCCACGCCGATTATCTGCCGGAAGGGATACCCGGCAGCCATGATCAGGGCCCGCCCCATGCCCGATCCAAAATCGACGAAAATCGCGGATTGCAAATCAATATCGACACTCGCCATGGCTTGCTCGAATTCGGCGGGATCGATCGCGATGTGATTGTTGCCGAAACGGGCATTGTCACTATCGATTGTCAGGTCATGCAAATATTGGATGCCGCCTGTCACGACACCGGCTTCTGCATCGAACTTGCTGTCTGCGCGTTCTTTGTTTTCGAGATAATTGGCTTGAACTGATGAAGGTCGACCCAGTCTCGACCGGACAAAGCCTGTGCCAGCGGCAGTAAACCGGCGCACCCCCTGGACACGCAGGATATTCCAGGCTCGCTCCAATCGAACGGCGTATTTTTTTAAGCTCATTGCACGATTCCCCAAAATCAATTCCGCCGAAAAAATCAGCCCGTGCGCGGAAGATCAGGCCCGCCGTTGCCTGATTCGGCTGGACTCGTCTACAGATGCCTGCTAAACAGGCGTTTATACTTATCGGAGCTTGATTCGATGACCACTGTGCTTTTCAGCGTGCTTGCCGCGACCAGTCTCGCAGCTGCCGGAGTTGGCGTACCCAGCGAGACCCGCTCCGCGCAATCATTGCCGAATGACCATCTGGTCGTGGCGACGATGAATCCGGCTTCCGGCAAGTTTCATGGAGTCAACCGCATGTCCGATGCCTCGCCCAGGAACGGCGAATGGGATCATACGGACAAGCGCGCGTGCGATGAACATCACTGGCAATGGGACGATAAAAGGTCTCGCTGCCATCGCGACTTGATCCCCGTGTTTCTTATCGGTGCCGGGACGACGGCAGGCCTTATCTACGCCTTGACGTCGCACGACGATACGCCTTCTGGTCAGCGTCCGATATCCAACTGATGCAGCGGCCAGGACCGCGGTTGGTTTTTGCTTGAACGGTGCTGACAAAAGTCAGCGGTTGGCTTGATCGGTTGCAATCATAGTGCCTTCCTGGAGACAGGGAGGCATTTTTTCAACGAACACGGCTGGAAGCTGACGGCCGTATCCTGCGGCAATCCGATTGGCAGCACCATGCATTCCGCCTAGACCCACTTTTGGTCATCACGCCAGCGACCGGGTGATCGTCTTCTCGTGCCGGGATCATTGCATGCCCCTTACCGTCCTGCCGGCGCCGTTCGGCAATCTCCGCCTGCCGGTCATTGCCGCGCCGATGTTCATCGTCTCGGGCCCGGAACTGGTCATCGCGCAATGCAAGGCGGGCATTGTCGGCAGTTTTCCGGCATTGAATGCCCGCCCTGCCGCGCAACTGGACGATTGGCTGCACCGCATCGCCCAAGAACTGGCCGCGCATGACCGCCGGCATCCCGAGGCTCCGGCGGCGCCCTTCGCAGTCAACCTGATCGTTCATCGCACCAACAACCGGCTGCAGGAAGATCTGGCGCTGTGCGAAAAGCATGGTGTTCGGCTGGTCATCACCTCGCTTGGTGCGCAGCCCGAGGTCAACGCGGCGGTACACGACTGGGGCGGGATCGTGCTGCATGACGTCATCCACAACCGCTATGCGCACAAGGCGATCGACAAGGGCGCCGATGGCCTGATCGCGGTGGCGGCCGGGGCCGGCGGGCATGCCGGCGTTCAATCGCCGTTTGCGCTGATCCAGGAAATTCGCAGCTGGTTCGGCGGGCTGGTGGCGCTGTCGGGCGCGATAGCATGCGGCAGATCGATCCTGGCCGCGCAGGCCATGGGTGCCGATTTCGCGTACATCGGCAGTGCCTGGATCGCCACTGACGAAGCCAATGCTGTGCCTGGTTACAAGCAGGCGATCGCCCGGAACGGTGCGTCGGATATTGTCTACAGCAATCTGTTTACCGGGGTTCACGGCAATTATCTGCGGCCCTCGATCGTCGCGGCGGGTTTCGACCCCGACCATCTGCCGCAAGGCGAGCCCTCGCGCATGGATTTCGGCTCGGACGGCATCGGCGCAGCCAAGGCGTGGAAGGATATCTGGGGCGCCGGCCAGGGCATCGGCGCAATTGCCGAGGTTGTGCCGGTCGCGGCACGGGTTGCGCGCCTGGCCGAGGAGTATGGTCAGGCCCAGACCGGACTGGCCGCGCGATCGAAATTGTTCAGCGGTATCGCCGATGTAAAGGTCGAAGCCTGATCGGCGAGGAATGCCGGCTCTGCGGCATAGGGACTGCTTGCCGCCCATAGCCCATCGACCATCGCATCGATGTGCGTGAAATCCACCAGATGCCCCAGCGGATCGTGGCGATTGAGCGCCAGCCGCTTGCGGCCCGGATCGAGCAGACGCCGGCGCAACGCCTGCTGCAACAGCTGCAGGCGGCCGATGGCATCGCGGTGCGCCGCTTGCGGGGCCCCCAGCCGCGCAGTGGACCAATGCGCTTCGACCTGCCCGACGCGCTCGATCACCATCGCGTTGTAATCACGGTGCGGACCGCGATGGAGCGGCAGGCCCATCTGCAGCGCGGCGGCGTTGCTGCACGGCAACAACATGCCATTGCTGCGGAAATCATTGAGACCGGGCCATTCCTGGCCGATCTTTTCGAACAGCGCGCCAAAGCAACGCTTCGACAGCAATTGCCGTGGCAGCAGATGATGGCGCTGCAGGCCGGGATCGTAGCCGGACCGGTCGGGCAGATTGACCGAACGGAACGGCAGCGGAGGCCACTTGACTTGCCGCGACCTGCGCAAATCTGCGGCAGAACCTGTGGATTTTCCCGGCTTGATAAAAATCCGGGCAACATCGTCTTCAACAAAACACCGTTCGATCAGGTTCTGCGCCATACCCTTAAATATCCATCGTTGCGCGATGGCACGACGGAGAGGTACTCGCCGTTCGGCCCTGTGGTCTCGAACGGCTGGTCTATGGGGTCACTTCCTACCAATTGGTTAATTAGACGTGTCGCAATTTTGGCGTTTTCTGCCGTATTTTTACCGATAAGCGGCTCGATATACAATTCCTGGCCAGTGAAGAACGCCAGCCCCTCGCTACGAATAGCACCGTCGTCCTCCCGAACCAGTGCGGTCAAGCCCAATGCCGGGAACGCGCCGCCGGTCAGCCAGCGGGCGATTGCCGCGGCAAAGGGTACAGGGGCCATGGCACAGCGTGCCGGGTGCCAGACTACGGCGGTAACATCGACCAGCGCCGCAAGTCGCGCCGCCAGCCCGGCCATGGTGCGGATCACCGGCAGCAGATTCTGCCCGCCCCGCAGATGGTCGCCGGGCATCAGGGTAATGGCTTCTGCCGCCAAGGCGCAGGTCGCGTCGGGAAACCCATAGAAATGGGCCGTCGCGGGCATCGGCGCGGCTGCGGCCGGGGCCAGCCCCACCAGGTCGAAGGTCATGCCCCCGGCCAGCAGTTCCAGCCAGTCCGCCGGTTCCGGCCGATGGCTGACCGCAAAGCCGGGCGCGCCCGCCGCCCGCGCGGATTTCCGACCCGACCGCGACAAATGCACTATATCGGCAGCCGACGGGCGCTGGCCCGGCCCAAACATCAGCGACAGCCGGGATTCGGACCGAGCTTCCCAGGGTGTGACCAGTTTGGCGTTCAAATGAGTGCTCATGCTTTTCAACTGACGCCGTTTTTGCACACTATTGGTAGTTCTGCGCATAGAAATGAGTCGAAATGGGCATAATCCGGCTGCAATGAACTCGATCGATCGTTCGCACGGTTGCAACAGTTCCGCATGTTCGGGACAAAATGCTCGCCCGATCAATGCATTGGCGCCAAGTAGTTAAAAAATTCCCAACGCCATGCCGGACATCATCGCCGAACCGAGGTCACGGCAGCGGCTGAGGACATCTGCCGGGACGGTCTTGCGCGCCAGGATCGCCTGTGGGCTTTGTGCCGCCAGACCGGCGATCAGCGGGTCGGCCACGCGGCGCAGTCGCCAGCCGGTGACGATCCGGTCGATTTGCGCCTGTGCGCCGTGCCCGTCCGATCCCGCCGCGATCATGGTGGCATAGGGGCGTCCCTCGACTTGCCCGAGCAGCGGATAATAGGCCCGGTCGAACATCTCCTTCATGATCCCGGACATCGTCCCGAGATTTTCCGGGCATACGAACAGATAGCCCGCGGCGCCCAGCAACAGGTCCGGCGTTGCATCGTCAGCGCGCAGCAAATCGGCCCGCGCCGCTGCTCCGCGATCGCCATCCTCGCGCGCCGCAGCGATTGCGCCCTGGGCGGCAGCCCCGGCCATGGCTTGCGCGGCGCCGGTGCGGCTGTGCCAGACGATCGCCAGCGTGACCGGACCGCTCATGCGCGCGCCCCTCCCCCGACCGGACGCTGGGGTGGGGACAACTGCCCAATCAAGCCTTTGCCGGGGAACCCCGATCGGCTAGTCAGCGGCATGACATCACGCGCGATATCGATCCTGGGCATTGACCAGTCGCTGTCCGGCCGAAGCTGGCGCTGGCGTGGTGGCAACATGGATATCGGGGGCCAGGCCAGCCCGGACACGGCGAGCGGTCCAACCCTCGAAAATGACCTTGTCACCCAATTGTTCCTTTCGCGCGGGGTAGCAGCCCACGATCTGGAGCGGCACCGCAACCCGTCACTGCGCGCGTTCCTGCCCGATCCGTCCGAATTTCGCGACATGGATGCCGCCGCCGATCGGCTGGCCCAGGCCGTGCTCGCGCGGGAAGCGATCACTATCTTTGGCGACTATGACGTCGATGGCGCGACCAGCGCCGCGTTGCTCATTCGCCTGCTGCGGATGCTGGGGCATGATGCGCGGCATTATATACCCGATCGGTTGCTCGAAGGCTACGGCCCGGGCGGCGCGGCGCTGGTGCGGATCGCGGAGGAAGGCAGCAGCCTGATCGTGACCGTGGATTGCGGCGCCATGGCGCATGAAGCGCTGGCCATGGCCCATGCCGCCGGGGTCGACGTGATCGTCGTCGATCATCACAAATGCGCCGAAGAACTGCCGCTGGCGGCGGCGATGGTCAATCCCAACCGCCTGGATGAAAGCGATATCGGCGCGGCGCATGGTCATCTGGCGGCGGTAGGCGTGGCGTTCCTGCTGGCGGTGGCCACGGTGCGCACGCTGCGCCGCAATGGCTGGTTTGCGGCCCGCGCCGAGCCCGATCTGTTTTCGCTGCTCGATCTGGTGGCGCTGGGCACGGTGGCCGATGTGGCGGCGTTGCACGGCCTCAACCGGGCGCTGGTGGCGCAGGGGCTGAAAGTGATGGCACGGCGCGCCAATATCGGCATGGCGGCGCTGATCGACGTCAGCCGCCTGGGTCGCCCGCCCAGTTGCAGCGACCTGGGCTTTGCGCTGGGCCCCCGGGTCAATGCGGGCGGCCGCGTCGGCGAAGCAAACCTGGGCGTGCGCCTGCTGATCACGGGCGATGCCGATGAAGCCCGAGACATCGCCGCGCAGCTGTCACGGCTCAATGAAGAGCGCCGCGCCATCGAAGCCGTCGTGCAGGAAGCGGCCGAAGCGCAGATTGCCGGGCAGCATAACCGCGCCGTGCTGGTGCTGGCGGGCAGCGGTTGGCACCCCGGCGTGATCGGCATCGTTGCCGGGCGGATCAAGGAAGCCACCGGCAAACCCACCCTGGTCATCGCGCTCGATGCCGAAGAGCAGGGTCATGGCAAGGGCTCGGGCCGCTCGATTGCGGGCGTCGATCTGGGCGCCGCGATCATCGCCGCCCGCGCCGAGGGCCTGGTGGTGGCAGGCGGCGGTCACGCGATGGCGGCGGGAGTGACCATCGCGCCGGGCCGGATCGCGGCATTGGGCGAATGGCTCGATGCCCGGCTGGGCGCACAGATCGCCGCGGCGCGCACCGGCCAGGAGCTGGCTCTCGACCTGGCGATCGCACCAAGCGGGCTCAATCCCGATCTGGTCGAACTGCTCGACAGCGCTGGACCGTTCGGCATGGGCTGGCCCGCGCCCCGGCTCGCCGTTGGCCCGGTGCGGCTGGTCAAGGCCGATCTGGTCGGTACCGACCACGTCCGGCTGATCGCATGCGGCAGTGACGGGGGCAGTTTCAAGGGCATCGCCTTTCGCGCCGCGCAGAAGCCGCTGGGCCAGGCACTGCTGCACGGCGCGCGCGATCGCCGGATGTGGCTGGTGGGCCGCGCGAAAATCGACGATTGGTCGTCACGCCGGGTCGCCGAATTGCACATCGAGGACGCCGCCTTCGTGGATTGACGCCATCACCCTCCCTGCCTGTCGGACGGAGAGGGTGAATGAGCGCCTGCTATCAGCGCTCATGATATAGCAGTCAGCCTTGGCATAAACCGAATTTGCCCATGGGACTTGACCCTCCGGCATCGCTTGCCTAAACGCGCGTCCTTGCCAACGGCGCCAGCCGGCTTGGCCCCATCGTCTAGCGGTTAGGACGCGGCCCTTTCACGGCTGAAACACGGGTTCGATTCCCGTTGGGGTCACCAGGTCCAGTGGTCGGTGATCAGTGTTCAGGGATCGGAATACTGGCTGATTCCGGGGCGTAGTATGGTAAGCAGCACTGGCTCAGGCCCCTTCGTCTAGCGGTTAGGACGCGGCCCTCTCACGGCTGAAACACGGGTTCAATTCCCGTAGGGGTCACCAAGACAGGTATTAAAGTTTTTCCGACTTACGTCGAGTCGGTGCCAGCCCGCTCCCCCGCCCGGCCACCCATATTATACAATGACTTGGGTGGCCGGGCGGGGGAGCGGGCTGGCACCGTCTTAACCGGAAAGACTCTAATATTCAGAGATATGGGAGGATGAATTGGCGAAGGCCGTTTGGCCCCGCTGCAATTTTTTCCCATTGGGGGAGTGTCAGCCTTCAGGGCTGACGGAAGGGCCGGTTGGACCAACTGTTACGCCCGCCCCCCCTCCGTCTCGCTGCGCGAGCCGCCTCCCCAGAGGGGGAGGATTTCGAGGGGAATTATCAGAACTTGATGCGGACGCCGCCTTCGTAGGTTTGGCCATAGTATTCGATCTGCTGGGTGCGGGCATTGGCGCCGTCGGTATACCGCAGCGGCGTATCCAGCAGGTTTTTGGCGGCAAAGAACAACTGGTAGTTCTTGGTCAGGACCAGGCTGGAGGTCAGGTCGAGCGTCAGCCGGGCGGACTGGATGGTATCGACGGATTGGTCGCCCTGCAGCGCGAACAGGCTGGAGCTGACATATTCTGCCGCGAGACGAACGTTTACCGGGCCGCGCTCGTAGAAGCCCGACAAGTTCCAGGTTGCGTGCGAAGTGCCCGGCAGGCTGCCGTACTGATCGGTGCCGGGGGTGGCACCAGTATATTCGCGGAAGCGCGATTTCACCAGCGTCAGATTTGCATCCATACCCAGCCCGCCCAGCAGCCCCGGCAGGAAGGTGAACTTCTGCTGATAGGCCAGTTCGATCCCGCGCGCGTAAGCATCCTCGTTCACGAAGGTCACGATGTCACCGTTCTGGCCCTGAAAGACCGGGTTCGTAACGTTGCTTTGCCCGCTCTTGATAATGTAGTTCTTGAACTCCTTGTCAAACAATCCAATTTGAATGATGCCGCCGTTCGGCAGGTAATACTCCAGATCGATGTCGAAGTTGTTGCCCGTCGTCGGTTTCAGGTTTGGGTTACCGATAGTATACACAGGGCGCGGCGCCGCCGTGAAGTCAACACCGGCATCGCCGCCGGCCTGGGTAAAGCCCGGTCGCGCGATCCCGGTCGAGTAAGTCGCCCTTAGCAGCAGATTCTTATCGAAGGTATATTTGAGCTGGACGGTCGGGAAGACGTTCGTATAATTCTTGCTATTGGTCACGAAGCCGACCGTTGGATCGCCCTCCTTTGGGGTATTCGTGAAGAAATTGCCGTAGGTTGCATGAGTTGCCTCGATGCGCACCCCGGCAAGAACGCCGAGCTTGCCGTAATCGGCGGTGTACATGGCGTAACCCGCGGTGACATTCTCGCTGTCCTTGAAATCGCGTGTTGTAGATGGCGAAAGGACCGGTATCCCGGTCTGCACCAGGGTGGCGATCGCGGCATAATTGGCAACGGGAGCCACCGGATACCGCCCGAAATAGAAGGTTTCGTCAGGGCCGACGCTTTGCGCATAATTGGATAGGTTGACATTGGCACCGGCAAAGCCGGCGAAATCGTTGACCACCTTGTCGCGACGGCGGATGCTGATGCCGGCCTTGATCTGCCCGATGCTGCCGAACAGCGTCAGCGGGTAGCGGGCATTGAACACCCCGCTATATTCCCGATCCACATCCTGTTCGGAAAATGCGCTGAGTTTGACCGCGCCGTTCGGGACGCCGACGCCGTATTGCGTGGCGTCGGTCGACACGAACGGGATGGTCAGCGCCTTATCGTCGAAGAACTGGTAGGAGAAATTTTCGGGGTTCGCCGTGTTGTTGTAGCGCCCGTAGAAAGTGCCGGTACCATCATCATTTTTTGCGCCAAAAAAGCGTGCCTCGTTATAATAGCCTTCGTTATACGTCGCGCGGGAATAGGCGGCGCGGTAGTCGATAATCAGATCGCCGAAATGGTCTTCGCCGCCGGCCGCCGCCACCGTGTTGCGGTGCGTTTCCTGCAGGTTCACCACATCCACCTGGGGCTGGAATTTGTCGACGACATAACCGCTGGCGTCGGCAGGCGACGGATTGCCGTCGAACTGGGCATAGAAGTGGTTCTTCAGCGAGCGTTCGATATAGCCGGCAATATCGAGCCGCGCATAATAATGGTGATCGTTGCCGGGCGTGTAGTCCAGCTCGCCGCCATAGCCAAAGCGGCGGCGGCTATAATCATAGCGCCGAAAATCGACACGATCGAAGACCATGCCATTGCCATAGCTCGGCTCGGTGTCGTCCACGCCGCGCCGGTCGTCC
>CAXTOS010000044.1:0-19612 GCA_964245935.1 uncultured Novosphingobium sp.
TCCCCGGCGACCACCGCGCGCGCGGCGGCCATGGCTTCCATCAGGACAACCGGAATTCCGTCCTTGTCACCGTTGGTCGCGGTGCGGCAAGGCAGGGCGACGATCCCGGCGGTACTGATCGCGGCGAGGCAATCGGCATGCGGCCGCGCCCCTGAAAAATGCACCCGGTCGGTGACTTGCAACGCAGCGGCAAGGCTTTCCAGGCTGGCGCGATCGTCGCCGTCGCCCAGCACTCGCAAAGTCCAGCCGGCCAAGGCCGGGGCGCCGGCAAAGGCGCGCAGCAGCAGGTCGATGCCTTTCTTGGGCACCAGCCGGGCCACCGCCACCAGCTCCCGGCGTTCGGGCCGGACTTCGGGCGGAATCGCCACCGCACAGCGCACCAATGGCAGGCGCGCTTCGTCCAGCGGGACGATAGCCCGGTAAAAATCCCGGTGCCAATGGCTGATGCAGGCGACGAAACCGGCCTGGTTCAATTTGAAGGCCAGCGCCGCGCGCTGCACGAACAGGTCCGCGGCATGGCCGGTAAAGCTGAACGGCACGCCCAGGCTGCGGGCCAGATACAGCGCCACCATGGTCGGCGCATTGGCCATATGGGCATGGACATGGGCAATCCGGCGGTGTTGCAACTGGCCGGCAGCCTGGATGCCCATCCCGGCCTGCAGGATATGCTTGAGCCGGCTGCCCGGCGACGGATGATCCGCGCGCAGCGCCTCGCCAATCGCGACCAGCATCCGGAGCGGGTGCCGGGCCAGGGTCAGGGGCAGTTTCAGCATGTTGGCGCGCGTGTAAATCACGAATGTTTCCGCAGCCAGCGCGGAAAGCTCCGGATCGCCGGTAAATCGTCGAGGGGCATGCAGGCTGGCCGCGATGGTGGGCCGCCCCAGCGAGCGCAGGCCCAGCATTTCGCGATACACAAAGGTTTCGGAGAGCGCGGGCAGCCGCGAGCCGACATACAGCACCACGCCCGCCGGGATTGGCGAGACTTGCCCTGGCTGCCGCGGTTCATGGTGCAGAATCTCGGTCACCTGGCTTCCGGGCGATTGTCAAAGCACAGAATTTTCAATATTTGAACCAAGGAAAAGTTACAGGGAGCTTCATGACGCTGGTATAAGAAGTGGCGTTCGGCGCAATAAGTGGGAATATGAATCTTGTGAAGCGGCTTTCGGTCGTCATTGTCAACTACCGCACGCCGGAACTCGCCATTGCATGCATGCGATCGCTGGAACCGGCGCGGCGCGCATTTTCCGATTTGCGGGTTATTGTCGTGGACGGTGGATCGGATGACCAGTCGGCAAAAATCCTGGCGGCGGCGGTTGAGGGCCGGCAGCATTGGGCCGAATTGCTCGCCCTGCCGATCAACGGCGGTTTCGGCTATGCCAATAACCAGGCCTTGCTGGCCCTGGCCGGGCGCGGGCCGCTGCCCGACTATGTGGCCCTGATCAATCCGGACGCCAGGGTGCTGCCGGGTGCGCTGGAAGCCATGGCCGCCATACTGGATCGGGAAGCGCACTGTGCTGCGGTAGGCGGGTTGCTGGTGCATGACGATGGTTCGGCGCAGTCTTCGGCCTTTCACTTTCCAAGCTTGCGGGGAGAATTCTGCCGGGGCGCCCGAACCGGTTTCGTCGAGCACCTGTTGCGGCAACCGCCCCGCCGGATCGAACTCGACCGTGCCGGCCCGGTGCCCTGGGTGACGGGGGCCTCGGTCATGTTCAGGAGCAGCGCGCTTGAACACAGCGGCTTGTTCGATGACGGGTTCTTTCTCTATTTCGAAGAAACCGAACTGATGTATCGACTCCGGGCCAGGGGCTGGGCGATCTGGCATGAGCCGGCCGCCCGCGTAGTCCATGAAGGCGGCGCGGCCACCCAAATCCGCGATGCCAGAACGGGTACGCCGCTGGAAAAGCCGATGCCGCGCTACTGGTATGACGCCCGCAGGCGCTATTTCGCGCTGACCGGCGGGCGGGCCCATGCGCTGGCAGCGGGCCTGGCCTGGATGAGCGGCGATCTGTTGTGGCGCTTGCGGCGGGTCATTTCCGGCGAGCCGGAAGGCGCGACGCAACGGGGGCTGCGCGACATGATCGAGCATGGCCTATGGGCCCGGCGTCGCGACTGCCGCTCTGCCGCGCAATCATTTTCGGGGCCTATGGGAGGACTGCCCTCATGGATGAAGCCCGGTAAATGAGCGGCATCGGGGTGGTCGTCATCGGTCGCAACGAAGGCGAGCGGCTGCTGCGCTGCCTGGCTTCGGTCGGGCGCGGAGCAGTGGCAGCCGCGGTGATCTATGTCGATTCCGGCTCGACCGACGACAGTGTGGCAGCGGCGCTCCGCGCGGGCGCGCGCGTCGTGGAACTGGACATGACGCAGCCCTTTACCGCTGCCCGGGCGCGCAATGCCGGCCGATCGCGATTGCCGCCGCCATGCGGTTACATCCAGTTCATCGATGGCGACTGCATGCTCCAGCCGGGCTGGCTGGCGCAGGCCCGCGCCGCACTCGATACCGATCCGGGGCTGGCGGCGGTGTTTGGCCGTCGCCGCGAGATCGCCCCGGCGGCCAGCGTGTACAACTGGTTGTGCGACATCGAATGGGCGGTGCCGCCGGGACCGGCGCGCTATTTCGGCGGCGATGTCATGATCCGGGCCGATGCGCTGGATGAAGCGGGCGGATACCCCGACGAAATGATTGCGGGCGAAGAGCCGGATCTGGCGATGCGCATGCGCAGGAATGGCTGGCGGCTGCGGTGCCTGGCCGGGGAGATGACCCTGCACGATGCGGCAATCGATCGTTTCAGCCAGTTCTGGCGGCGGGCCATGCGCTCCGGCCATGCCTATGGCGAACTCGCCGCGCGCCATGCCGGGGGCGCCTTCGACGATTACCGGCGCCGCTCGCGCGGGGTGCTTTTCTGGAGTCTGGTCCCGGTGGCAGGGCTCGTGTTGCTTGCGGCAGGGGTCGCCGTCGCCGATCGCTGGCGGGTGGGTCGCTGGCTGGTCGGTGGTGGCGCGGCCTTGCTGGCGCTGCCCTTTTTGCAGTTGCTGCGCCTGACCGCGAAGGGCCGGCGGTCGCGCAAGCTGAGCGAGGCGTTCACGATCGCCGCATTTCAGATGGTGGCCAAGCCCGCGCAGGCGCTGGGCATCGGCCGCTATTGGCTGGGGCGAACGGGTGGCAAACGCTCGGCGCTGATCGAATACAAGCGGACCGCGGCATGACCCGCGCCGGCCCGGCCCATGGTACCGGCTTGTTTGCGCAGATCGCCGCTGACTGGCGCGCCAACGGCTGCGACTGGACCCGGCCCGGCTTTCGCGCGCTGGCGGTGCATCGCTTTGGGGTGTGGCGCATGAGCGTCCGGCCAAAAGCGCTGCGCGGGCCGTTCAGCCTGATCTATCGCTGCCTGTTTCGCCACTGCCGCAATGTCTACGGCATTGAATTGCCGTATTCGGTGCGGGTGGGGCAACGCGTCGTCATCGAGCATCAGGGCGGGATCGTCATTCACGGCGCCAGCGTGATCGGCGATGGCTGCGTGATCCGCCAGGGCTGCACCCTGGGCATCAGGCGAATGGACGAACGCGACGCAGCGCCCGTGCTGGAGGCAGACGTGGACCTAGGCGCCGGCGCGGTGATCCTGGGGCGCATTCGCATCGGTCGCGGTGCCCGGATCGGCGCCAATGCGGTCGTATTGATCGACGTGCCGGCAGGGGCCGTGGCGCTGGGCGTACCTGCCCGGATACAAAATGAGTCCGGGTTCCGCGAAGATGGTGTTTGAGTTGGCGTCCTCGGCTCCGATCACCTCATCGCACCGCTGGATCGCGGGGCTGCTGCTCGGCTGCTTTGTGCTGGCCTGCATCCGGTTCGCGCTGGTCCAGGACATCTGGATCGATGAAGCGACGCAGCTGTCCGGGGTGCGGTTGCCGATCGGCGAACTGGTCGGCTGGCTGGGCGGCGCCCATGCTAACCGCTTTGGCGTGCCCGGCGATCGCATGCCGCCGCTGGCCTATCTGCTCGATCATCTGTGGTGGGAGGCAGCGGGCGAATCGGTGACGCGCTTCCGGATGTTTCATGTGCTGCTGGCCGGCTGCGGTGTGGCCTTGCTGGCATGGACGGAGATCGGGATATTAGGCCGGCACTGGCTTGGGATAGGCGCTGCGTTCCTGGTATTATCGCCGAAACTGATCGAAGCTGCCGTGGAACTGCGCAGCTATCCGCTGTTCTTCGCCGTCACCTGCGCGCTCGTGGGGGCGTTTCTCAATCTGGTGCGGCGCGGCAGGCAACCGCCCGGCTGGCGCCAGTTGCTGCTGTTCGGCGGCGGCTGTGTCGTGTTGTCCTATATCCACTTTTTCGGCGTAGTGGCCGCCTGCTCGTTTTTTGCCACGCTGGTGCTGGCCCATCGCCAGGATCGCGCGGCGCTGCTGCGCGTGCTGATCGTCGGAGCGGGCGTCGGGCTGTGCCTGGTAGGGCTTTATCCGTTCATTTTCGGCGCGACCGCGAATTCGGCTGCCGGATCATCGGCGTACCCTGGCGACACGTTGCATTATCTGCCCTTGCTGTTCGGTCATCCGTCGCTGCTGATCTATCCCGTCGCGGCGGTGCTGTATTTCGCCGCGAGCGCCGTGTTGTTGCTGGCAGCCGCGTATGGCGTCGCCCAGCGCGCGCGGCAGCGCCGCACCGAGCCGGTGGACTGGCTCTTGATCGTGGCAATCATCGGATGCGCGGCGACCATTTTGCCGGGCTTTCTGATTAGCACCTTCAGCGCGCTGAAGCCCAGCTACAGCATCTGGCTGCTGCCGATATTTGCCCTGATCATTTCGCTGGGCGCCAGCAAGCCGATCGGTTTACCGGTGTGGGATCGGTATGGGCGCGCTGTTGCGGCGGGCGCCCTGCTGACCGGCGCGGCCATTGCCACCGGGGTTTTCCTGGTCGAGGCGCCGTGGTTCGTGCATGGCCCGCATCGGGTTATCGAAACCGCGCGAGAGCATTCGCCACCGTCCACGGCGATCGTCTATGCCGAGCCTGTCACCTTTGCCTATGGCTATTTTCCGATGGTCTATCAATCGGGGGGGCGTTTGCCGCAATGGCTGGACACGGCCAACGGCGTCGCCCGGCTGACCGATGCCGGCATGTCATCGATCGTCGCGACATCTGCACTGGCGCCTTATCAGGGGCTGGTGGTGGTGGACATTCGCGCCCGCCACTATACGGATCTGCGCGACTGCCTGGACGATCGCTGCCCCGATTTCGCCGCTGCGCCGCTGGTCGGCCAACTCGTTCGCAGCGGGCACTGGTCGGTGGCGTCGCGGCAACGGGCGTTTGGCTTCTATGACGCCCTGGTCACCAGATTGACGCCCACGGCGCCCGCGAGTGCATCGCCCAATCGCGGATCGTCGTGACCAGGTCTGGTATCCTGGCGTTGCTCGCCTCGTGCGCGGCAGTGCTGGTCGCCGGCGCTGGGGTGCGGCTGGGCTATCCGGCGCTGACCCATCGCCCTACTCACGAGGACATGGCAATGCGCTTTAGACATGTGTTTCACGCGGCAGCAGTTTTCATCGCGGCTCATGCCGTCGGGGCCGATGCCGGCGAACCTGCGGGCCAGGTCGGTGCCCCGGACGCGGGACCGGTTCCACCTACCGCGATCGGCATCAATCTGGGTGGCATTTCGCATTTTTCGACGCAGCGGGCGTTTGCGAACCTGGCGATCGGCAGTTTTTGGCTGGAAACCGGACCGGCGCACTATATTGATCTGCCCGCAGCCGATCAGACCGCCGACGGCGGAATTGCCTTCCTGCCTGCCGGCCAGATCGCGCTGCTGGGGCTGACGGTACCGGACACCGGGCCCCGGGGCGTAACCATCGGGTGTACCTGGGCCGGGCAGGGTGAGGTTGCGGTGTCGCGCACGGCCGAAGCTGTGACCCAGACCAGCCATAGCTTGCATTTTCACTGGACGAACACCTGGCTAACCCCGACCGGGATGGATTTTCGGGTCAGTGCAGTCAATCCGAAGGATCCGATCCGGCATATCGACTGCCGGGAGATCACGACGCCGGCCACCGCCGTCTTCGATCCTGCCTTCGTCAACTCGCTCAAAGGGTTCAAGACGATCCGGTTCATGGACTGGCAGCGCACCAACGACAATGTCGCGGTGACCTGGGAAACCCGCAATCGACCGGCCTCGATTGTCTATGCGCTGGGGGACGGCGTTCCGGTCGAACACATGCTGGCCCTGGCAAACGAGGTGGGCGCGGACCCCTGGTTCTGCATGTCGTGGAATGCCGACGCAAGCTATGTCGAGCATTTTGCGCAATATGTGCATGATAATCTGCCGGCCGGGCGGCGGGTCTATGTCGAGAACAGCAACGAGGTCTGGAATACCGCTTTCCCGGCTACCAAGCAGGCTATTTCCGAAGGCGTGGCGGAGAATTTGTCGCCGAACCCCGGTTTGGCCGGTCTGTACCGCTACGCCGAAAAAACGAGCGAGGTCATGAAGACATGGACCAGGATATTCGCCGACCGGCCCCGCAGCCTGGTGCGGATCGCGGCGTCGCAGCAGGACGTGCCGTTCAAATCCGACACCGTGCTCGGCTATCGCGATACCGCCGCGCACGTCGATGCCCTGGCAACGGCAGCCTACTTCGGCGACATCATGCATGAAGGAATGACCGACAATCTCGATGAGGCATTTACGCGGCTGAACAGGCGGGTCGATCAGACCATAGCGGGAGCGGTGGACAATAAAGCGGTGGCTCGGAAATACGGCAAAATCTACGTTACTTATGAAGCCGGGCAGGCCGTTGTCATTCCCTACAGCATGCCTTTGCTCCAGAAGATCGAGCGAGACCCGCGCATGTATGGAATTTACCGAAAATTCATTTCCGCCTGGCGGAGCCGGGTCGGTGGCTCGCTCAACCTGTTCAATAATGTAGGCGAGATAAAAGAGAGCGGGGCCTGGGGCCTGCTGGAACACAGTGGCCAATCGCTGTCCGAAGCTCCGAAGATGCGAGCCGTCGTGGATGATCGCGACAAGTAGCAACCGCGTCTCAAAGGGCAGGGCGCGCCCTGCCTGAAGCGCCTGGGCGGCAAACAAGGTCGCGGCTTTATGCAATCACAACGCAAACGACTGGAAATCGATCTCGAATCTATACGCCGCCGCCAATAGATGGTCGCCGCAGCGGAGATTGTGGCAATGCGCGATGGGCATCAGGACCGGAAGACGAACATCACGCGGAGACTGCGTGACCCAAGGTCTTGGAGCGCCTGCGGCCTGACGACATCCGTACCGCCGGAGCCAAAAGCCCGGATCGCCGGCCGGTTATCCCTGGGGTCCACCCGCAGCGGAACATCTTCAGCGCATCGTCACGAGCAGGGCTGACCCCTCACCCGACCGCGACACCACAACTGCAATGCCCGTGGGCCGGCCATTGCCCCCGCGACCGCGAATGACGCGCCCGATGCCGGAGCGCCGGCCGCCAACCACCACCGAATTTTACCCCGGAGCCTATCAGTGACCGACCCAGACCTGCATTTTGTGATCCCGACCTACCGTTTGCGCGATGTCGGCGAGACGGTGGAAGCCTATGACGCGAATTTCGTCCGCAGCGGCCAGACCGCGCCGATCATCGTGTTCGATGACAGTTCCGTCGCCAACCACGACAAATATTTCGGATCGCTGGAGGAAACCAAGACCGCCAACGAGCTGTGGTATGTCGGACCCGCCGAAAAGGAGCAGTTCGTCTCCTACATCTGCAAACGCCTGCGGGACCGCAAACTGGACGTGCTGGTGCGCAATCTGTTTCGGCCAAGCTATGGCGGGAACCGCAATTTCACGCTGATGTATACGCTCGGCGACCTGATGGTCAGCGCCGACGATGACATGCGGCCTTACGCGCTGATCGAGGACAGCCCGGAAGCTCTGGGCGAAAACGAGATCAGCCGCGGCAAGCTGATCTCGCGCGGGGCCAACGGCCACACCCGCAAATCCTACGACATTCTCGAGTCCTTTCGGGACATATTGGGCAAGACGGTTGCCGATGCACCCGCCAATTACGATCACGGCGAACTGATCATCGACAGCGCGATGGATCTGGAATCCAACAATTCGCTGGGCTTCGCCCGCGACAACGCCCTGACCCTCCAGCCGGGACGCCTGCCGCGCGGCGCGGTGGTCAAGATGGCGCAGACCTTCCGCACCGGCACCAACGATATCGATGCGGTGGATTTCGTCGACATGTTCCTCGACAATCCGGAGGAGATCGACGCGGAACGCCTCAACGATACCTATGTGCTGGTGAATTTCAGGCCTTGCCTGACCAATGTCAACTGGCGGATGGATTGCGGCGTCGCCGGCTACGACAATCGCACCGGCCTGCCCCCTTTCTTTCCAACGCGCCTGCGGTTCGAGGACTATATCTATCGCCTGTGGATCCAGCAGCCCAACATCGTCGCGGCACACGTCGATTCCGCGCAGACCCACATCAAGAACAGCTACATGCGCAACCCGCTGGCTTCGGAAGTTTTCAACGAAGCGATTTGCGGACTGCTCAAGCGCAAGATTCGCACCAGCCTGAAGAAGACGGACGAATGGTCGATCGCATTCGACTATGACGGCGCCGTCTCCCTGGAGGACAGCGAACAGATCCTGGACAGCGCGCGCGAATTGCACTCCCGTGTTCTTAAGCGAATGGCAGATGCCAAATCGACCGAACGACGTGATGCACTCGGCCATTTCGCGGCCGGCCTGTCGCGGACCTTTTATGATTTCGAGCCTGATTTCTTTCAGCAGAATGTCAGCCGCATGGTCGACGACGAGATCGGCCTCATTCGCTCCTCGCTCGAAATCTGGCCGACCTTGCTCGAGATCGTCTATTTCAAGCGACATTGCCGTAGTTTGCCGATGCGCCATGTCCGGAACAAGTCCGCACGCTCGCCGCAGACGCGCCCGGCCGCTGCCTGAGCCCACCATCGCGCCGTAAATCCTACCCCCGGAAGTCGTAAATTTTATATGCGAATCTTATGCCCGGTGCCGGCATTCCATCTCGAATTCATATTGCGAATCCGCCAAATGTCCGTCCGCGGAGGTACGACGACCGGTTCCCGGCGTGCGACCAGCGGCGATGGGGACTACGATGACCAGCTATTGCATTACGCCGCGCGACAGCCACCGCGCTGGTCGATCCGGTTCGTGCGAGCCGTTTACGAGCCTGTCCGCGGTCTTCCTCGTCTTCCGTTTCTGAAGGAGTTTTTTCGATGCAGGACATCATCTGGATCGCGGGCGCGATCGGGCTGCTCGCGGTGACGCTCGCTTACTTCCGCCTCTGCGACCAGGCATAAGGCCAGACATAAGGATACCCTCATGACCATCGAACTCTGGCTGGCGGCGATCACCGCGCTCGGCCTCCTCGTCTATCTCATCGCGGTGCTGCTGCACCCCGAGCGTTTCTGAGCGGAGAAGGACAATGACCATACAAGGTTGGCTGCTCATCCTGGTCTTTACCGGGCTCGTGATCGCCATGGCGAAACCGTTCGGCATGGCGCTTTACTCAATCATGGAGGGACGCCGGACGTGGCTGCACACCGTACTGGGCCCCGTCGAACGGGGCTTCTATGCGGTAAGCGGGATCAATCCCAGGGAAGAGCAGAACTGGCGCCGTTTCGGCGTCCATATGCTGCTGTTCAACTTCGTCGGCGTCCTGCTCACCTACGCCATTCTTCGGCTTCAGAACGTGCTGCCGCTCAATCCGCTGGGTTTTGCGGCGCTCCCGCCGCACCTCGCCTGGAACACCGCAATCAGCTTTTCCACAAACACCAACTGGCAGAGTTACAGCGGCGAATCGACCATGTCCGAATTCAGCCAGATGGTCGGACTTACCATCCATAACTTCACTTCCGCTGCGACCGGCATTGCGCTCGCCTTTGCCATCATTCGCGGATTTGCACGCAAGGAAACCTCCGGCCTCGGCAATTTCTGGGCGGATATCACGCGTATCACGCTATATATTCTGATCCCCACCTGCCTCATCTACGCGCTGATCCTGCTCGCCGCCGGCGTGCCCCAGACGTTCAACGGCTCGGTTATCGCCAGCACGCTTGAAGGCGCCAAGCAAACGATCGTGATCGGTCCGGTCGCGAGCCAGGAAGCCATCAAGATGGTCGGCACCAACGGTGGCGGCATCTTCAATGGCAATTCGGCGCATCCCTTTGAAAATCCCAGCGCGATGATCAACTTTCTGCAGATGCTGTCGATCTTCTCGCTGGGCGCCGGGCTGACCTGGTGCTTCGGCAAGGCCGTCGGCAATACCAGGCAGGGCTGGGCGATCTTCACCGCCATGCTGGTCCTGTTCCTGGCGGGCACGACGGCGATTTATGCCGCTGAGTCGGCAGGCAACCCGATCCATCATGCGCTGGGCATTGCCGGTGGCAACATGGAGGGCAAGGAGGTCCGTTTCGGCATTGCCGCATCGAGCCTGTTCGCCAACGTCACCACCGACGCATCATGCGGCGCGGTCAACGCCATGCACGACAGCTTCACCGCGCTCGGCGGTCTTGTCCCGATCTTCAACATCCAGCTGGGCGAGATCATCTTTGGCGGCGTCGGCTCGGGCCTTTACGGCATGCTGCTGTTCGTCATCCTGAGCGTATTCGTCGCCGGGCTGATGGTCGGTCGCACACCGGAATATGTCGGTAAAAAGATAGAAGGCCGCGAAGTCAAGCTTGCCGTCCTGGCGATTGCCGTCCTGCCGCTGATCATCCTTAGCTTCACGGGGATCGCGGCGGTCAGCAAGGCTGGCTTGGCGGGTCTTGCGAACCAGGGGCCGCACGGGTTCTCGGAAATGCTTTATGCCTTTACCTCGGCAGTCGGCAACAATGGCAGCGCCTTTGCCGGGCTGACCGCGAGCACGCCCTTCTATGACGGGATGCTCGGTGTCGCGATGTGGCTGGGCCGCTTTTTCGTCATCGTGCCGATGCTGGCCATCGCCGGCAGCCTGGCGGCCAAGCGTATCGTACCCGCCTCTGCCGGCTCGTTCCCGACCACCGGACCCTTGTGGATCGCGCTGCTGATCGGCGTGATCCTCATCCTGGGCGGCCTCACTTTCCTGCCTTCGCTCGCGCTTGGACCCATCGCCGATCAAATCGCGATGATCCACGGACAGCTGTTTTAAGCCAGCTCCCAGCGCCAGCTCTTTTAAGGAACGCATATCATGGCTCGCATCGCCTCATCGATGTTCACTGCCGAGCTGATGTTTCCGGCAATCCGGGACTCATTCGTCAAGCTCAACCCGCGGACACTCATCCGCAACCCGGTGATGTTCGTCACCGCCGTCGTCGCCACGCTGGTCACTGTCATGTTCGTGACCGGCATCGGCGGGGAAACCATTGGCTTCAAGGGCCAGCTGGTTTTCTGGCTCTGGCTGACGGTCCTGTTCGGGAATTTCGCCGAAGCCCTGGCCGAGGGGCGGGGCAAGGCGCAGGCCGCCTCGCTGCGCGCCACCAAGGGCGAACTGACCGGCAAGCTGATCACCGCCCAGGGCATCTCGAACGTCGCCGCTGCCGCATTGAAGGTCGGGGATGTCGTGCTGGTGGAAAACGGCGATCTGATCCCGGCCGATGGCGAAGTCATCGAAGGCGTCGCTTCGGTCAACGAGGCGGCGATCACCGGCGAAAGCGCGCCGGTGATCCGCGAGGGCGGCGGCGATCGCTCGGCGGTTACCGCCGGCACGCGGGTTGTGTCCGACTGGCTCAAGGTTCGCGTCACGGCCGGACCGGGCGAAGGTTTCCTCGATCGCATGATCGCGCTGGTGGAAGGTGCGGAACGCCAGAAGACGCCGAACGAAATCGCCCTGACCATCCTGCTGGTCGGCCTGACCATCATCTTCCTGATCGCGGTCGGCACCATTCCGCTGTTTGCCAACTACGCCGGCGGCGTCGTGCCGATCGTCGTGCTCTCGGCGCTGCTCGTCACGCTTATTCCGACCACCATCGCCGCGTTGTTGTCGGCGATCGGCATTGCCGGCATGGATCGTCTGGTGCGCTTCAATGTGCTCGCCAAATCCGGCCGTGCGGTCGAAGCGGCGGGCGACATCGATGTGCTGTTGCTCGACAAGACCGGTACGATCACCATCGGCGATCGCCAGGCGAGCGAGTTCCGTCCCGTGACCGGCGTGTCCCAGGCCGAACTGGCCGAAGCGGCGCTGCTCGCAAGCCTGGCCGACGAAACGCCCGAGGGACGTTCGATTGTGGTGCTGGCGCGTGAAAAGTTCGGTGTGAAGACCACCCAGCTGCCCGATGGCGCCGAAATCATCCCGTTCACCGCCCAGACGCGCATCTCCGGCGTCAGGTTCGGCGGCACGCTGATCCAGAAGGGCGCGGTCGACTCGATATTGAAGGCCAACCCGCATTCGGGCGAAGGCGCCGCAGCGGCCGACTTGCGGCGCGCAACGGAAGAGATCGCCCGCGCCGGTGGTACACCGCTGGCAGTGGCGCGCGACGGCAAGCTGCTCGGTGCCATCTATCTCAAGGACATCGTCAAGGCGGGCATCCGGGAACGGTTCGGCGAACTGCGCAAGATGGGCATCCGCACGGTGATGATCACCGGTGACAACCCGCTTACCGCCGCTGCAATCGCTGCCGAGGCCGGGGTCGACGACTTTCTGGCCCAGGCGACGCCGGAAGACAAGCTGGCCTATATCCGCAAGGAGCAGGTTGGCGGCAGACTGGTCGCGATGTGCGGCGATGGCACCAATGACGCCCCCGCGCTGGCCCAGGCCGATGTCGGGGTGGCGATGAACACCGGTACCCAGGCGGCGCGTGAAGCCGGCAACATGGTGGACCTCGACAGCGATCCGACCAAGCTGATCGAGATCGTGGGGCTGGGCAAACAGCTGCTGATGACCCGTGGCGCGCTCACCACCTTTTCGATCGCGAATGACGTTGCCAAGTATTTCGCGATCCTGCCGGCGATGTTCATCGTGCTGTACCCGGGACTCGGAATTCTGAACGTGATGCATCTCACCACGCCGACCAGCGCGATCCTGTCGGCAATCATCTTCAACGCCCTCATCATTCCGTTGCTGGTGCCATTGGCGCTCAGGGGCGTGACCTACCGGCCGATCGGGGCGGGCCCGCTGCTGGCGCGCAACCTCAGCATCTATGGTGCCGGCGGCATCGTCGCACCGTTCATCGGCATCAAATTGATCGACATCGTCGTGTCCACCATCGGCCTGGCCTAAAGCTTGATGCGATAAGACAGATCGCATTGAGCTTTGGATTCTTTGTTTTCGCGTGATTCAAGACAAAAACCGGTTTCCACTTTTTGTCATCACGCTTTGAGGAATATATCATGGGTAGCGATTTCTTCTCCGGGCTGCGGCCTGCCATCGTCCTGACGCTGTTGCTGACGGTCCTGACCTGCGGCATCTATCCGCTGGTGGTCATGGGTATCGGCCAGGTCGCGTTCTCACATCAGGCAAATGGCAGCCTGATCGTCGACAAGGGCGTCGTGACCGGCTCCGAACTGATCGGGCAGTCCTTCACCAGCAACCGTTATTTCAACTCGCGACCGTCCGCTGCGGGAAAAGGCTATGATGGCACCTCGTCATCGGGTTCCAACCTGGGCCCGACGTCCAAGGCGCTGGTCGACCGCATGAAAGGCGACATCGCCAAATACCGCGCCATGAACCCGGGTCAGCCGATCCCCGCCGACCTGGTGACCGCGTCCGCCTCCGGCCTAGATCCCGACATCAGCCCTGCCGGAGCGCTGTTCCAGGTGCCGCATCTGGCCAAGGTCCGCGGCATTCCCGAGGCCCGCTTGACCGCGCTGGTCAATGCCTCCGTGGATACTCCGATCCTGCCGTTTGCCGGTGATCCGCATGTCAACGTCCTGGCCCTGAACCGCCAGCTCGACCTGCTCGCGGCGCATCCGGCCCAGTGAAGCCACCCCTCGTCATCCCGGCGAAGGCCGTGACCCAGCCCAAGCAAAAATGTCGCGGAGCGTCGTTGGTTTTCTCTGGTTCTGGATCCCGGCCTTCGCCGGGATGACGGCTTTCTGTATTTCCAGTACTTTGCGACCCCACCGACGCGCCCCACCATCGGGTAAGCTTCAACCTGCGATTTCCTGAAAACGCTGCTATCCCAGCTGTCGGACAAGGATAATTCTCGATGAGCAGCAAATCCGTCATTCTCGTCGTCGATGACGAAGCCCCGATCCGGCGCCTGTTGCGCCTCGCATTGGAGCGGGGATCCTATCAGGTTATCGAGGCCGAAACCGGCAAGGCGGCGCTGGCCATGGTTGCCGCCGAAGACCCGGCAATCGTGTTGCTCGATCTGGGGTTGCCCGATCTGGACGGCCTGGAACTGATTCCGCTCATCCGCAAGAAGTCCCATGCGACGATCCTGATCGTCTCGGCCCGCGACGCAACCGATGAAAAGGTCACGGCGCTCGATCTGGGTGCGGCGGATTATGTCACCAAACCGTTCGACACGCAGGAACTGCTGGCCCGGGTGCGGGCGGCACTGCGTCATCGCATCGTGGCCGACGGCGGCCAGAGCGCGCTGACCATTGCCGGGCTGACGATCGACCTGCTCGACCGCCGGGTCAGCAGGGACGGGGTAGAGGTACACCTTACGCCCAAAGAGTTCGCCGCCGTCACCGAACTCGCCCGCTTTCCGGGGCGAGTGATCACCCATCAGCAATTGCTGCGGGCGATCTGGTCCAACGACTATGAGCGGCACGTCGAATATCTGCGCGTTCTGATCCGCAGCCTGCGCCAGAAGGTCGAGATCGATCCAGCCCGGCCCGCGCTCATCATCAATGAGTTGGGGATCGGCTACAGGCTGTCAGGGCTGGCTTCGTGACCGGGATATTCTGCTGAAATTATCAACGGCGCGTAATTTATCAGCTGATTTTGTTTACATGCCATTCAAACTATCAATCAGATGTCATATGGATATAACCCCAACAAACAGACTGGTAATAAAACGAGTAATATTGAGGCTGGCGATATTATTTATTTTTGCTTGTTTTCAATGGCGCCTCGGTATCGGCGAAATTTTATTTCCGAGTTTTTTCCTAATTGGAAATCTGAATGTCCTGTTTGCGGTCATCAATCGCTGCAAGCTCCTTGGGAGCGAACTGAATTATTGGGACGAAGCGATGTTTTTTCTCGCGATGAGCCTGTTTGTGAAGATCCTGTCCAGGCAATTCGGGTAGCGCAAGATGCTCCGGAGCGGGATGCTCCAGCATCGATCAAGGCGCGGCCAGCCTGACGACCCCGTAGATGAACACCATCCCCAGCAGCGTAGCGCCGAATGTGGCCACGCCCGGCCGGCCGGCGTGGCTATCGGGCAGCAATTTGCTGGCGCCGATGTACAGGAAAAAGCCGCCGAAAATGGCGAGCAGCAAACTCAGCACGGCCTCGGGCATGGCCATCAGCCGCGCCAGCGCGATCCCGACGACCGGAGCGGCCGCGTCGATGAACAGCCAGCGGCGGGCGGCATGGGTTCCGCCGCCGCCCGCCAGGCTGAGGGTTACCGTGTTGGCGCCATCGACGAAGTCATGGGAGATCACCGCGATCGCCACGACAATGGCGACCGCGGACGACACCTGAAAGGCGAGCCCGATGCTGATCCCGTCCATCAGGCTGTGGAGCGACAGACTCAATGGGCCGATATGGCGGCGAAACCCGCCGGATTGGCCAAGCAGGAGCAGCGAGAGACGATCAATGCCGAGGTAGAATGCGAAACCGGCGGCCAGGGCGGTGGTCAGGGTCAGTGGCTGATAGACACCGGTGCCCAGCTTCAGAGCCTCCGGCAACAGATCGAACAAGGCCACGCCGATCACCGCGCCGCTGCTGAAACCAAGCAGCAGCGGCAGTATCGTGCGGAACCGCAAGGCGAGCATTCCCCCGCACAGTGTCGCTGCGCCCGATACGGCGCCGACGATGAGCACCGCAAGCCAGCCTGTCGAATTCACTGCATACCCTCGCTCACCGTATCACCGACCGTCAAGCGCTCGCGTTCCTGGCCGTTAATCCGGATATCTCATAAAGTCTTGGATATTCCCACAAACACCCCGCGCCGCGCTCCGTACGATGGCGCACCGACGCCGACCCCGCCGCCGTTCCGGATCTCGTAGACATGATCAAGCAGGTTTTGCACATCGACATGAACGTCGACGCCGGCCGCCTTGAAGTCGTGGCCGATCGACGCATTGATCACGGCATGCCCGGTCAACTTTCCGCCGTTGGGTACGCTGCTGTCGGTACGCAGGCCGGAGCCATAGACGACATCGGCGGTCAGGCGGGTATCCCGCAACGCGCCGCCGCGCCAATGGTAAGCAAGCCCGCCCGAACCCGTCCAGGTCTGGTCATGGTCCAGATAGATATAGTGATTCTTGATGTAGGCCAAGTCGTCGACAGCGAAAACATACTGGTTGGAATCGATGCCGGTGCCCTGGCCCTTCTGGTAAGCGATGTTGGCATAAGCGGTCAGCCCGCCGGTGGCATAGTTCATGCTCAATTCGCCGCCGAACAGCCGTCCCCTGGCGTAGTTGAACGGGGTCAGGATGATCGGTGCGCCAAATTGCCCCTCATCGACCAGTTGCCTGTCGCGCCGGTAATAGCCGTCCAGCCCGAAGGTGAAGGTGGCGATCTTCTGCTGAAAGCCCAGGTCGAAATAATTCTCGCGCTGGGCAAAGCTGGGGTCGTTGATGCGCACATTCGGTGCCGCCGTGGTATTTTCAAGCTGCGCGAGATTGGCGTTGGTGATCAGCTCGAACGGTGCCGGCGCAAAATACCGCGCATAGCCGGCGTGGATGGTCGTGCCCGCAGCCGGCTTCCACACCAGATTGACGCGTGGACTGAGCTGGCGCTCCTTGCGCGGGCCGTCATTCTCGTCGAAGCGTGCACCGTAATTGAGGATGAGGTTGCCGACGATATGCCACTCGTCCTGCAGATAGGCGCTATACGTCGTTTGCGTGGCGGCAACGTAGTACGGCAGCGTTTCCGGCGGCCCGTTGATCGCACCTTGATCGCAGACCAGGCTGGACGCGACGCAGAGGTTTCCGTCAGGGTCGGTATCGCCTGTCGTCGGAAATACACTGGTCCGGGTCGAACTGGTCGAACGGTCGCGCGAGATGATCACACCGCTGCGCAGCGTGTGATGGTCGTCGAGCCTGTAGACGCCGTCGATCTGTCCGCCGAAGGTGAAATCCTTTTTGCTGGCATCCTGCGCCAGAGCGTTGAACAACAGTTCGCCGACATAATCCGGGTGATAGCGCAGGCTGGATGTCCGCGCATACAGCGAGGCCTGAAACGACAGCGGCCCCGCGCTGTGCAGCAGACTCAACGAGCCGAATCCGGTGCGCTGGAGTTGGGTTTCGTTCAGTTGCTCGCTGGAGAAAGCGGTCACGCCGTTGACTGCGACCGGGTTGCCGGCAAAGTCGGTCTGCGATCCGATCAGCCCGGGGGGATTGGGAATCTGATACCACTGGCTGCTGTAGCCGCCGGTGAAGGCGATGCGGTCATTGGCGCTCAGGATGTGGTCGACATAGCCGAAGCCGCTGAACTGGTCGGTCTTGTCGTGCAGCGCGCGGGTACTGCCGATAACGTTTTCGATGCCCAGATCGTTATGCTTGTAATCGCCAGTGACAAACCAGGTCGTCGCACCCGCACTGCCGGCCAGCTGCACGCTGGGCTCGATCGTACCATGGCTGCCGCCATACAGGCTGAACGTCGAAGAATTCTTGAGGCCGGACTTGGTGGTGATATCGAGAATTCCGGCAGTGCGCAGGCCATATTGCGCGGGCAGCGTGCCGGTGACGAGGTCCATTCGCTCGATCAGGCGGGGCGACAGCGTCTGGCCGAAGACGGCGATGCTTTCGGGCAGGATCACCCCGTTCAGGCGGTATTGTACGCCATTATGCTCGTCGCGGACGTGGAACTGGCCGAACTGGTCCTGGCTGACACCGGGCATCTGCAGGATAATATCGTTGATCGGCTGGTTGTCACTGCCCGGCAGGTTCTGGATGTCCTGGCTGGTCAGCGTATAGGTCGAGGCGCCCAGGCTGGGCTTGATGCTCTCGCGAGCATCGTCGAGGCGCTTTGCGGTCACGACGATCTCGGATGGCTCAACGGGCGCGGATTCGGCAAATGCGCCGGGGCAGACCAGCAATGACAGCCCACTGATCGATACCATGAGAAACGCGCGGTGTGCGCAGCGGCTGTTCATTTGCCAAGTCCCTGTAACAACGTTACATTGCGGATATCCGGCAGGGCGCGGCGCCGCCATGCCACGCATTCCCGATTTTGCCGGGAAGTTTTCCCGATCTGGACAAGGCATCTCCCCCGACCGATGATTGTGTAGGCCCCGCCATGCCACTGCGTCTGCGCGTTGTTATCCTGATCGGACTGGTCCTGCTTGCCAGCATGGCCCTGGGCACCCTGGTGGCGGGATATCAGGTCCGCGGCGTCCTTCGGGACGAGCTGGCGGCTGGACTGGTCGGCGCGCGGCAGACCGCAGCCAGCGCCTTTGAGGATCTGCCGCATTCCGACCATCCCGCGCGCGACTTGCGCCAACTGGTGGCGACCTTCGACGGCAACCGCCATGTCCGGGCTATGCTGGTAGGCACTGGCGGGAGGCACGGTTGGGCTTCCAGGACCAACCAGCCGGGTGCGTCGCCGCCGCAGTGGTTTCGCCGCCTGCTGGGACTGGCGCCTGGGACGGTGATCCTGCCCGTTCCGGAGACGAGCGCCGGCGCGCAGACCCTCGTCCTGACGCCTACGCCCGATCTCGACGTGCAGGCGGCCTGGATCGAAGTTCGCGCGCTCATGACGGTGCTGGTGAGTACCGCAGCGGCGGGACTGCTGCTGGTCTATCTGGTGATCGGCGCGGGATTTCGGCCGCTGACCCTGCTGGCGCAGCAGTTCAGGCGGATCGGGGCCGGCGACTATTCGGGCGCGGTTGCCGAAACCGGTCCGTCCGAACTGCTCCAGCTTCAGCGCGGTTTTAACCATATGGCCGGGAAACTGGCCGCAACGACCGAGCGCAATCGCCTGCTGACCGAGCAACTGGCCAGGCTGCAGGAGGAAGAGCGTGCCGGCATCGCCCGCGACCTGCATGACGAGATCGGCCCATATCTGTTCGCGGTCAATCTGGACGCCGAAATGATTACCCAGCTCAGCGGGTCCGGCGGCTACGCGGCGATCGCGGAGCGCGCGCGCGATATCCAGAGCGCCGTGCACTACATGCAGCGGCAAGTGCGCGACCTGCTTGGCCGGCTGCGCCCGACGCAGTTGACCGAATTTGGCCTCAATGCCGCGATCGGGGATCTGGTCCGTTTCTGGGCGACCCGGCGGCCGGACATGGTTTTCGAGTTGACCCTGCACGATGACATGATGCCTGCGCCAATCGCCGAAACAGTCTATCGGATCGTGCAGGAGGCCGTTAACAACGCGGTGCGGCATGGAAAACCTGGATCGATCCGCATTCTGGTGGCCAGGACCGGTCCTGAGGAACTTTGCGTATCGGTTGACGACGACGGGTCGCCTCCCGCGCCAGCGTCCGGCGGGGCGAAGGGTGGCGGCTTGGGCCTGACGGGCATGCGCGAGCGCGTTGAAGCAGGCGGCGGGTCGTTGA
>CAXTOS010000045.1:0-6063 GCA_964245935.1 uncultured Novosphingobium sp.
ACTACCTCATGCCCATGCGAACCGAAGTAGCTCAGGAAAGACCGGCGGATTTCGTTCGTCGATGTCATGTTCCGGCCGATAAGCCAGCCAGGTCGGGCCGACAAGGCGCAAGCCGCATTTCATTGCGAAATCCATGCAAGCTCAAGCAACTGCCGTCGCCCCTCCCCTTCAGGGGAGCGGCCGGGGGTGAGGCCTCGCGTCCGGGTCCCAAATTGCGCCCAGAGGCACGGCCCCACCCCAACCCCTCCCCTGAAGGGGAGGGGCTTAAGTTCCTCAACGGAATGTCAGATGTCGTCTTCCGCGTCCGGACCGGCCATCATCACCCCGGCAAGGTCTTCGGTCTGGCCGCGAATGGCGGCTTCCAGACGATCGCAAGTTTCGGGATTTGCCTTGAGATAGGCTTTGGAATTTTCTCGACCCTGGCCGATCCGGACGGAGTCGTAACTGTACCAGGCACCGGATTTCTCGACCAGTCCAGCCTTGACTCCCAGATCGAGAATTTCACCGATCTTCGAGATGCCTTCGCCATACATGATGTCGAATTCGACCTGCTTGAACGGTGGCGCGACCTTGTTCTTCACCACCTTGACGCGGGTCGCATTGCCGACGATTTCGTCACGATCCTTGATCTGGCCGGTGCGGCGAATGTCGAGGCGGACGCTGGCGTAGAACTTCAGCGCATTGCCGCCGGTGGTCGTCTCGGGATTGCCGTACATTACGCCGATCTTCATGCGCAGCTGGTTGATGAAGATCACCATGCAACGCGAGCGGCTGATCGATCCGGTCAGCTTGCGCAAGGATTGCGACATCAGCCGGGCTTGCAGGCCGACATGGCTGTCGCCCATCTCGCCCTCGATTTCAGCGCGGGGAACCAAAGCGGCCACCGAGTCAATCACCAGCACGTCGATGGCGTTCGAGCGCACCAGCGTATCGACGATCTCCAGCGCCTGTTCGCCGGTATCCGGCTGCGAGACGATCAGCTCGTCGATATTGACGCCCAGTTTCTTGGCATAGCCCGGATCGAGGGCATGTTCGGCGTCGATGAAGGCGGCGGTACCGCCCCCCTTCTGCGCCTCGGCGATGACATGGAGCGCCAGCGTGGTCTTGCCCGAGCTTTCCGGGCCATAAATCTCGATCACCCGGCCGCGTGGCAATCCGCCCACCCCCAGCGCGATGTCCAGACCCAGCGAGCCGGACGATATCACCTCGACCTGCATCGTTTCCTTCGAGCCCAGCTTCATCGCCGAGCCCTTGCCGAATGCCCGGTCGATCTGCGCCAGCGCCGCTTCCAGCGCTTTTTGACGATCCATGTCCCCCTTGGTCAAATTCTTGCCTTCCTGAATCAGCTTGAGCTGTGCAGCCATCATCCGTCCCCTACTTAAACGCCAAAGTGCCTGAAGCCGACCCGAATGGTCAATGTCGCTCTTGTATCTCGTTTGTTCTATTAGAACAAGAGGGGAACGATAGATTTCCTGATTATATATAACATACTGAATTTAAATGTCATTATTGAATTTTTCTGGACAAAATCAGCAACTATGCCGAACTACGTGTTTTTACCAGGCGGAAAAGCACCGTCCAAACCACACCGCGCACTCTTCTGCTTCGGTCACCGGCCCGCACCCAGCAACTGACCCACCTTCGCGCTGATCTGAAGCACTGAAAACGGCTTGGCGAGGAACTGCGCGTTTTCGATATCCAACTCGCGCCGCAACTGTTCCTCAGCATGGCCGGACATGAACAGCACGCATAATCCGGGCATCGTCTCGCGCATCCGGCGCACCATCGCCGGGCCATCCATGCCGGGCATGACCACGTCGCTCAGTACCAGATCGAACATCGGCTTGCCCGATTCGGCGCGCTCCCCGAATATTTGCAGCCCTTCCTCGCCATCGGCGGCCAGGGTGACCGTATAACCCGCACGGGTCAGCGCCCGTTCGGCGACCAGCCGCACGGTATCCTCGTCTTCGACCAGCAGAATATCGCCGCCGCCGGCCCAGCCGGCCGGCTCCTCCCGCGTGCCGGGCGGCGCCGGTTCGGGGGCGCCGGCATGATGAACCGGCAGGAATATCGAAAAACGCGCGCCCTTGCCCGGATCGCTATCGGCAAAGATGAAACCGCCCGACTGCTTGATGATGCCGTAAACCGTCGATAGTCCCAGGCCGGTACCCCGGCCCTGCTCCTTGGTGGTGAAAAACGGCTCGAAAATCTTGCCGAGATGTTCGGGGGGAATGCCGCTGCCGCTGTCTTCCACGATCATCGCGGTGTAATCGGCCACGGGAATGAAGTCGCTGCGCATCGCACGCACGTCGGCGGCGCGAATCCGCCGTGTCGCCAAAGTCAGTCTGCCGCTGCCATCGCCGCCGCTGCGCTGGCTATGCTCCTGGATGGCGTCGCGGGCGTTGACCACGAGATTGACGATGACCTGTTCCAGTTGCGTCGGATCGGCCCGCACCAGGCCCAGGTTGCGATCATGCGTCACCACCAGCTGGATTTTCTCGCCGATCAGACGCTTCAGGATCTGGGAAATTTCCGACACCACATCGGGCAATTGCAACACTTCGGGCCGCAGGGTCTGCTGGCGGGAAAAGGCCAGCAATTGCCGGGTCAGCGAAGCGGCACGATTGGAACTGGCGCGGATCTGCTGGATATCGTCGTAATCCGAATCGCCCGGCATGTGGCGCAGCATCATCAGGTCGCAGGTGCCGATGATCGCGGTCAGCAGATTGTTGAAATCATGCGCGACGCCCCCGGCCAACTGCCCCACCGCCTGCATTTTGGTCGCTTGCGCCACTTGCCGCTTGAGCCGCGTTTCCTCTGTCGAGTCGGTCAGGCTCAGCAACACCGCCGCTTCACCCAGCCCGCGCACCCCGGCCAGGCTCAGCGACACCGGCTCGTCCGGCTGGGCCACCAGCCGCACCGCGACATCGCCCGCGCTGGCCGAGCCCTGCGCATAGCGGCGCACCGCGTCGGCCATCGCGGCCTTGTCCTCGCGCACCACCAGGTCGGTGGGATAAAGCGGCGTCGCTTCGCCATCGCGGCCGGCGGCCCGCATGAAGGCGGGATTGGCAAACAGCAGGCGCCCGTCGCGGTCGGCCATGGCCAGCCCCAGCGGCAACTGGCCCAGCAACGCCTCGAGATGCGGCGCCGCCGACGAGCGCGTATCGCCGCCGACCCCGGTGCCGGGATCGACCAGCAGCATCAGCGACGGCACGGTTTCGGGGTCGGCGCGGGGGGTCAGGTCGGGATCGACCAGCGGCAGATAGTACAATTTGACCGGCGCGGCGCGGGCTTCATCGCGCGCCCAGTACAAACGGTCGTCTTCATCCTGCGCCAGTTGCGCAACGAAATCCTGCCCTGCCATGACGGCTTGCGGATTGCCGGTGGCTCTTTCGCAAAATCCTGCCGAGGCAATGCGGATAAGCCCGTCGGGATCGACGATCGCGGCGGCAAAGCCGGCGGCAGCCAGCAGGCGGCCCAGCTTGCCATCGACATGCTGCACCAGTTCGGCCACCGGATCGATCACCGCTTGCGGGGTCAGCCGCCAGATCAGGAAATCCTCGCCCCGTCCGGCCCGCTCAGCCTCGGCGGTCCAGCTGCCGGTGCCGGGTTCTTTATCAGCGCCGTCGCTGCGTTGCAGCCCTTCGGCATGGCCCAGGCCATCGCGCCAGGCGGTTCGCGCGGCGTTGTTCAGCGCGTCCAGCGAGCCCGGCTCGACCGCCAGGCGCGGCGGGGCATGATCGGCGCCAAACCACGCCTCGAACGCGGAATTGGCGCAGACCAGCCGCCCGGCCCGATCGGTTACCGCCACCGCACAATCGGGCCGCGCGATCGCGACCACGGTCACCGACCAGTCGGGCTCGGCAAGATCGGGCAGCGCGACGGGTTTCTGGCGCAGCGCGCTGGCCCGGGCCAGGGCCGCCAGCACCAGCACCCCGCCCGCAAAGCCGGCCACCACCAGCGGCTGACGGGTAACCAGCCATAGCAGGCTCAGGCTGGCGGCCACCGCCACTGCCACCAACAGCCAGTCCAGGCCCGGCTTCGAACGCTCGGGTGCACGGGCTGCCTCGGCAAACAGGGCTTCGCTGCCGGGATTCATTTTCCGCTCATTCGGCCGTGCTCATGCCGGCAGCCGCTGCGTCGTTCCGGCCGCCCGCGACCGCCATTTGCGACCGATCCACCAGCGCCAGAAGATGCTCGTGCCGAAATAGCCGGTCAGCGCCAGCACCGTGGCGATCACGAACAACCCCAGGATGACGCTCGGCCCCTTGCCCGCCACCCAATGCGCCAGAGCCGTCGCGCGATGCAGCCAGTGATGGATTCCGGGGCTGTCACCAAACCGGTCGACCGCCTGGGCGATCGGTTCGCTGGCCGTGATCGCATCGACGCGCAGCAACAGCCCGCCGATCTTTGCCGCCGCCGCGAGCAATCCGACATAGATTACCGGAAAGCCGATGAAGGTCGCCAGCATCGCCGCGGGAATATTGGCGCGGATGAAGATCGCGATAAACGCGGCCACCACGAAATGGGCCAGCGGGATCATCACTCCGACGAACAGCCCCAGTGCGACGCCGCGCGGCACCGAGCGCCGCGTCAGCCGCCACAATTCGGGCCGCAGCAGATGATGGGCAAAAGGCCGCACCCAGCGATTTTGCTCGAGCTGTTCGCGACAGGGAACATGGCGTTGCAACCAGGCGAATGCCCCCGCCCGCGCGCGCGCTTCGGAAGCGGGGGGGCTCACTGGAATTCCCGCATGATCCGGGCCTGGTCGCGCTTCCACTCCCGCTCCTTGGTGGTCGCGCGCTTGTCGGCGTCGTTCTTGCCCTTGGCCAGTGCCAGCTCGACCTTGGCGCGACCGCGTGAATTGAAATAGACCGATAGCGGCACCAGCGTCATGCCTTTGCGCTCCACCGCACCGGTCAGCTTGGCGATCTGGCGCTCATGCAGCAGCAGCTTGCGCGGGCGCTTGGGCACATGATTATAGCGATTGCCGTGACTGAATTCCGGGACATTGGCATTGACCAGCCACACCTGGCCATCGCGCACCTCGGCATAGCTTTCCGCAATCGAACCATCGCCGAACCGCAGCGATTTCACTTCGGTCCCGGTCAGGCAGATGCCCGCTTCATAGGTCGACTCGATGAAATAGTCGAAGCGCGCGCGCCGGTTCTCGGCGACGGTCCTGGTCTTTTCGAATTCTGCAGGTTTTGGTCTGGCCATGGTGTCTGCGCGTGTAACGGCTCGGCCGCTTTAGCGAAAGGGCCTTGCCAGTCATTGCGCTCAACCGGGGAAAAGGCTGGCGCCTCACCGAACCCATCGTCGCAGGCGCTATCGGGATAGATTGTGCAGATATACAATTTGCGTTAGTATATGGTCACAGAACCATAGGAGACCCGCCATGCAAGTTGCCCGCTGGGGAAACTCGCTCGCTCTGCGCCTGCCCTCGTCGGTAGTAAAGGCGCTCGACCTGAAAGAAGGCGACGACGTTACGGTCGACGTTGCCGGCGATCGCCATTTGGAGCTGGCGCGCAAGCCTTCGTCGCAGGAACTGGTCGAGCGCCTGAGGCGCTTTCGCGGCCGCCTGCCCGACGACTTCCGGTTTGACCGGATCGAAGCCAATGGCGGATAACCCCGCATTTCTCGACAGTAATATCCTCTGCTATCTGTTCGGCACCGATCCGGCCAAGGCCGATCGCGCGAGTGAATTGCTTGCTGATGCACCCACGATATCGGTCCAGGTACTGGCGGAGATGTGCCATGTTGCGAGCCGCAAGGCGAAGATGTCGTGGGCTGAAATCGAAGAGGTCATGGAAGTTGTCACGAACGTTTGTAATGTTGTGCCGCTCACCGCCGCCATTCAGGCCCATGCACGCCGGCTCGCCGCCCGCACGGGCTATACGATTTACGACGCACAAATTCTGGCTGCTGCCGCCGCTTCGGGTTGTGCGACGGTCTGGAGCGAAGATTTGCACGATGGGCATATAGTAACGGATTCAGATTTACCGCTGGTAATCCGCAATCCGTTTGCGAGGTAGGTCCGGCGCCATCCTTCTCCCCTCCCGC
>CAXTOS010000045.1:6163-19594 GCA_964245935.1 uncultured Novosphingobium sp.
CCCCTCCCGCAAGCGGGAGGGGAACCAGGAAGTTCACCGCAAACTCACCACATTGTCCGACACGCGCGGATCGCGGCGGGTGCCGCAATATTGGCTGGCCATTGGTTCGTCGCCGACGTTTTCGACCAGCCCGGTGCCGAAGCCGTTGAAGCGCGTGCGCATCGCCGCGCCATAAGCGCCCAGCATGCCGATCTCGATATAATCGCCCGACCGGATGGCGGCGGGCAGCTTGAACGGGCCTTCCATGAAATCGGCATCGTCGCAGGTCGGGCCATAGAAAGAAAATTCCTCCATCACTTCACCCCGGCCCTCGCCGAGCACCCGCACCGGAAACCGCCAGCCCAGGTGGGCCGCATCGTACAGCGCGCCATACGCGCCATCGTTGATGTAGAGTTCCTTGCCGCGGCGCTTTTCGACTTGCACGATCAGCGAGTTGTACTCCGCCGACAGCGCACGGCCGGGCTCGCACCACAGCTCGGACGAATAGGACACCGGCAGCGATTCGGCGGCGCGGTGGATCGAGCCGAAATAGTCCTGCAGCGGCGGCGGCTCCATCCCCGGATAGATGGAGGGGAAACCCCCGCCGACATCGACGATATCCACCACCACCGAGGCATCGACGATCGCCGCGCGCACCCGCTCCAGCGCCTGCACATAGGCAAACGGGGTCATCGCCTGCGAGCCGACGTGGAAGCAGATGCCCAGGCAATCCGCGACTTGCCGAGTAGCCTGCAGCAGCGGCGCCGCATCGGCCAGATCGATGCCGAATTTCGCCGCCAGGCTCAGTTCCGAATATTCGGACGACACGCGCAACCGCACGCACAGCGACAGATCTGGCGCTGCCTGGCCATCATCGCTGGTGGTCGCGGCGACGATCTTGTCCAGTTCGTCATGCGAATCGAGGCTGAACACGCGCACGCCATGCACGGCATAGGCCTCGGCAATCGCCGCCTTCGGCTTTACCGGATGCATGAAGCACAGCGTCGCCTCGGGCAAAGCCGCACGGACCTGCCGCACCTCCGCAATCGAGGCGACATCGTAATGCGTTATGCCGGCGTCCCACAGCACCCGCAGCAGATCAGCCGACGGGTTGGCCTTTACGGCATACAGCGATTTGCCCGGAAACTTCTCGACGAAGAAACGGGCAGCACGCCACGCTGCCTGCGGGCGATTGAGAATAACGGGTTCGTCGGGCGAAAGAGCGCGAACTACAGCCGATGCATCAAGATGGATGTGCAATTCAAGGGACCCCCAAGGATAGTTTCAAAAAGCTGCCTTGCGGTTTGGAAGTCCCCATGGGGCAGCGGGGGTGCGCTATAGCCGCATGATTCTGAACCGCAAGTGAAAATGCGCCCTGAGGGGCATTTACGCGCAGATTTTCGGGTAGATCGGGAATATGACAGATATGACCTTAGTATGACATTTTCGTGACGGTCAACTCAGCCGATCGCGAAAAGTTTCCCAGCCGAACTTCCGGACGCATTCCAGCGAATCATCGGCGGAATCCCAGAGCCAGATTGAAGGCAGCGGCACGCCGTTGAAGGTCGTGGTCTTGACCATCGAATAATGCGCCTGATCGAGGAAGGCGAAGCGCTGGCCCGGCTCGACCGGCACCGGCAGGTGGTAATCGCCGATGACATCGCCGGCGAGGCACGAGGGCCCACCGAGACGGACCAGGCTTTGCCGGGACATCGGCTCTCCCAGCATCGCCGGGCGGTACGGCGCCTCGATCACGTCGGGCATGTGACAGGTCGCGGAAATGTCGGTGATTGCCAGCGGCATGCCGTTCCAATGCGTATCCAGGATCGTCCCCACCAGAATGCCCGCGTCCAGCGCCACCGCCTCGCCCGGTTCCAGATAGATCTCGCAACCGGTCTCGGCCTTTACCGATTTCAGGAAATCGACCAGTTCGTCGCGCTGATAATCGGCGCGGGTGATGTGATGGCCGCCGCCGAAATTCAGCCATTCGAGCTGCGGCAGGTAAGGCGCAAGGCGGGGCCGGACCGCTTCCCAGGTCCGCTGCAACGGGCCGAAATCCTGTTCGCACAGCGTATGGAAATGAAGGCCGGACACTCCGGCAAGATGCGCCGGCTCCAATTGGTCCACCGGAAAGCCCAGCCGCGAATGCGGCGCGCAGGGGTCATAGCGCGGCACTTCGCCGGTCGCGTGAAGGGGATTGATGCGCAACCCGATGTCGAAGCCGGTCATCGTGTCCAGCAACGCGCGAAACCGCGCGATCTGGCCCGGTGAGTTGAAGATCACGTGGTCCGACATCGCGCAGATCTCGGGCAAGTCCTGCGCCTTATAGCCCGCGCAGTAGGTGGCGATTTCACCCAAATAATGCTCGCGCGCGAGCCGCGCTTCCCACAGCCCCGAGGCGCACACGCCGTCCAGCGCAACCCCGACCAGCGGCGCCACCCGCCACATCGAAAACGCCTTCAGCGCCCCCAGCACCTTGATCCCGGCGCGGTCGCGGACATCGGCCAGGATCGTCAGATTGGCGCGCAATTTGGCGGCATCGACGACGAACGCCGGACTATCGACCCGGTTGAGATCGAACCGGGCAAAGGCTCCGGGATCACCCGCACGCGTTTCCAAAACAATGCTCCTTCCTGACCCCCCTCCCCTTCAGGGGAGGGGCTGGGGGTGGGGCCTCTCCCCACGCGCGACGTCGGACCCGGACGAGAGGCCCCACCCCAACCCCTCCCCTGAAGGGGAGGGGCTTAAGGCGAATCAGAACGACAACGGCGCCGGCAATTCCTCGACCGTCCATGGCAGGCCCTGCTCGTTCAGCATGGCCATGAACGGATCGGGATCGAACTGCTCGACATTGAACACGCCGTCTCCCCTCCACGCCCTGGTCAGCATCATCGCCGCGCCGATCATCGCCGGCACGCCGGTGGTGTAACTCACCGCCTGGTTGCCGGTTTCAACATAAGCTGCCTCATGATCGCAGATATTGCGGATGTAGAAGGTCTTTTCCCCGCTCCCGTCCAGCGCCTGACCCGTGGCAATATCGCCGATGTTGGTCTTGCCCCTGGTGGTCGGCCCCAGCGACGCCGGCTCGGGCAGCACCGCCTTCAGGAACTGCAAGGGGATGATTTCCACGCCGTTGTAGAGCACCGGGTCGATCCGCGTCATGCCGACGTTCTGCAGCACCGTCAGATGCTGGATATAGGCATCGCCGAAAGTCATCCAGAACCGCGCCCGTTCCATTTCCGGGATGAATTTGGCCAGGCTTTCCAGCTCCTCGTGATACATCATGTACATGTTGCGCGGGCCGACCTGCGCGAAATCGAAGCTCTGTTTCACGCCCATTGCCGGCGTCTCCACGAACCGGCCATGCTCCCAGTGCCGGGCCGGTGCGGTCACTTCGCGGATGTTGATTTCGGGGTTGAAATTGGTGGCAAAGGCCTGCCCGTGATCGCCGCCGTTGCAATCCAGGATATCGAGCAGGCGGATGGTGCGCAGCTTGTGCTTCTTCAGCCACATCGCGAACACGCTGGTCACGCCGGGGTCGAACCCGCTGCCCAGCAATGCCATCAGCCCGGCCTCGCGAAACCGCTCGTGATAGGCCCATTGCCAGTGATATTCGAATTTGGCGACATCCCTGGGCTCGTAATTCGCGGTATCCAGGTAATGGGCCCCCGCCGCGAGGCAGGCGTCCATGATCGTCAGATCCTGATAGGGCAGCGCCAGATTGACCACCAGTTTCGCGCCCGTAGCCCGGATCAGCGCGGTTAGCGCGGGCACGTCCTCGGCATCGATCGGGTGTGTGTCCACCACTTGCCCGGTGCGCGCCAGCACCGATGCGGCGATGGCGTCACACTTGGACAGGGTGCGGCTGGCCAGGCTGATTTGGGTGAATATCTCAGGATTCCCAACCTGCATCTGGGCCATCTTGTGCACCGCGACCGAGCTTACTCCGCCCGCGCCGATCACCAGAACCTTGCTCACCGCTGTCTCCTATGCGCCATCATGCGCCACGAAAGGCGCCATATAAGGCGCTATCATGACAGGGCAACAACTGCGCGCGCGCACGCTCATTTGAGAAACAGGCTCGCCAGTTCGACATGGGTCGACCAGCGAAACTGGCCCACCGGGCGCAGTTCGGCCAACCGGTATCCCCCGTCGATCAGGGTGACCGCATCGCGCGCCCAGCTGGCCGGATTGCAACTGATATAGACCACGCGCGGCACGGCGGACCCGGCCAGCCGCGCCACCTGATCGCGTGCGCCGGCGCGCGGCGGGTCGAGCAGCACCGCAGCGAATCGCGCCAGTTCCTCCACCAGCAGCGGGTTGCGAAACAGATCGCGGTGCAGGGCGTGCACCGGCAGTTGCGCCCGGCCCGCCGCCGCCTGGCAAGCGAGATGCGCGCGGCGTTCGGCTTCCACCGCCAGCACCCGGCTGCCCTGCGCCGCCAGCGCAAAGGCGAACGTGCCCAGCCCGGAAAACAGGTCGGCCACGGCACCACAGCCGGCCAGCCATGCGGTCGCCGCCGCTGACAGCACCGCCTCGCCATCCGCCGTCGCCTGCAGAAAGCCGCCCGGCGGCAGCGACACCGCGATACCCGACAGGGTGACCGTCACCGGTTCCGGCTCCCACAGCGCTTCGGGGCCATACCCCTGATCCAGCGTCAGCCGGGCGAGGCGATTGTCGCGCGCGAAATCGAGCAGAGCCTCGGTCGCCGCCAGCCCCTCGACCGGCAAGCCCCTGATCGCCACGTCGGGGCCCTGATCCGCCATGGCCAGCTCGATGTCGGCGGCAAACCGGGCCGCGGCTTGCGGCTTGCCGCGGGCTTTGGCTTTGGCGGCCGGCTTGCCCTGCCCCTGCCGGGCCAGCATCCGGCGCAGCGGACCGATCAGCGCGGCCAGTTCCGGCAACAGCACCGGGCATTCGGCCAGATCGACCAGCCGGTGCGACGACGCCTCGCGATAGCCCAGTTCGATCCTGCCGCCCATCGCCGCGGCATGCAGCACCGCGCGGCGGCGACTGCCCGGCGGCGACAGATGCGGCGGCATGATCCGTTCCGCCACCAGCCCCTGCCCCAGCGCGGCATTCACCACCCGCTCGTTGACGAACACCGCCAGCGCGGCGTCGTCCACATGCTGCAACTGGCACCCGCCGCAGGTGCCGTAATGCCGGCACACCGGCATCGCGTGCTGCGGCCCGACCACCAGCGAGCCGTCCGCCAGCACGACATCGCCCGGCGCGGCTCCGGCGACGAAGCGCCCCGACGCAGTGACGCCATCGCCCCTGGCGGCCACGCGCAGGATGGTTTCGCCATCGGTCAATTACGGAAATCCTTTATAAACAGGTTGCAAATGCACCCGTAATGCTTTGTGCCAACTGCCCGGCGGTGAATGGCACCGGGGTTCGCCGTGCCGCTTCGCCATGCAGCCACAGCCCCTCCGCCGCCGCCTTGAACGCATCGGCGCCGGCGGCCAGCCGTGAGGCGATCGTTCCCGCCAGCACATCGCCAGTGCCCGCCGTGGACAGCCAACTCGATGCGCGGGGAGCGCACGCAATGCGGCCATCGGGGGCGGCGATCACGCTGTCGGGGCCCTTGGCGACCACCACCATGCCACTCGTGGCCGCCAGAGCCACCGCGCGCGCAACCTTGCTGCCAGTCCCCGCCAAGCCGAAGCTGCGTTCCAGCGCCGCCAGTTCGCCCTCATGCGGGGTGGCCAGCGTGGGCGCCCGGCGCCGCGCGGCCAGTTCCGGAGTCAACAGCATCAAGGCGTCGGCATCCACCACCGCCGGCGCGGCGCAGTCCAGCGCCGCCGTCAGCCGCCGGCACGCCGCATCGTCACGCCCCAGCCCCGGCCCGACCAACAGCGCGGAAATGCGCCGGTCGCTCAGCCGCCGCGCCAGATCACCCTGTTCCACGACCAGATCGCACGGCACTCCGGCGGGCGCATCATCGCTCAGCAACTTTACATAGCCCGCGCCCGCGTGTTGCGCCGCCATGCCCGCCATCAGCGTCGCGCCCGGCATCGCGCCGGCCACCACCACCAGCAATCCCCGGCGATATTTATGCGCATCGGCCACCGGCACCTGCAACCGTGGCCGGCGCACCACCGCGCCCGCGCCCGCCACCGGTGACACGCCGATATCAACCAGTTGCAACCGCCCCGTCAGCGCCGCCGCCGGCATCAGGAAATGGGCATATTTCCAGGCGCCCAGCGACACCGTGAGATCGAACCGGGGCAGGTTGTCGTTAAGGCATCGGCCGCTGTCGCTGTCCACGCCGCTGGGCAGATCGATCGCGATGCGGTGGCGATGACTGGCCGCCAGCCGTGCCAGCAGCGCCGCATGCCCGTCGGCCAGCGCCCGCGTCAGGCCGCTGCCGAACAGGCAATCGACCAGCACATCGCCCACCGGTCCGGCATCGGCCGGCAGTGTTTCGCCGTGGTACAGCGCCGCCGCCTTGCGCGCCGCGTCGGTAGCGGGCGCCAGCGCGGCGATCACCGCCACCTCACCGCCGCGCGCCCGTATCGCCTCGGCAATGACATAGCCGTCGCCGCCATTGTTGCCCGGCCCGCACAGCACGGTCACCCCGCGCCCGGCGGCCATGCGCCACACCCATTCCGCCGCGCCGTGCCCGGCCAGCTGCATCAGCGCATCGACCGAGACGCCCGCTGCGATCAGCTCCTGCTCAGCGGCGCGCATCTGCGCCACCGCGAAAATCTGATCGCAGGCCTCGGTTACCACCGCAACCCCGACCCCCGCCCGTCCTGAGCCTGTCGAAGGGCTGTCCTTCTGCTGCGCAAGAGCAGGAAGTAAAAGCAGCCCTTCGACAGGCTTGGGACAGACGGGAAAGAGGCGACAGGCGCGGCAAAAACCTCGGCTGAATTCATCACGCCCAATCAGATATCGGCGTAAACATGCGTTTCAGCCTTTGCGCCGGGGTGCGTCACCGCGCCTTGATAGGCCGGTCCGACATTCTGCACAAAGCGCCACAGCGCGCCCGAATTATAGTCGTTGCCGCGTGGCTTCCAGGACCGGCGGCGCTCGGCCAGCTCGGCTTCGGCCACTTCCAGCTCGATCGTGCCCGCCTCGGCGTCGATGGCGATGATGTCGCCTTCGCGCACCAGCGCGATCGGCCCGCCCTCGGCAGCTTCCGGCCCGACATGGCCGATGCAGAAGCCACGCGTCGCGCCCGAAAACCGGCCATCGGTGATCAGCGCCACCTTATCGCCCATGCCCTGGCCATATAGCGCCGCCGTCGTCGCCAGCATCTCGCGCATCCCCGGACCGCCCCTGGGGCCTTCGTTGCGGATCACCACCACGCTGCCTTCATGGATCGCGCGCGCCTCGACCGCGGCAAAGGCGTCTTCCTCGCACTCGAACACTTGCGCCGGGCCGCGGAACGCCAGCGTCTGCATCCCCGCCACTTTCACGATCGCACCCTCGGGCGCCAGCGATCCGCGCAGGCCCACCACGCCGCCGGTCGGCGACAGCGGCGTCTTCACGTCATGGATGACTTTCTGGTCGGGGTTCCAGGTGATTTCCGCGATGTTTTCGCCCAGCGTCCTGCCGGTCACCGTCAGCGGATTGCCATCGAGGAAACCGCCGTCGAGCAGCGTCTTCATCACCATGTAGACGCCGCCGGCATCATGCATATCCTTGGCCACGTAATGCCCACCGGGCTTGAGATCGGCGATGTAGGGCGTTGATTTGAATATCTCGGCCACATCGAACAGGTCGAACTCGATGCCGCATTCATGGGCCATCGCCGGCAGATGCAGCGCGCCATTGGTGCTGCCGCCGGTCGCCGCGACGACGCGGGCCGCGTTCTCGAACGCCGCCCGGGTGCAGATGTCGCGCGGGCGCAGGTCGCGCGCCAGCAATTCCATCACTTGCCGACCGGCGGCAACCGCGATTTCCTCACGCGACTTGTACGGTGCCGGGACCATGTTGCTGTTGGGCAAGGACAAGCCGATCGCCTCGCCGACGCAGGCCATGGTGTTGGCGGTGTATTGCCCGCCGCAGGCACCGGCTCCGGGACAGGCCGCTTTCTCGATCGCGGTCAATTCGCTGAGCGGGCATTTACCGGCGGAATAGCGCCCGACCACCTCGAACACGTCCTGCACGGTCAAGTCGCGGCCCTCGTAACGACCGGGCAGGATCGACCCGCCATAGACGAAGATGCTGGGCACGTTGAGCCGCAGCATCGCCATCATCATCCCCGGCAGGCTCTTGTCGCAACCGGCAAAGCCGACGATCGCGTCATAGCAATGCCCGCGCACCGACAATTCGACCGAATCGGCGATGACTTCGCGGCTGACCAGGCTGGATTTCATCCCCTGATGGCCCATGGCGATCCCGTCGGTGACGGTGATGGTGTTGAACCGGAACGGCGTGCCGCCGCCCTCCCGCACGCCGTCGCGGCAGATATTCGCCTGGAAATCCAGGGTGATATTGCACGGCGCCGAGTCGTTACCGGCGCTGACCACGGCCACGAACGGCTGGGCGATCTGTTCCTCGGTCATGCCCATGGCGTAGTAATAGGACCGCTGCGGCGCACGCTCGGGGCCGATCGAAACGTGGCGGCTGGGCAGGCGGGATTTGTCGAACTGGTGAGTCATGCTGGCGCTCCCTTGATCGCGCGCCTTTCGGTCGGAACGCCGCAGGGGTCAAGCATAGAGGTGCGCAGGCGATGAGATAGCCTGCCACCGAAACCGGTTTTATCGAGCCTTCATTGCAATCGCTACCCGATTGCACAGCCGCGCCAGCCGCTCGGCCCATTCTGCTTGACCCTTCTGGTCCGCAATCTGGTCCTGGCGGATTTCAATTCCCAGATACGGGCGGCCCTCGACCTCAGCATGGCGGTTCATCGTCGCGTTGAGCAGCTTGCCCGAATACGGCTCCTGGTCGCCGACCACCAGCCCTTCGGCGGCGAGCAGCGGCAGGGCCAGCCGGGCGGCGCGGTCATCGGCGTTATAGAGCACGCCGACCTGCCATGGTCGCGATTGCGCTTCGTCACCGGCAAGGCGCGGGGTGAAGCTGTGGAGCGACAGGATCAGCGCGGGCGGCGCATGGTCGAGCAGGCGAGCGAGCGCATCGTGATACGGGCGGTAAAAACGCTCCAGCCGCGCCTCGCGTGCCGCCTCATCCAGTAGATTAGCCGGAATTGCATGGCCGTCGCTGGTGATCGGGAACACGCCCGCGCTGTGCTCCTCGCGGTTGAGATCGCAGACCAGCCGGCTGCATGTCGCGCAGTGAGCGGCGATCCCCGGTCGCTGCGCCAGCAATTCCGCTACTTCATTTACGCCGATATCGACGGCGATGTGCTGGTCCAGCAGCGCCGGATCGATGCCGAGCGCAATGTCGTCGGGCACATGGTTGGCGGCGTGATCGGCAACCACGACAATGCCGCCGACACGTGGCGTGCCGATCAGGCGGAGCGGCGACATCAGCGCAGTGCCCCCGCCAACTGCCACCAATCGGGGTGCAGCGCCGCAATCCGCGTTGCCGCCGCGTCGCGCTGGGCGGCATTCTCGTACAACGCAAAGCAGGTCGCGCCCGAGCCCGACATCCGGCCCAGCCATGGCGCAGTGTCGCGCAGCGCCGCCAGTACATCGGCAATTGCCGGGCACAGCGCGATGGCCGGCGCCTCCAGATCGTTACGTCCGGCCAGCGCAATCTCGCGCGCGCTGCCCTGCGGCATGGGCCCGCGATCGCGCCCGTCCCACGTCTTGAACACCGGCCCGGTCGACAAGGGCAGGCGCGGATTGACCAGCAATACCGGGCGGCCCGCCAGATCTTGCGGCCCCGTTGCCAGTTCGGTGCCGGTGCCGCGTCCCACCACGGTGCGGCTGGCAACGCAGGCGGGCACATCGGCACCCAGGCGCGCGGCGATCTTCTCCCAGCCATCGGGCAGGCCCATTGCCTGGGCCACCAGCCGGAACACCGCTCCGGCATCGGCCGAACCGCCGCCGAGCCCTGCGGCCACCGGCAACCGCTTGTCGAGCATGATCGACCACGGGGTGCCATGGGGGAGGGCTGCCAGTGCCGCCATGACGATGTTTTCATTGTCGAGGGCGGCGGCAAATTCCCCGTGCAGGATTAGCGCGTCGCATTCTTCCCCGGCACGGGGAGGGGGACCACCGAAGATGGCGAAGGGATACGCGGGGCCGTGCTCGACGGTCGGAGGTGGCGCGACATCGCCTGTGCCCCTCCACCATCCTGCGGATGGTCCCGCTCCCGCCGGGGAGGAATTAAGCAGCAGGCGGTCGCCATCGTCGACAAAGGCGAACAGCGTTTCCAGCTCGTGATAGCCATCCTCGCGCCGCCGACGGACATGCAGCGCAAGGTTGATCTTCGCATAGGCGGTTTCAGCGAGCGGCACTCTCACATGTTCGGATAATTCGGCCCGCCGCCGCCTTCGGGCGCCACCCAGTCGATGTTCTGGGTCATGTCCTTGATGTCGCAGGTCTTGCAATGCACGCAATTCTGCGCGTTGATCTGCAGGCGCGGCGCGCCCTCCTCGACCCCCAGATATTCATACACCCCCGCCGGGCAATAGCGCGCCTCGGGCCCGGCATAGATCGGCAGGTTCACCGCAACCGGGATGGCCGGGTTCTTCAGCACCAGATGGCACGGCTGGTCTTCCTCGTGATTGGTGAAGGACAGTGCCACCGAGGACAGGCGGTCGAAGGTGAATACATTATCCGGCTTGGGATAGGCAATCGGCCTGAACAGATCGGCACGCAGGGTCGTCGAGGAATCGGTGTGGTGCTTCATGCCCTTGAAGATCGGCATTTTCAGATAGCGCAGCCACATGTCGCCGGCGGCCAGCGCCGAACCCAACAGATCGCCGCTGAATTTTGCGGCGAGCGGCTCGGCGTTCTGCACCAGTTTCAGCTCATCGGCGATCCAGCTGCCGCGCACGGCGGCATCATATTCGCTCAATGCATCATGTTCGCGCCCTGCCGCCACGGCAGCGGCGATGGCTTGCGCCGCCAGCATGCCGCTCTTCATCGCGGTATGGCTGCCCTTGATCCGGGGCACATTGACGAAGCCCGCCGAGCAGCCCGCCAGCACCCCGCCGGGGAACGCCAGCTGCGGCACCGATTGCCAGCCACCCTCGTTGATCGCGCGCGCGCCGTAGGACACCCGGCGACCACCCTCAAGCACGTCGCGGATTGCCGGATGCGTCTTCCAGCGCTGGAATTCCTCGAAGGGATAAAGATACGGATTCTTGTAATCGAGCGCGGCGACGAAGCCCAGCGCGACCTGGTGATTGGCCTGGTGGTAGAGAAACGCACCGCCCCAGCTGTCGCTTTCGGACAACGGCCAGCCTTGGGTGTGCAGCACCCGGCCCGGGACATGCCTGTCCGGATCGATGTCCCACAATTCCTTGATGCCCAGGCCATAGATTTGCGGCTGGCAATCGCGTTCGAGGTCGAATTTCGCCTTCAGCCGCTTGGTCAAATGCCCGCGCGCGCCCTCGCAAAACAACGTATATTTCGCCAGCAGGTTCATCCCCGGCGCGTAATCGGCTTTCTCGCTGCCATCCCTGGCGATGCCCATGTCGCCGGTCTGCACGCCGATGACCGCGCCGGCGTCGTCGTAGAGGATTTCGGCTGCGGGAAAGCCGGCGAAGATTTCGACGCCCAGTTCCTCGGCCTTGCCTGCCAGCCAGCGGCACAGGCTGCCCAGCGATCCGGTGTAATTGCCATGGTTCGACATGAAAGGCGGCATCAGCGCATGCGGGATCGGCAGCCTGGCGGTCCTGGTCAGGTACCAGTGCCAATTATCGGTCACCGGGGTTTGGGCCATCGGGCAATCGTCGGTCCGCCAGTCGGGCAGTAATTCGTCCAGCGCGCGCGGATCGACCACCGCGCCCGACAATATATGCGCGCCAATCTCCGAGCCCTTTTCCAGGATGCACACTGCCAGCTCGGCATTGACCTGTTTCAACCGGATCGCCGCCGCCAGCCCCGCCGGGCCGCCGCCAACGATCACCACGTCATAAGGCATCGATTCCCGTTCGCTCATCGACTTGTCCGTTCTTCAAGATCTCCGGTAGAGCCTTGATTGCTGTGCGCCGACAGGTCAAGACCCCTGCCATGGATGGTAGCCGCCCCGACGATTTGCCCAGCGCCATGGCGGCGGTGGTGGACTGGTGGCGCGAGGCAGGGGTGGATTGCGTTTTCGAGGATGCGCCGCGGCAGTGGATCGTGGCGTCCGGGCCGGTGGACGAAGCCGCCGCGCCGATCGATCCCAACAGCTTTCCCGCCGTAAAATTGCGCCCCGCCGCCCCGGCACCACCGCCGCGCGCCATGATCGGCGGCGACCGGGCTCACTGGCCTGCCGATTTTTCCGCATTTGCCGACTGGTGGCTGAGCGAGCCCTCGCTCGATGGCGGCCAGGTGCGCGGACGGGTGCCGCCGCGCGGGCCGATGGCGGCGCCGCTGATGGTGCTGGTACCCGAACCCGAAGCGGGGGACAGCGACACCCTGCTGTCGGGACCGCACGGCCGGTTGCTGGGCGCAATGCTGGCGGCGATGGAATTTCCCGAAACCCAGGTCTATATCGCCAGCGCCTTGCCGCGCCATATGCCGATGGCCGACTGGGGTGATCTGGCGGCACGGGGGCTGGGCGACGTGCTGCGGCAGCACGTCGCCCTGGCCAGGCCCCGGCGCCTGATTGCATTCGGCCGGCATTTCCCGTCGCTGTTGGAACCACCGGGACTCGAGTCACCGCTTTCCGGCCACGCTCCAACGCAAACCGGTCCGATTTTACAGCATTTTAGCCATGAGGGAGCCAGTGTGCCGCTGTTGGTTGCGCGCGATCTCGGCTCGCTGCTCGAAAGGCCCATCGCCAAGGGCCATTTCTGGCAGCGCTGGCTGGAGTGGAGCGCGGGCTGAAATATCGGCGCCGCAGGGAGCTTGCCATTGAGCGCAACGCGGATTTCAAGGTCGGGGGGGCACGCGGGCCGCTGGATGGCGGGCCTGGTCGGCGCTTGTGCGCTGACTCTCGGCCTCGCCGCGCCGGCCCATGCCAACAGCGCCGCCGCCGAATATTTCCGCACCCGTGCCGACCGCAGCGCCGTGCCCAGACTGCTCAGCGAAGACGACCGCGCCTGGTACAAGGACTTCTTCACCGCGCTCAAGCAGCAAAGCTGGGAAAAACTGCGCATCATGCTGGATGCGCGACCCGATGGCCCGTTGCATAATGTCGCGCGTGCCGAATATTATCTCGCTTCCGGCTCGCCCCGGATAGAACTCGATCGCCTGACGCAGTGGCTGGCGACCGGCGCCAACCTGCCCGAGGCTGAACAGATCGGCGCGCTGGCGGTAAAGCGTGGGGCCATGATTGCGCCGGTCCTGCCGAAGGCGCAACTGCTGGTCCACCTGCCCGAAAGCCCGCGCCGCATCCACCCGCGCGAAATCGCCGATGGCACCATGCCGGCCACGGTCG
>CAXTOS010000046.1:0-16883 GCA_964245935.1 uncultured Novosphingobium sp.
GTGCCACTGCATCGCTGGCGGCTGTGGCAGCGTGGTTTCAACCAGTCGGCACTGCTGGCGCGCGAAATCGCGCGGGCTACCGGCGCGCGGCTGGCAGTCGATGCGCTGGTGCGCTGCAAACACACGCCGACGTTGGGGGGATTGGGCCATGATGCCCGGGCGCGCGTGCTGTCCGGCGCAATCCGGTTGCATCCGCATCGAAAATGGACGTTGCAGGCAGCTGAAATCCTGCTGGTGGATGACGTGCTGACCAGCGGTGCTACCACCAATGCCTGCATCGCGGTGTTGAAGCGGGCCGGCGCGGCCAGGGTGGTGATCACCTGCGCGGCGCGAGTAATGGACGAAACCCTGCCGCATATTTGACCGCTGGATACCGCAGGCCAAAGATAATGCCCGGGGAGCGACCCCGGGCATTCTCGTGACGAAATCATGGGGTGCCGCCAGTGGCGGAACGACAGCCTTTCCCCCGAACGGCCGTCTCACCCAACCCTCATTTATGGTCGTGGCCTCATGGGCTGTCGACCTGTAACCTGAACCAAGGCACTACTTGCAGTACGGTATTTTTGGACCTGTCCTGCGTTGTGCAGCCTCCCTCAAGGCCGCCGTATTTATTTGTCGCGGAACGGAACAAAGATAAAGCACCTTGATGGCGATTGGTAGATTTTGGCCGGCATCTGTGGTTATCCTGCAACATCGGTAACACATGGTTAACGCGCAACAAGGGCAAGGGATGACCGGAAGCGAGACGCTGGATCGGGAGCAGGGCCACAGCTTCCTGCCCCGGTTCGATGACAAGGGGCTGTTGACGGCGATCGCGCTCGATGCGCAGACTCGCGAAGTCCTGATGGTCGCGTTCATGGATGCGGAGGCGCTGGCGCGCACCCGCGAGACCGGACTGGCCCATTTTCACTCGCGATCGCGCGGCCGGCTCTGGCTCAAAGGCGAAACCTCCGGGCATTTTCTGCGGATCGAAGAGATTCGCGTGGATTGCGATCAGGATGCGCTGGTCATGCTGGTCAGGCCCGAAGGCCCGGCGTGCCATACCGGCGCCACCTCGTGTTTTTATCGGCGGCTGGTGGGCGACGGGCTGGAGCGGGTGGAGCCTCTGCGACCCTCCCCCGTCGAAGGATCGTAACAGGAATGCGGTCGGCCGTCATGTCACAGGCTTCCGTTTGGCGATCTGCGCGGTGAACGTCCGGGCGCGGCGAATTTCGGGAAACAGCACCGCCCACAGCGCGGTGATGACGATCGCACCCACGCCGCCCATGACCACCGCACCCGTGGCGCCGAGCAGCGACGCGGCTATGCCCGATTCCATTTCGCCCAGTTCGTTGGATGCCGAAATGCCCAGGCCCGAGATAGCGGACACCCTGCCACGCTTGTCATCGGGTGTGCTGAGCTGCACGAGGCTGTTGCGCACATAGACCGAGACCATGTCGGCCACGCCCAGCAGCGCCAGAAAAAGCAGCGACAGCGCGAAATTGCGCGACAGGCCAAAGCCCAGCGTCGCCGCACCATATGCGGCGACCGCCCACAGCATCTTGGCTCCGACATTATGCGACAGCGGCCAGCGCGTCAGCGCCAGCGCCATGGTTGCAGAACCCAGGGCCGGGGCGGCCCGCATCAGCCCCAGGCCATGCGGCCCGACCGGTGCGCCATCGACATGGAGGATATCGCGCGCATAGACCGGCAGCAGCGCGGTCGCTCCGCCAAGCAGCACGGCAAACAGATCGAGCGTGACGCAGCCAAGCAAAAACCGTTGGTGGATGACATAAGTCAACCCTTCCGCCATCTGCCGCAAGGGATGGATATCGCGGTTCATGGGCGGCGGCGGCACCGGCCGGACCGACAGCAGCGCGATCACCCCCGCTGCCAGCAGGGCCACCGCTGCCCAATAGGCCAGCGGCGCGTAAACCGCGAAGATCAGTCCGGCCAGCGCCGGCCCGGCGATCGAGCCGGCCTGCATCGCCATCGAATTGAGCGCGATCGCCTTGGGCAGGAGCGCCGGGGGCAAGATATTGGGCGCGATCGAACTCATCGCCGGGCCCATGAACACGCGGGCCGTGCCATGCGCCGCGCCCAACCCGAACAGCAGCGGCAGGGTAAGCGCATGCGCGGTAGTGGCCAGCGCCAGTGCCAGCGCGATCAGCAGGTCCACCACCATAGAGACCGCCCCGATTTGCCGCCGGTCGAACCGGTCGGCGACGATCCCGGCCACCGGCGTCAGCAGCAGGAACGGCAGGAATTGCGCCAGCCCCATCAGCCCGAGCTGAAACGCGGCCTGCGCCATGCTCATCCCATAGGCAGCGCGCGCCACATCGTAGAGTTGGTAACCCAATACCACCACCATGCCGGACGTGGCCATCACCCCGGCAAAGCGCGCCAGCCAGAAGCGGCGGTAATCGGCTATTCGTAACGGTGAATTGGGCGGCGGCGGCAAGGGGGGCTGATCCATGGCTGGCGAATGGCAGGCCTGCCCGCGATTGCAAGCATGCGCAATGTGCCAGGGCGGATGATGTTACCAGTTCAATGATCGGGGTGCAGCCGCTGATGGGGCTGAACCGCGGCGATCAACAATGCGAAATCATCGTAGCGCAGGATCCGCTCGAACTGGAATCCGGCGCGGTCGCCCGAGGACCAGATCAGATGGGCCTCGATCCGGCCGATATGCGGCAGGCGAATCACCACCCGTTCACCGCGCGACAGTCCGGTCTCGCTTGCAGTCATGAAGCCATGCGCCGACAAATTGGCGACGTGCAGTTCGATATCCCCACGCCGGCGATGTTCGGCCAGAAACCGATGGTTGACCGGGTGCCGGTTCGGTCCCCTGAGTTCGGTGATCGAGAGTTGCGCTGCGCTGGGCATATTTCGTCCTTCCGTTGCCCCCTGGCGGAGACGGAATAAGCGAAACAGGCGAATATTTGGTAAATACCGGCAAAGCCTTGCCGCAAACCGGCAAAATCACGCCGCCATCGGCAGAATCACATTGGTCGAAGGACGCCGTGACGCTTTTTGCCCGCTGAAATTCGCACGTCCGCGGTGGCGGCGAGGATGTGATGGGCCTCGTCGGTCACCGGTTCGCCATCGACCCGCGCGCCGCCCCCGGCGATCAGCCGCTTGGCGTCGCCGCGACTGGCGGCAAAGCCGATGCCGACCAGCGCATCGACCATCGCCAGCCCGCCGGCAGGCAGCGCGAGCACCGGCAGATCGGCGCCCACCCCGCCATCTGCGAAGGTCGCCGCGGCGGTGGCCTGGGCAGTTCTGGCGGCCTCCTCGCCGCGGCACAGCGCAGTGACTCCATTGGCGAGCGCGATTTTAGCGGCGTTGATCTCCTGCCCCGGCAGCACTTCGAGCCGCGCGATCTCGTCCGGCGACAAGTCGGTGAATAGCCGCAGGAAACGCCCGACATCGCGGTCATCGCAATTGCGCCAGAATTGCCAGAAGTCGTAGGCGGGCAGGAAATCCTCATGCAGCCACACCGCACCATTCACGGTCTTGCCCATCTTGGCCCCGTCGGCGGTGGTGACCAGCGGGCTGGTCACGCCGAACAATTCCGCACCGTCCATCCGCCGCGCCACGTCGATGCCGGCGATGATGTTGGACCATTGCTCCGACCCGCCGAACTGCAACCGGCAGCCAAAGCGCCGGTTGAGCTCGACGAAATCATAGGCCTGGAGGATCATGTAGTTGAATTCGAGGAAGGACAGCGATTGCTCGCGGTCGAGCCGCTGTTTCACCGATTCAAGTGTCAGCATCCGGTTGATCGAGAAATGCCGGCCGACATCGCGCAGAAACGGCACATACTTCAACTGGTCGAGCCAGTCGGCATTATCGACCATGATCGCGTCGGTCGGCCCATCGCCAAAGGTCAGAAATCGTTCGAAGATGCGCAGGATCGAACGCTTGTTCGCCTCGATCGTGTCATCCGTCAGCATCGGGCGGGCCTCGGTCTTGTCCGACGGATCGCCGATCTTCGTGGTGCCACCGCCCATGATGACGATCGGCTTGTGCCCGCTCTGCTGCAAACGGCGCAAGGTCATGATCTGCACCAGGCTGCCGACGTGCAGGCATGGCCCGGTGCAGTCAAAGCCGATATAGGCGGTGATCGCCTCCCTGGCGGCCAGCGCGTCCAGCCCTTCGGCATCGGTCAACTGGTAAAGGTGGCCGCGCTCGTCGAGCAGGCGGAGCAGCGTCGATTGGTATGTCATGGCCGTCTTCTCAGGAGAAGGTGCGCGCCTAGCATGCACCGGCGGGGATATAAACCCGCGCGTCGTTTGAGAGCCCGGCCGGAAAAAAGGCAGCCCTTTGAAGCTCAGGACAAGTGGGTTTTTGGGGGGCTGCCCCCCTTTCCCGCCCGTCCTGAGCTTGTCGAAGGGCTGCCCTTCTTCTAGCTTCAAACCATGAGTTTCTGGGCCTACATGCTGCATTGCCGTGGCGGCAGCTTCTACGTTGGCCAAACCAACGATCTAGTGCGGCGGATTGCTCAGCATAAGCATGGTGAGATCGCGGGATTTACGCAGGATCATCTGCCGGTGGCACTGGTGTGGTCGCAAGAGTTTCCGACTCGTGATGAGGCCAAGGCGGCTGAACAGCGGGTCAAGGGGTGGTCTCGGGCGAAGAAGCTGGCGCTGATTCGTGGGGATTGGGAAGGGATTTCCCGGCTTGCGAGGAAGAAGGACAGCCCTTCGACAAGCTCAGGACAGGCGGGTTTGGGTTCAGGCGCAGGCTCGGGCCAACGAAGGGGCGACTCAGCCCCAAACCCCGCCTGTCCTGAGCCTGTCGAAGGGCTGTCCTCCCTTACTCCCCACCCCAACATACCTCCGCTGGCGGTAAGTGCGGTCCGCGCACGGATCACCGGGATCAGCGAACACTGGCTGACATTGCGCTGGAGCGTGACCGGAGCCGGGCGGATCGTGCTGTCGCCATTCTCCGGTAAACACCGCGCCGATGGCCTGTGGCAGCACACCTGTTTCGAGATGTTTCTGCAATCGCCCGGCAGCGACGCGTACATCGAGCTGAACCTGTCGCCATCCGAGGGCTGGGCGGCGTATGACTTCGCGCGCTATCGCGAGGGGATGGCTGATCGGGCGATGCCGCGCCCGCCCGATTGCACCGTGCGCATCGGTGGCAACACGCTGATTTTCGATGCCGCCATACCCATGGCTGCCCTGCCGCCGCTCCCGTGGCGCGTCGGCCTGACTGCGGTGATCGAGGAGGAGGGCGGGGTGATGTCCTATTGGGCACTGGCCCATCCGCCCGGCCCGCCCGATTTCCATCATGCGGCCTGCCTCGCGCTGACCGTTCCGGCACTCGACCAAAATGAGCATGCGCCATGAAATTCGGTATCGATCGCCTGCTTGAAGAGCCCGAACTGCGCCGGCCGCTGCTCGGGCGGCGGGTCGCGCTGGTGGCGCATCCCGCTTCGGTCACCAGCACCCTGGTCCATTCGCTCGATGCGCTGGCGCTGTGTCCGGGGATCACGCTCACTTCGGCATTCGGCCCGCAGCATGGGCTGAAAGGCGACAAGCAGGACAATATGGTTGAAACCGCCGACGCGCTCGACCCGCAATACGGCATTCCGGTATTCAGCCTCTATGGCCAGGTGCGGCGGCCCACCCCGGCGATGATGGACACCGCCGATGTCTTCCTCTTCGACCTGCAGGATCTCGGCTGCCGGATCTACACGTTCCTGACCACGCTGCTGTACTTGCTGGAAGCCGCAGCCCAGGCCGGCAAGAGCGTCTGGGTACTCGACCGGCCCAATCCCGCCGGTCGCCCGGTCGAGGGCACTTTGTTACGACCCGGCCACGAAAGCTTCGTCGGTGCCGGGCCGATGCCGATGCGCCACGGGCTGACGCTGGGCGAAATGGGGCATTGGTTCATTAGCCAGTTCGCGATCGATGTCGATTACCGGGTGATCCCGATGACCGGGTGGCAGCCGGAGGGGGCGGGTTTCGGCTGGCCCGGGACGCGCATCTGGATCAATCCGAGCCCCAATGCGGCCAATCTCAACATGGCGCGCTGCTATGGCGGGACGGTAATGCTGGAAGGCACCACGCTGTCCGAGGGACGCGGCACCACGCGCCCGCTGGAAGTGCTGTTCGGCGCACCCGACGTGGACGCTCGCGCAGTGCACGGTGAGATGGCCGCGCTGGCGCCGCGCTGGCTGGACGGCTGTGCGATGCGCGAATGCTGGTTCGAGCCGACCTTTCACAAACACGCGCATCAGCTTTGCAACGCGCTGATGATCCACGCCGAGGGGCCCACTTACGATCATCATGCATTCCGCCCGTGGCGCTTGCAGGCGCTGGCGTTCAAGGCGATCCGGCGGCTCTATCCCGATTACCCGCTGTGGCGCGACTTCCCCTATGAGTACGAGCACGATCGGCTGGCCATCGATGTGATCAACGGCGGTCCGGCGTTGCGCAATTGGGTCGATGACGGCGCGGCCGAACCGGGCGATCTTGATCTGCTGGCCACAGACGATGAGGCGCAGTGGCGCGAACAGCTTGAGGCACACCTGCTATATTCCTGAATCAGTGCTTTTTTCGAGTCAGTTCGCGCATCGCGTCTTCCAGCCCGCCCAAAGTCAGCGGATACATCGATCCGCCCATCGCCTCGCGGATCAGCCTGGTCGAGGCGGAGTAATCCCAAAGCCGCTCCTGCGTGGGGTTTAGCCAGACCGTGGCCGGATACGTGGTGGTGATGCGGTGCAGCCAGACCGCGCCTGCCTCCTCGTTGAAATGCTCGACCGATCCTCCGGGGTGGTTGACTTCATAGGGACTCATCGCCGCATCCCCGACGAACACGACCTTGTAATCATGACCATATTTATGAAGGACATCCCAGGTCGGGGTGCGCTCGGCAAAGCGGCGGCGGTTATCCTTCCACACCCCTTCGTACAGGCAGTTGTGGAAATAGAAGAATTCCATGTTCTTGAACTCGGCGGTGGCCGCGCTGAACAATTCCTCGACCAGCTTGATATGGGGGTCCATCGAACCCCCGACATCGAGAAACAGCAGCAATTTCACGGCATTGTGCCGCTCGGGCCGCATGCGGATATCGAGCCAGCCCTGCCGGGCCGTGCCGTTGATGGTGGCGTCCAGGTCCAGTTCGTCGGCAGCGCCTTCGCGGGCAAAGCGGCGCAGGCGGCGCAGCGCGATCTTGATATTGCGCGTGCCCAGTTCGCGGGTGTTGTCGAGATTGGCGAATTCGCGCTTTTCCCAGACCTTGATCGCGCGGCCATGCAGCCCTTTCCCGCCGATGCGGATTCCTTCGGGATTGAAGCCCGAATTTCCGAACGGGCTGGTGCCATTCGCACCGATCCATTTGTTACCGCCGTTGTGGCGTTTTTCCTGCTCTTCCAGACGCTTCTTCAGCGTATCCATGATCTCGTCCCAACTGCCCAGCGACTTGATCCTGGCCATGTCCTCAGCTGAGAAATAACGCTCGGCGATGGCTTTCAGCCAGTCTTCGGGGATGGTGACAGGCTGCTGGCCATAATCGGTCATCACCCCCTTGAAGACCTTGGCAAACACCTGGTCGAAGCGGTCCAGCAGCCCTTCGTCCTTCACGAAAGTCGCACGGCTGAGGTAATAGAACGCCTCGGGCGTACTTTCGATGACCTCGCGCTGCAGGGCTTCCAGCAGCACCAGATGCTCTTTCAGCGAAGCATTGATCCCGGCGACGCGCAGTTCGTCGAGGAAGTTGAAGAACATTGCGCTTACTCCTGCGACGGCGGCGGCGGTGGCTGCTGATCGTAGCGTTCCAGTGCCGGATCGATTACCGCCCAGTCGGGTGCTTCCTGGGTCCAGATCGACATCTCCGGGCGCAACCCGTGGTCCGGGTCGAGGAAGCCGAAGCGCACCGTTCTAAATTGCGGTCGGCCCGAGTTCACCACGAACAGCGGTGTTCCGCAGCCGGGACAGAAATGCTGGGTCAGCGTGTTGCCCGACGCGGCGGTGTAGCAATGACTGGCGGTTTCGCCGGCAAGATGGAAATCATCGATCCGGAACAATGCATTGCGCGCCGCGCCGCCGGCGGACACTTGCTGGCACTGGCGGCACCAGCATTCCCGCGCGGCAACCGGCTGGCCGGTGATTTGCACACTTACCGCGCCACAGGCGCATCGTCCGCTATAGGTCACAGAATGCTTCCTTTTACCTCCGCCTTTCCTGAGCTGGTCGAAGGGCTGTCCTTCTTGATGGCCTTGGCTTAGCTGCCCTGCCGGCGCGACATGAAGGCCAGCCGCTCGAACAGCATGATATCCTGCTCGTTCTTCAGCAGCGCGCCATGCAGCGGCGGGATAGCCCTGGACGGATCGCGGTTTTGCAGCACGTCGAGCGGCATGTCTTCGTTCAGCAGCAGTTTCAACCAGTCGAGCAATTCACTGGTGGACGGTTTTTTCTTCAGCCCCGGCACATCGCGCACTTCGTAAAAGACTTCCATCGCCCTGGCCACCAGCACCTTCTGGATGCCGGGGAAATGGACATCGATGATCGCCTGCATCGTCTCGCGCTCGGGAAATTTGATATAGTGGAAGAAACAGCGGCGCAGGAAGGCGTCGGGCAAATCCTTCTCGTTGTTCGAAGTGATCACCACGATCGGGCGTTCGGCAGCGGTGATGCGCTCGCCCGTCTCATAAACGTCGAAGCTCATGCGATCGAGTTCCTGCAACAGATCGTTGGGGAATTCGATGTCCGCCTTGTCGATCTCGTCGATCAACAGCACCGGCAATTGCGGGCTGGTGAACGCCTCCCACAGCTTGCCCTTGCGGATATAGTTCGAAATGTCGTGGACCCGCGCGTCGCCGAGCTGGCCGTCGCGCAGCCGCGCCACCGCGTCGTATTCATACAGGCCTTGCTGTGCCTTGGTGGTGGATTTGACGTTCCATTCCACCAGCGGCGCATTCACCGTGCGGGCGATTTCGTGCGCCAGCACGGTCTTGCCCGTGCCCGGCTCACCCTTCACCAGCAACGGACGGCGCAGCAACACTGCCGCATTGACCGCCACTTTCAGATCATCGGTGGCGACGTAGTCCGGGGTACCTTCGAAGCGATGCATATGCACAAAATCCTGTCCGCCGAGCGATAGCCCAGCGGATAGGTCGCAGATCGTGCACTGGCAAGCAACGGCGTAGTGCTGATTACCTGAGCCTGCCGCGACGGAACAGATTGACCACCGCCAGCAGGATCACCGACCCCAGGATCGAAACCGCGAAGGTCGAAACCGTAAGCCCGGCCGTGTTGATGTCGCCGCGCGCAAACAACAGCCCGCCGATGAATGAACCGACGATGCCTACCACGATATTGCCGATCAGGCCCATGTCGTCGCCCATGATGATGCCCGCCAGCCAGCCGACGATGCCGCCAACCAGCAACCAGATAATGATACCCATATCCTGTCTCCTTTCGCTCCGGCATTGAAACAATGGCACCGGCGAATTGTTCCTTCGGCAGGGTGCCTGCGGTCCTGCAACAGGGCTAGCTGATCTGGTCCCCCGTGGGTGCAGATTTACGGCGCAACGCGTCAGGCGTCGATCATGTCCGGATCGATATCCCCGGCGCGGTTCTGGATGAACATGAAACGGTGTTCCGGGTTGCGGCCCATCAGCCGCTCTACCAGATCCTTCACTCCGGCCCGACCTTCGGGTTCCGGCGGGAGCGTGACGCGCAGCAGATTGCGGGTGGCCGGGGCCATGGTCGTTTCGCGCAGTTGTCCGGGGTTCATTTCGCCCAGCCCCTTGAACCGTCCGACTTCCACCTTCTTGTTCCTGAACTGGGTCTTTTCCAGTTCCGCGCGGTGGGCATCGTCGCGCGCATAGGCGCTGTCCTTGCCCGAAGTCAGCCGGTACAGCGGCGGCTGCGCCAGATACAAGTGCCCGCGCCGCACCACCTCGGTCATTTCCTGAAAGAAAAACGTCATCAGCAGCGTGGCGATATGCGCGCCGTCGACATCGGCATCGGTCATGATGATGATCCGGTCATAGCGCAGATTGTCGGCGTTGCAGTCCTTGCGCATCCCGCAACCCATCGCCAGCGCCAGATCGGCGATCTCGGTATTGGCGCGGATCTTGTCGGCGGTGGCCGAGGCGACATTGAGAATCTTGCCCCGGATCGGCAGGATCGCCTGCGTCTTGCGGTTGCGCGCCTGCTTGGCGCTGCCGCCGGCCGAATCGCCCTCCACGATGAACAGTTCGGTCTCGCCGCCCCCTTCGCCGGTGCAATCGGTCAGCTTGCCGGGCAGGCGCAGCTTGCGGCCGCTGGTCGCGGTCTTGCGCTTGATCTCGCGTTCGGCCTTGCGCTTCAGCCGCTCGTCCATACGCTCCATGACATAGGCCAGCAGCGCCTTGCCGCGATCCATGTGGCTGGTCAGGAAATGGTCGAAATGATCGCGAACCGCGTTCTCGACCATCCGTGCGGCTTCGGGGCTGGTCAGGCGGTCCTTGGTCTGGCTTTGGAATTGCGGATCGCGCACGAATACCGACAGCATTACCTCGCTGCCGGTAATGATGTCGTCGCCAATGATATCCTTGGCTTTTTTCTGGCCGATCAACTCGGCAAAGGCGCGAATGCCCTTGGTCAGCGCGGTGCGCAGCCCCGCTTCATGCGTGCCGCCATCGGGGGTGGGGATGGTGTTGCAATAATACGAATAAGCCCCATCCGACCACAGCGGCCAGGCAACCGCCCATTCGACGCGGCCATTGGCCTCACCCGGAAAGTCCTGGCTCCCGCGAAAAAAATCGGTGGTGACGCATTCGCGCGTGCCCAGCTGCTCGGTCAGATGATCGGCCAGGCCGCCGGGAAACTGGAACACTGCCTCTGCCGGGACATCGGCCGCCACCAACTCGCCCGCGCATTTCCAGCGGATTTCCACGCCCGCGAACAGATAGGCTTTCGAACGGGCCAGCCGGAACAGCCGCGCCGGCTTGAACTTCGCATCCTCGCCGAAAATGTCGCTGTCGGGCACGAAGGTGACCGAAGTACCCCGCCGGTTCGGCGTCCCGCCCAGGGTCTGCAATTCCCCCAGCGGCAATCCGCGTGAGAACTCCTGCGCGTACAGCGCCTTGTTGCGGGCCACTTCGATCCGCGTGAAACTGGACAGCGCGTTGACCACGCTGACCCCCACGCCGTGCAGGCCGCCGCTGGTGGCATAGGCCTTGCCCGAAAACTTGCCGCCCGAATGCAGCGTCGTCAGGATCACTTCCAGCGCCGACTTGCCCGGAAACTTGGGATGCTCATCGACCGGAATGCCGCGCCCGTTGTCGGTGATCGTCAGCCGGTTGCCGACATCCAGGAACACCTCGATCCGATTGGCATGCCCCGCCACCGCTTCGTCCATGGCATTGTCGATGACTTCGGCCGCGAGATGATGCAGCGCGCGTTCGTCGATGCCGCCGATATACATGCCGGGGCGGCGCCGAACCGGTTCCAGCCCCTCCAGAACCTCGATCGCCGAGCCGTCATAGGCTTCGACCGAGCTGGTGGTCGGGGGGCGCTGGAATAGGTCATCGGCCATGCGCGGCCTATAGGGTGGGCGGAGTCGTCAGGGCAAGCTGGGCGGCGGGCTTATCCGCAATGGGCGTGATCATAGCTTTCCGGATGCCTTGAATGCCGCCGCGATGAGAATCGCCTCACCGCAGTCAAACTATCCCGTTTGTGCCCTTTTCCGATTGGCTCCTCATGCCAAGCCGAAGCATCATATCGTATCGAGGAGAGCCTTTGCCGCAGCGATCAGCCGGGCACCAGGAGCCGGCGGGTTTTCGATCAACGCCAGCACGTGCAGATCGTCGCGCCCGGACAGTCTGATCCGTTCGGCCGCAATCACGGCATCGGCCTCGCGCAGTGCGGCTTGCGTGACGAATTCGTCAGCACTGTAATTCCATTTCCTCGATGTCGTCCTGCGCCGCGGGTGAAAATGCGAGGGCTTTCATTGCCCATCATACTCGGTCCTTTTCCTGGTTTTGAACGCCTCGAAGTCGAAGGGCCGGGGGGCTCCTGACTGTTCTCCGGCGATCAGGGCATCCTGCAGCGCCCGCACCCTGGTTTCGTGCTCCTCCAGCAGGGCAGTCCCGCCCGCACAACATCGCTGGCCGACCCATAGCGCCCAACCTTCAGCTGTTCGCCGATGAAACTGCCGAAGTGATCTCCGAGCGTCACGGATGTATTGCAGGCCATCTGCCAACCTCGAGTTTGAGCGCCAATCCGGCGTATACCAAAAAGTATTACGCAGCAGCCGAGGGGCTTGCCTTTACGAGCCCCTAATCCGTAAACCGGCTCGGCGCGGGGCTGATCACCGTTACCGCCCCGCCGCGAACCGCGCGCACTTCCAGTGCGCGTTCGATCACGCCCTTGCCGGTGAACCTGAACACGCCATCGAGGCCGATAAACCCCCCGCGATCGTACATTTTCGCCGTGGGGAAGGGGGTACCGGGTTCCCAGTCGCGGGCAATGCGCAGGGTCAACAGCACGCTGTCGTAGCCCAGCGTCGCGATGCGGTAGGGCGCGGTGCCGAAGCGGGTGCGATAGCTGGCGGCGAAACGGGCGAAGCGCTGGTCGGACAGGGCGGCGAATTCTGCACCGCGCAACGCCGGGCTATGCGCGACCGAGGCCTCGCCGCTCCACAATTCGGTGCCGAGAATGAGCGGCGTGGTGCCAGCCCCCTTCAACGCAGCGGCCGCCTGCGCGGGTGCCTTCAATGCAGCGGCCGCCTGCGCGGGTGCCTTCAATGCAGCGGCCGCCTGCGCGGCCAGGGGCCCGGTGTCGGCGATCAGTACCGCGTCGGCGGGGCCGTGCGCTTTCAGCCGCCGGACTGCCGCACCCAGCGTGCCGGTGCGCCGATCATAGCTTTCCATGCCGACCATCACGCCGCCGCTGCCGCGCACCGCCGCCAGGATGGCGCTTGAGGCGCGTTCGCCATAGATGCCGAGCGGGATCAGTGCGGCAAACCGGGTGGCGCCCTGCGTGCGCGCCTCGCGCACGATGCGGGCAATCGCCTGGCCGGGGATATTGCCCATGATGAACACATCGCCACCCGCGACCGAGGTGTCGTTCGAATAGGAAAGCACCGCGACATGCGACGCGCGCGCGGCACTGGCCACCGCTTGTGCTTCTTCGCCCAGCAATGGCCCCAGGATCAGCCGGTTACCGTCGGCGATCGCCCGGGCGGCCGCCTCGGGCGCGCCGGTCGAGGTATCGTAGGTGGTGATGCGCAGGTTCGCGGCGCTGGTGTCGAGCACCGCCATCGTCGCGGCGTTGGCGATCGCGCGGCCGGCGGGGCCGTTCGGCCCGGCCAGCGGCACCAGCAAGGCGATGCGGTGCCGCCCGGAATCGGTCGGCAGGGCGGAAGCACGCGCCGGTGGCGGCGGCGGCGGCCCGGCAACCCGCGGAACCACCTGACAGCCGGCGACCAGGATGGTTGCGACCACCGCCAGCACACGGCCATGCCGCGCCTGTGCCCAATTCATCCACCTCTCGAACATCGCTTGCGATTCCCGGTGCCTGTGGTCCATGAGCGGCTCATGACGATGTCACAAGACGAGACTGGACCGCTTCTGCCGGGCCTGTACATCGTTGCGACCCCGATTGGCAATCTCGGCGATATCACGCTGCGGGCAATCGAGGTGCTGCGAGCGGTATCTGCGGTAGCTTGCGAGGATACGCGGATCACCGGGCGGCTGCTCCACCACCTCGGGTTCAGGCAGCGCCTGATCCGATATGACGATCATGCCGACGATCATGCGCGCGAACGGTTGCTGGAGATGATGGCATCCGCGCCGGTTGCGCTGGTGTCCGATGCCGGAACGCCGCTGATTTCCGATCCCGGGTTTCGGCTGGTGCGGCTGGCACGTGAGCGCGGGATTCCGGTGACCAGCCTGCCGGGGGCCTGTGCTGCGATCACCGGGCTGACGCTGGCGGGATTGCCCAGCGACCGGTTCCTGTTTGCCGGATTCCTGCCCGTCAAGGCGAAGGCGCGCGTCGATGTCCTGACCGAACTGGGCGGCGTGCCGGCCAGCCTGGTGTTTTATGAAACGGGGCCACGCCTGTGTGCTTCGCTGCTGGCGATCGATACGGTGCTGCCCGGCCGGGAAGTGGCGGTGGCGCGGGAACTGACCAAGTTTTTCGAAGAATGCCGCACCGGCGCAGCGGCTGAACTGGCCGCCTATTACGCCGCGAACCCGCCGAAGGGCGAGATCGTGCTGCTGATCGCGCCGCCGCCGGCGCAGGACACCAGTCGTGACGACGCCGATGCCATGCTGCTGGCCGAACTGGTGCATGCCAAGCCGTCGCAGGCCGCCGCCAGCGTGGCGAAGCGCACCGGGCTGGACCGCAAGGAATTGTACGCACGGGCGCTAGGTTGGAAAGGCGGGGGGGCCGCGGAATGAGCGTCGGCCGGCAACAGGCCGAACGTCGCGGGCATCGCGGCGAGACATGGGCCGCGTGGTATCTGCGGCTGCATGGCTGGATGATCGTCGCGCGCCGGCTGCGCACCCCGCGCGGCGAAGTCGATCTGGTCGCGCGGCGGGGACGGATGGTCGCGTTCGTCGAAGTGAAATGGCGGCGAAATGGCGCTGACCTGGCCATCGCGATCGATGAATTCCGCTTGCGCCGGGTGGCCGCCGCTGCCCAGAGCATCGCCCACCGCTATTGTCGGCCGGGCGACGACATGCGCGTCGATGTATTGTTGCTTGCGCCGCGCCGCTGGCCCCGCCACATCGCCAACGCCTGGATGCCTGTCAAGGAAACCTTCAAATGACCCTGCGTGTCGCCGTCCAGATGGACCCGATCCAATCGATCAACATCACCGGCGATTCGTCTTTCGCCCTGCTGCTCAGCGCGCAGGCGCGCGGGCATGGCCTGTGGTATTACGATGTCGGCACGCTTGCCTGGGACGAGGGCAAGGTGTTCGCCCGGGCAGCGCCGTTTACGGTGCAGCGCGTCGATGGCGATCACGTTCAACTGGGCGAATTTGCCCGGCTCGATCTGGTCGATGACATCGATGTGGTGCTGATGCGGCAGGACCCGCCGTTTGACCTGGGCTACATCACGGCTGCGCATATCCTGGAAAAGCTGAAAGGGCGCACGCTGGTGGTGAATGACCCCGAAAGCGTCCGCAATGCACCCGAAAAAGTGTTCGTGCTCGATTTCGCCCAGTTCATGCCGCCGACGCTGGTGGCGCGCCGGATCGAGGATGTGCGCGCCTTTCACACGCGGCATCCTGGTGACCTGGTGGTCAAGCCGCTCCACGGCAACGGCGGCAAGGCGGTGTTCCGCATCCCCGCCGACGGCAGCAATTTGGGGGCACTGACCGAATTGTTCGCGCAGGTCTGGCGCGAGCCGTTCATGGTCCAGCCGTTCCTGCCCAGCGTGGCCGACGGCGACAAGCGCATCGTGCTGGTCGATGGCGAAGTGGCCGGCGCAATCAACCGCCGGCCGGGCGAGGGCGAGTTTCGCTCCAACCTGGCGGTCGGCGGATCGGCGGAGGCGGCGGACCTGACCCCGCGCGAGCATGAAATCTGCGCGGCGCTGGGCCCGGAACTGAAGCGGCGCGGGCTGGTGTTCGTGGGCATCGACGTGATCGGCGGCGAATGGCTGACAGAAATCAACGTGACCTCACCCACCGGCATCGTCGCCATCGATCGCTTCAACGGCACCGACACCGGCGCGCTGATCTGGGCAGCGATCGAGCGGCGCCATGCGGCGATGGCGGCCTGAGGTGATCCAATCCCGTCGCAGGCCGTAACGATTCCGGCAAAACAGCGTCGCCGCTCCCCACGGGGGGAGGAATCATTCCACCACCATCAGGAGTTCCGCATATCGCGAACTGGATCATCCAGACCATTCTGTCCGGCGGGTATTTCGGCATCCTGCTGCTGATCCTGATCGAGACGATCGTGCCGGTCATTCCGTCGGAAGTCATCATGGCCTCGGCGGGCGTGGCCGTGGCGCATGGCACGATGTCGTTCTGGCCGCTGGTACTGGCCAGTGCGGTCGGCGCGACGGTCGGCAATCTGTTCTGGTTCACCGTGGGCAATCGACTGGGCTATGAACGGCTGCAACCATGGGTGCAGCGGCATGGCCGCTGGCTTACGCTGGAATGGCCCGATGTCGAAAAGGGCACGAAATTCCTGCGCGACCATGGTCATTGGGTGGTCTGCGCGATCCGCGTCTCGCCGGTGGGGCGCACGATGATCTCCTTGCCGGCCGGGCTGGTGCACATGCGGCGCTGGGTGTTCGTGGTGTTCACGCTGATCGGCACGGCAACGTGGAACGGCCTGTGGATCGCCGGCGGCCATTGGCTGGCCCCGCATATGGCAGAATGGCACACGCAGATCAGCTGGACGCTGGGCGGCATCGTCGGGTTGATCCTGGCGATCTACGTGTGGCGCGTGACGCATTGGCAGGGGCATTAAATCCGCCCCCAGCCGGCGCGGCTATCGCAGATAAAACAGCCCGCGTCCGTCATCCTGACGAAAGCCAGGATCCATTCAGCGCGCACGTCGCTGGCAACACACCCGTTGGGCCGCGTGCAGTATACGGTCCGAACCCTACAGTAGCTGCCCCAAGGGTGGGTGCAATATAGTAGCGCTAGAGCGTCGAGCGCTAAATCTGCATCAAACTCCGCTCGTCCTGAGCCTGTCGAAGGGCTGTCCTTTTCTTCGTGGACGTCGCCCAACACCAAGCAAGAAGCGCAACCCTTCGACAAGCTCAGGACAGGCGGGTTTGGTTGGCAATGCAGATTAACGGCACGATGCTCTAGTGCTGAATGGATGCTGACTTTCGTCAGCATGACGGCGGGGGGGGGGGGGGCGCGATTGCGCTGCCCTCTTCATTAACGGTTTCCCTAATTAACGATTTCCCTAATCCCGCTCGGGCGGATGGGCG
>CAXTOS010000046.1:16893-19502 GCA_964245935.1 uncultured Novosphingobium sp.
TGGAAATGCAGATTAACGGCAGGATGCTCTGGGGCGGAAGGGATGCTGGCTGGGGGCGGCGTGGGGGGGGGGGGGGGGGGGCGCGATTGCGCTGCCCTCTTCATTAACGATTTCCCTAATTAACGATTTCCCTAATCCCGCTCGCGCGGATGGGCGGTACGATACACATCCAGCAACATCGCGGCATCGACCCGCGTGTAGATTTGCGTCGAGCCCAGGCTGGCGTGGCCCAGCAAATCCTGCAAACTGCGCAAATCGGCCCCTGCGCCCAGCAGATGGGTGGCGAAGCTGTGGCGCAGCGCGTGCGGGGTCGCGGTGGGCGGCAGGCTCAGCGCGATCCGCGCGCGCGCCATCGCCTTTTGCACCATGCCTTGCGACAAGGCGCCGCCGCGCGTCCCGCGAAACAGCGGCTGGTCGCGGGCCGGGGGCCAGGGGCACTGGCGCAGGTAATCGGCCACCGCCTCGCGGCACAGCGGCAGGATCGGCACCATCCGCTGCTTGCCGCCCTTGCCGGTCACCACCAGCGTCTCGCCGAGCGGCAGCGCCGCGCCGGTCAGCGACAGCGCCTCGGCAATGCGCAGCCCGGCGCCATAGAGCAGCAGCAGCACCGCCCGGTCGCGGGCGCCCACCCACGGCAGCAGTGCATCCTCGGCTACCGTCGCGGCCAGATTGACCGCCTCGTCGGGCGTGACCGGGCGTGGCAGGCCTTTCTTGATGCGGGGCCCGCGCACGCGCGGCACCGCCTTGTGACCAGCGCCCGCCTGATCCCGCGCGAACGCCAGAAACCCCTTGAGCGCGGAAAGCTCGCGCGCTGCCGAAACATTGCCGATACCCTCGGCCCGGCGCTGGGCGAGCTGCGTGCGCAAGACATGCGAGTCGGCCCTGGCCAGCACCGCCCAGCTGTCCATCCCGGTCGCCTCCAGCAGCCGTTCCGCCGTGGCAACATAGGCGCGTACCGTATGCGGCGACCGGCGGCGGCCTTGCGCCAGATGCGCTTCCCAGGCGCCGATCAGTGTGTCGGCCAGTGCGGGCCGGGTCATGCCGAAACCAGTTCGGCCGGGATCAATTCACCGAGCAGCGCATCGAGCAGCACCATGCCCTGTTCGGTAACGCCGATGCGGTGTTCACTTCGCCAGGTCAGCCCGTGGCCGCCGTGGAAGGCGAGCTTGGCGGGATCGCATAGCGCCGGCTGCGGCAAGGCGAAGCGCGCGGACAGTTGCGCCAGATCGACGCCTTCATCCAGCCGCAGGCCCATCAGCATGGCTTCCGCCGCTTGTTCGCGGGCGCCCAGCGCGCGTTGTTCGTTGATTCCGTGGCCGTATCGGCCGACCGCCTCCAGCCAGTTTTCGGGTTTCTTGTGCCGCACCGTGGCCGCGCCGCCGCGCCGGCCATGCGCGCCGGGGCCGATGCCGCAGTAATCCTGATAGCGCCAGTAAGCCAGATTGTGGCGGCTTTGTTCGCCAGGGCGGGCGTGGTTGCTGATCTCGTACGCGGGCAGCCCGGCGGCTCTGGTCATCTCGCGCGTGAGCGCGAACAGATCGGCGGCGGGAGCTTCGTCCAGCGGCGTAAAGGCACGCTCGCGCACCAGCGTTGCAAAGCGCGTGCCCGGCTCGATGGTCAGCTGGTAGAGCGAAAGATGCCCGGTACCCAGGCTCAGGGCGCGGGCCAGTTCGGCCTGCCACGCCGCGCTGGTCTGGCCCGGCCGCGCATAAATCAGGTCGAAACTGACCCGCGCGAAATGGCGCTGTGCGATGTCCAGCGCCGCCAGTCCTTCGGCCAGATCATGCCGCCGCCCCAAAAAACGCAACGCCGTATCGTCGAGCGCCTGAAGGCCCAGCGACACGCGATTGACCCCGGCACCAGCCAGCGCGGCAAAGTTCGCCGCCTCGACCGATGAGGGATTGGCTTCCAGCGTGATCTCGATCCCCGGCCCAAAACCCCACAGCGCCTTTGCCTCGGCTAATAGCGTCGCCACCAGCGCCGGGGGCATCAGCGAAGGTGTGCCGCCGCCGAAGAAAATCGATTCCAGCGGTTCGGCTGCCGCCATCGCCCGTTCGTGCCGCATGTCGGCCAGCAGCATGCGCTGCCACAAAGCGTAGTCCACGCCCGCGCGGACATGGCTGTTGAAGTCGCAATAGGGGCACTTTTGCAAGCAGAACGGCCAATGGATGTACAACGCGCGAGCCATAAGCCTTTCTGCCAAAAGCCCGCTCCCCTTCAGGGGAGGGGGGAAATAGTGCCTCAGTATCAGTCGTGCTGTTCCATGCCAAACTCACCCGCGACCAGCCTGGCAAAGGCGTCGGCGCGGTGGCTGATCCGGTGCTTTTCCGCAGGGTCCAGTTCGGCAAAGGTCAGCGCCCCGCCGCGCGGCATGAACACCGGGTCGTAGCCGAACCCCACCGTTCCGCGCGGGGGCCAGGTAATCGAGCCCTCGGCGCGGCCTTCGTAGACCGCGCTCGTTCCGTCGGGCCAGGCAATCGCCAGCACGCAGGCAAAGTGGCACGAGCGATCCACGTCCGCGCCCTGTTCGGCCAACAACCCCTCGACCTTGCCCATCGCCAGATACCAGTCACGCCCGGCGGTTCCCTCAAACCATTGCCGCTGGGCCC
>CAXTOS010000047.1:0-19200 GCA_964245935.1 uncultured Novosphingobium sp.
CGCGGCGACGATCCGTTCGACCTGCCGCCGCCGTAATGCCCCCCTCGTTCCTTCCCCAGGGCAGGCGGGAGGGGTGATAGCTTCACAGGACATCAATGGACCATTTTGCCTATCAGGACGGGGTGCTGCACGCCGAAGACGTGCCGCTGACCGCCATCGCCGAAGCGGTGGGCACGCCGTGCTACATCTATTCGCGCGCCACGCTGACCCGCCATGCGCGGGTGTTTCGCGATGCGCTGGCGGTGCTGCCGCGCGCGCACATTGCCTTTGCGATGAAATCGAACCCCAATCTGGCGGTGCTGAAGCTGCTGGCGGCGGAGGGTTATGGCGCCGATGTCGTGTCGGCGGGCGAAATGGACCGGGCACTGGCTGCGGGAATGCCCGCCGCGTCGATCGTCTTTTCGGGCGTCGGCAAAACGACGGAGGAAATGCGCCGCGCGCTGGGGGTGGGCATCGGCCAGTTCAACCTGGAAAGCGAGGAGGAAGGCATCGAGCTGGCGGCGCTGGCCACGCCAATGGGCGTCAGCGCGGCCTGCGCACTACGCGTCAATCCCGATGTCGATGCCGGCACGCATGGCAAGATTTCCACCGGCAAGGCGGAAAACAAGTTCGGCGTCCCCTATGATCGCGCGGCGTCCTATTACGCCCGGCTGTCGGTGCTGGCCGGCCTGGAAATGCGCGGGCTGGCCGTCCATATCGGCAGCCAGTTGTCGAGCGTTGCGCCGCTGGAAGCCGCCTTCACCCGGCTGGGCGAACTGATGCGGGCGATCCGCACCGCCGGGCATCGCGTTACCCATATGGACCTTGGCGGCGGCCTGGGCGTGCCTTACAAAATGGGCGAGATCTTTCCCAGCCCGGCGGACTACGCGGCGATGATCGCACGCGTTACTGCCGATTGGGATGCCACGCTGATGTTCGAGCCGGGCCGCGTGATCACCGGCAATTCGGGCGTGCTGCTGACCCGTGTGGTGCGGGTGAAGCCGGGCGTGACCGCGCCCTTCGTGATCATCGATGCCGCGATGAACGATCTCGCCCGCCCGGCGCTGTACGACGCCTGGCACGATTTCATCGCCGTCTCTCCGGGCGGGGAACGGATGACCGCCAACATCGTCGGCCCGATCTGCGAAAGCTCCGATACCTTCGCCATGGGCCGCGACATCGATGTGGTAAGCGCGGGCGACCTGGCGGTATTCCGCACCGCCGGAGCCTATGGCGCCACCATGGCCAATACCTACAACAGCCGCGCGCTGGTCCCCGAAGTGATGGTCGATGGCGCCAGATGGGCGCTGGTCGCCCGCCGCATCGATCCCGCGACGATCCTGGCGGCCGAATGCGTGCCGGACTGGTTGCAATGACTGCGGTGGCAATGACGATCAACAGCTTGCCGCTGTTCCATCGCATCGCCGGCCGGCCGGTGATCGTGCTGGGCAGCGGCGAGGCGGCGACGGCAAAACGGCGGCTGGTGGAACGGGCCGGCGGCATCTGCGTCGATGAACAACACGACGCGCGACTCGCCTTCGTCGCCCCCGACCCCGGCGAATTCGCGCCCGAACCCGCCGTATCCCGACTGCGCGCGCGCGGCATCCTGGTCAATTGCGTCGACCGTCCCGAGCTTTGCGATTTCACCACCCCGGCCATCCTCGACCGCTCCCCCGTGTTGCTGGCGATCGGCACCGGCGGGGCGTCTGCGGGGCTGGCCAAGGCGCTGCGGCTGCGGCTGGAGCAATGGCTGCCGCAACGGCTGGGCCTGCTGGCGGATGCATTGACCGATGCGCGCGCGGCGATGCGGCGGCGCTGGCCAGATCCGGGCGACCGCCGCCGCGCGCTGGATGCAGCACTGGCGGCAGGCGGAATGCTCGATCCGCTGGCAGAAGGCGCGGAGGGCCGAACTGCCGCCTGGCTTGCAGACGCCAGAACCGTAGCAGGCGGCTGCGTCGAAATGCGGTTGACCTCAAGCGATCCCGATGACCTGACCCTGCGCCAGGCCCGGCTGCTGGGCAGCGCCGATGTGATCGCTTACGAGCCGAACGTCGCGGCCACCGTGCTGGATCGCGCGCGCGCCGACGCGATACGGCTGATGCTGGCGCCCGGTGCCGCAAACCCGGAAACCGAGGGCTTGGTGATTGTTTTAAGGCAGACCCGGATCTGAAGATGCGACCTCATCCGACCCGCCCTTGAAGCCCTGCGCGATCACGTACCATTCCGAGGAATCCTTGCGGCTGGCTGGCGGTTTTGCGTGTTTTACCGTGGCAAAATGGCGTTTCAGCAGCGCCAGCAGTCCCTGATCCGTCCCGCCGGCCAGCACCTTGGCCAGAAAGGTTCCGCCATGCGCGAGGTGGGCGATAGCGAAATCGGCGGCGCATTCGACCAGGCCCATCGTGCGCAGGTGATCGGTTTGTTTATGGCCCACGGTATTGGCCGCCATGTCGGACATCACCAGGTCGGGCGCGCCGCCCAGGGCTTGCAACAGCGCATCGGGGGCGCCGTCAACCATGAAATCCATCTGGAAGATGGTCACGCCGGGAATGGGATCGGTGGGCAGCAGGTCGATGCCGACGATCGCGACGCGCGGCTTGCGCTTGCGCACGACCTGGCTCCAGCCGCCCGGGGCGATGCCCAGGTCGATGACGCGGGTGCCCTTGAGCAGGCCGAATTTATCGTCCAGCTCGATCAGCTTGTAGGCCGCGCGGCTGCGATAGCCGTCGGCCTGCGCCTTCTTGACATAGGGGTCGTTCAGCTGGCGTTGCAGCCAGCGGATCGAACTGGCAGTGCGGCCCTTGCCCGTGCGCAGCTTTTCGTTGGGATCCTTGCCGGAACGGCTCATGATATGTCGCCGGTATAATCCATATCCGAAATCACCCAACCTGATGCTGGTGCAGGCGGCGCAGGGTAGCACGGGCTCGTTCGCCGGCATCGGTGGCACCGATCAGGCTGCGCAGGATGCCTTCGCGGATGCCGCGGTCCGCCACGCCCAGGCGGCAGGCCGGCCACAGATCGAGGATGGTTTCCAGAATGGCGCAGCCGGCCACCACGAGATCGGCGCGTTCGCGGCCGATGCAGGGCAATTCGCGTCGTTCCTCGATCGACATCGACGACAGCTCGGCGCTGATTTCGCGCATCTTCTGCGAAGGCACGATCAACCCGTCGACGGCGCGGCGATCGTATTGGGGCAGGTCGAGGTGAAGGCTGGCCAGCGTGGTCACGGTGCCGCTGGTGCCGAGCAGGCGCAGAGCGGGCAGGTTTTCCGGACTTTGCCGTACCCGGTCACGCACCGGGGCGATGCGGGCGGCGAATTCGGCGAAGCTGTCGGCGACCAGCCGGCGCATTTCGGCATAGCGGGCCTGGCGTTCGGCGCGGCTGGCGGTTTCGTCGCCCAGGGTCTCGGTCAGCGAGACGACACCCCAGGGCACGCTTTTCCAGTCGAGGATGGCGGGCACGCCCGGGCCGCTTTCGATGAGCACCAACTCGGTCGAGCCGCCGCCAATATCGAAGATCATCGCCGGCCCGTGGCCCGCTTCGAGCAGGATATGGCAGCCCAGCACCGCCAGCCGCGCTTCTTCGCGCGCGCTGATCACATCGAGCAGGATGCCGGTTTCGGTGCGGACCCGTTCGATGAACTCGGCGCCGTTGACGGCGCGGCGGCACGCTTCCGTTGCGACCGAGCGGGCCAGCTGGACATTGCGCCGCTTGAGCTTGTCGGCGCAGATCTGCAGCGCCGCCACGGCGCGGTCCATCGCCGCATCGGACAAACGGCCGGACTGCGCCAGCCCTTCGCCCAGCCGCACCACGCGGCTGAAGGCGTCCACCACCACCAGGTTTTCACCCGAGGGGCGCGCGATCAGCAGCCGGCAATTATTTGTGCCCAGGTCGATCGCGGCGTAGGATTGGCGGTAGGTCGGTGTTGCGCGCGCCGGAAAAGCGGTTTTGTCACCGGTCGCGTTTGCCTCCGGACCGGGCGGCGGCAGCGAGTCGTGGTCTGTCTGGCCGGCGGCGGGCTTCGGGTTCCTGCTTGGGGGGCATGCGTCGCGGGCGGGCCCGCTGGTCAGCCGGTTGCCTGTGTCCCCTTCGTCCGGACTCTCCTTGCGCACCGTCGGCGGAAGCTGTCCCGCCATGGTCACCGTACTCATTTCTGTCAAAGCCCGCCGCAGCGGCGGGTACCTGGCGAGCATGCTAGCGACACCGGCGCCCCGCGACAAGGGCGCTGCGTATATCCTTGACCCATCGAATGCCGCTGGCTAGACGCGCCGGTTCTTGCCCTGTCGTCTAACGGTAGGACTACGGATTCTGATTCCGTCTATCAAGGTTCGAATCCTTGCGGGGCATCCATGACAAGGCAATAATCCTGCCGATCAGGCACCGAACGGGATCAATGCCCCCGAACTGCTCAAGCCGCCATCCGGCTGGGCACAGCGTCCAATGCGCCTGCCAGTTCGCGTTCGGCATGCCACAAGTCATAGGTCTGTTGCAGGCGCGCCCATAGGACTGCGCCGTTGCCGCACCATTTGCCGAGGCGCAGCGCGGTTTCGGTGCTGACGCCAAGCTGACCGGCAAGGATGCGGTGCAGCGTCTGGCGCGACAGGCCGAGTTCCCTTGCCGCCTGCGACACGCTGATATCGAGCGCGGGCAACACATCGTCGCGCAGAATCGTCCCGGGATGAACCGGCGGCATCTGGCGGGGCGTTGTCACGCGGATTGTCTCTGCCATCGTCATCCTCAGTGGTAATTCTCAAGATCGACCTTGAGCGCGTTGCCGTCCTTGAACTCGAATGTGATCCGCCACGGGCCATTGACCTTCGCTGCATAGCGTTGCGGTTTGCCCCGCAGGCTGTGAAAATCGAAGCCGGGTACGTTCATATCATCCGGCCTTGCCGCGTCGTCCAGCGCCGCCAGCCGGTTGCGGCACCTATCCACCAGATCGGGACGGACCTTGCTTGCGTCATTATCCATGAACAGCACGGCTAGCCCCTTGTGGCGGAAACTATCGATCATTATGCTTAATGTAGCATGATATGCTACAGATTGTCAACCACCCATGAACGGATGAGTCTATGATGGACTGTCAAACCGTCGCGCCTGCGACAATACTTAGCCATTGGCATCAACGCCGGCACCGGGATCATTGATAAAGCAAAAGCCCGGAGCCACGGGCCCCGAGCCTGCTAAAGCTGGTCTGGCCGAAGCCGGAAATTATAGATGGGTCGACACGTGCTCGCCCTTGACGTCGTCGCGGACGTCGATGCCCAGCGCCATCTTGGCCGTGGTCAGCAAATCCTTCCCGCCGTTCCAGATCGTGGCTTGGCCCAGGTCCATGCGCAGCATCAACAGGTCAGGATCTTCCTTGCCGCCGGGAAACCAGGCTTCGACGAAATTCGACCATTGCTTGTCGAGCCGGGCACGGCTGGTTTCCGGCACCAGAATGCCGTGGAAGCGGGCAAACAGATCGTGACCCTTCGAGCTGAACGCCGCAGTGGCAGCTCCCAATTCGGCATAGCGGCTGTGCTTGCTGGTGAAAAACCAGATGGCGCTGTCGGCTTCCCTGTCGAGTTGCGCGGTCATCGGTGAGGCGGTGTCAGGATCCGCATCGAGTTGCAGCATGACGAACGCGGACGATTCCATCGCGTGCCAAAACTTGGTTTTCAGTTCGGCGGCGTTTCCTTCAGTGTACATGGTCAGGCCTTTTTCTGGAGAACCCGCTAAGGGGAAGATGGTGGTGAAACGCCATGCCGGCCATTGGGTTCCGCAGGGCGCGATCGCGCTTCTGCGGCGCATCGGCGCGCGCGCTTGCCGGATTGCGATGGCCCGCGCCGAATCGGATCAGCCACCGCCGCTGACCTGAGCGCCATGCCGGCGCGATGCGATGAATCCTTCCCACCCCGGTCACGCCCGCCTATAGGCGCGTTGCCATGGCGATCGCCCAGACCCTTGTTGTGCCCACCGACTGGCGCGATTTCTACGCGCTGACCAAGCCGCGCGTAATGAGTCTGGTCATCTTCACCGGCCTGTGCGGTTTGCTGGCGGCCCCCCGGACGATCGATCCGGTCCTGGGCTTCACGGCCATTTTCTGCATCGCGATCGGCGCGGGCGGGGCGGCCGCCCTGAACCAGTGGTGGGAAGCCGACCTGGACGCCGGGATGAAACGTACCCGGACGCGCCCGCTGCCCGCCGGCCGGATGGAACGGCATAGCGCGCGCGATTTCGGCGTGGCGCTGTCGGCGACAGCGGTGCTGCTGATCGGTCTGGCGATCGGCTGGCTGACGGCGGTGATCCTGGCGGTATCGATCGTTTATTATGCCGTGGTCTATACCATCTGGCTGAAACCGCGCACCCCCCAGAATATCGTTATCGGCGGCGGTGCCGGGGCGTTCCCGCCGATGATCGGCTGGGTCGCGGCCACCGGGCACATCACGCTGATGCCGGTGTTACTGTTCGCGATCATCTTCATGTGGACGCCGCCGCATTTCTGGTCGCTGGCGCTGTTCGTCCAGTCCGATTACGCCAAGGTCGGCATCCCGATGATGCCGGTCGTGGCCGGCGAGAAATCGACACGGCGGCAGATTCTGGTCTATACGCTGCTGCTGCTGCCGCTGAGCATGGTGCCATGGTGGATCGGCGGGACCGGTGCGCTCTACGGCGTGGCGGCCGCGGTGTTGTCGACGCTGTTCCTGCTTTGTGCCATCCCGGTTGTCCGGCGCCGGCGGGATGGCGACGACGATCCGATGAAGCCCGAGCGGCGGATGTTCAAATTTTCCATCCTGTATCTGTTTCTGCTGTTCGGCGCGCTGGTTGCCGACCGCTGGTGGATCATGCAAAGGTAACGTGGATGCCGAACCTCGAATTCGAACCGCCGAAAATCGATCCTTACGCCGCGCGCAACCGGGTCATCCGCCAGCGCAATATCGCGCTGGGCCTGGTCCTGACGTTTTTCGTGGTTCTGTTTTTCGCGATCACCGTGGTCAAGATGCGGCATGTGCAATTGCCGCACAGGACATCGCCAGCCGCGCCTGCCGCAGGTAGACCGAATGGCCGATAATCATCGGGCCGATAATCATCGGGTAGGCCTGATGGGCGCAGGCTTCGTACTGTTCATGGTGGCGCTGTCTTATGCCTCGGTGCCGCTCTACCGGATTTTCTGTCAGGAGACCGGCTATGGCGGCACGCCCGCGCGGGTATCCGAAGCCGAAGCGGCGACCGTGCAGACGCTGGCGGGCAAGCACATTTCGGTGCGGTTCGACGCCAATGTCGCATCCGGGATGCCCTGGCACTTTCGCCCCGAGGTATCGACCCAGACGGTGCAGATCGGCGCCCGCAAATTGGCGTTCTTCGATGCCGGCAATCCCACCGATCATGCCATTACCGGACAGGCGAGCTATAATATCGAGCCCGGCGAGGCGGCGCATTATTTCACCAAGGTGCAATGCTTCTGCTTCACCCGCCAGACGCTGCAGCCGCATCAGGACGCGCGCATGCCGGTGACCTATTTCGTCGATCCCAAGATTCTCACCGACCCCGATACGAGGGATCTCCAGCAGATCACCCTGAGCTATACCTTCCATCGGGTTCCGGACGGGGCCTGATCCCGGGGGGCCGCACAAGCCTCTGGACCACAGCCGAACGGGCAGTTAAGGGGCAGGATACACCGATCGGCGGCGTTCGCACCGTCCGATCACAATCCGGGGGACCTTTGCGATCATGGCCGGCACCAAGACACACGATTATCATATCCTGCCGCCGGATATCATTCCGCTGGCCGCATCGATCGGGGCGTTGACCTTCACCTCGGGCATGGTGCTGTACATGCACGACAACCCGCTGGGCAAATTCGTGGCCGGGGCGGGCATGGCGCTGTTGCTGGCCATCCTGTTTCAATGGTTCACCAAGATCGTCGCCGAATCGAAGGACGGTCATCACACCCCGGTGGTCCAGCTGCACCAGCGTTACGGCATGATCCTGTTCATCGCTTCGGAAGTGATGTTCTTCTTCGGCTGGTTCTGGGCGTTCTTCAACTTTTCGCTGTTCCCCTCGACCATCGCGACCGCGATCGGCGGGCATTGGCCGCCCAAGAGCATGGAAGCGGTGCTGGATGCCTTCGACCTGCCGCTGATCAATACGCTGATCCTGCTGTGTTCGGGCACCACCGTCACCTGGGCGCATCACTGCCTGCTCCACGGCGACCGCGATGGACTGAAAAAGGGCTTGTGGTGCACGATCCTGCTGGGCATGCTGTTTACCAGCCTGCAAGCCTACGAATATATCCATGCCCCGTTCGGCTTCGGCAAGAACACGTATGGTTCGGCCTTTTACATGGCCACCGGCTTCCATGGCTTCCACGTCATCATCGGCACGATCTTCCTGGCCGTCTGCCTGAAGCGGACCTACAACGGTGACTTCACGCCGCGCCAGCATTTCGGATTCGAAGCCGCCGCCTGGTACTGGCACTTCGTCGACGTGGTCTGGCTGTTCCTGTTTTCCGCGATCTATGTCTGGGGCAACTGGGGCTTCCCCACCGATTGACGCCGATCGAAACACCCGACGCCGAAGCGAAGCCGGCCGAACCTGAAACGAACGGGCAGCCCGGGATCCCCCGCGCTGCCTTTTTCGGTCTCTGCCCCCGTTGCGGGGCAAAGGGGTTGTTCGCGGGCCCGGCCGATTTTGCGCCGCGCTGCGCCGCCTGCGGGCTCGATTTCGCCAGCTTCAATGTCGGCGATGGCCCCGCCGCCTTTCTCACCCTGATCGTCGGCGCGCTGATCGTGCTGCTGGCGCTGTGGATGCATTTTGCCTTGCTGGCGCCGATGTGGGTCATGGCGCTGGTGCTGGTCCCGCTGACCAGTGCCATGGTCGTCGGCGGCCTGCGCCTGGCCAAAGCCGCCTTGCTGGCGACCGAATTTCAACGCCGGGCCAGCGAGTTTCAAAGCCATGGTGACGGAGCTTCCCACCCATGAACCACCGCCTGCCGCCCGGGCCCACGCTGATCGTGCTGGTGGCCGTCGCGATCATGATCCGGCTGGGTTTCTGGCAAATCTCCCGGCTGCACGAAAAGGAGGCGCTACTGACACGCTACGGCGCCTCTGCGCATAACCTGGCGCCGATCCCCTGGCCGGCCAATGCCCAGGCCGCCCGGCTGGCACTGTACCGCCATAGCCGGCTGATCTGTACCCGCGTCACCGGCATTACCGCGGTGTCGGGCCGGAATGCGGCCGATGCGCCGGGCTGGGCCCACATCGCCATCTGCGCCCGCGCCGGCGGCACCACCCGCGTGGTGCTGGGCTGGTCGAACGGGCCCCAGCCGGTGGACTGGTCAGGCGGAACCGTCACCGGGGTGATCGCGCCGGGCGACGCTACCGGCCCGCGCCTGGTGGCCGACCCGCCGCTCGCCAATTTGGCCGCGAACGCTGCCCCGGACCCGCACGATATTCCCAACAACCACTTTTCCTACGCGGTCCAGTGGTTCCTGTTCGCGACCACCGCTATGGTGATTTACGCCATAGCGGTGCGCAAGCGGTTGCGGGAAGGCTGAAGGTCTGGCTGAATTCCCGGAGGCCGGCGGCCCCCAATCTAAGAACAGGCCCGCGGCGACGGCCTATCTGGCATTTCGCTTCACGCTTTCGGCCATGCGGCTCAATTGCTTCGGCGTAGCCTCGCTCTGGGTGCGCGATTTCCACTGGTCGGCCGGCATCCCGTGGATCACTTCGCGGGCCGCCTGCTTGTCCAGCGGCGCCCCGGCCTCGACGATCCAGTCCGCCAGGCAATTGCGGCAAAACCCCGTCTGCCCCATCAGGTCGATGTTCTGGACGTCATGGCGATGGCGCAAGTGGCGCACCAGCCGGCGAAACGCGGCGGCGGCCTGCGCATCGTCGAGCTGATCGAGCGGGTCAGTCGCAGTCATTATCATGGCAATCGTCCTTGGTATTCGCCACCGGATTTGCCATACGGCCCCGCACCCGCCAGCGTCATTTTCCCGATACTCATTTGCAACGCCGGCGAGGCAGGAGACCAGTGTGAACCGGGTCGATCAACAGTACCAGAAGCAACGCGGCCGCAAGGTCAAAATCCTGGCGACGATCGGCCCGGCCAGCCGCTCGCCGGAGATGATCGCCAGACTGCTGCGCGCGGGGGTCGATGCCTTTCGCGTCAACATGAGCCATGGCGATCAGGCCACTCATGCCGAGACGATCTCGGCGATCCGCGCTGCGGAAAAGAATCTGGGCCGCCCGATCGCGATCCTGTGCGACCTGCAGGGGCCCAAGCTGCGCGTCGGCATTTTCCAGAATGGCCGCGCGGTCATCCGCCACGGCAGCCATTTCACGCTAGACTCCAACCCCGCGCCGGGCGACGAATTCCGCGTCTGCCTGCCGCATCCCGAACTGTTCGGCATCCTGCACAAGAACCAGCGGCTGCTGATCGACGATGGCAAGCTGCGGCTGCGGGTGATTCGCGCCGAATCCAACGAAATCCTGTGCTCGGCGGAAGTGGGCGGGGTGATTTCCGACCGCAAGGGCGTGAACGTGCCCGACGCCGTGGTCCCGGTCCCGGCGCTGACCGACAAGGACCGGCGCGATCTGTCCTTTGCGATGGAGCACGGCGCGGACTGGATCGCGCTGTCTTTCGTGCAGCGCCCGGAGGATGTCGCGGAGGCGCGGCGGCTGACGGGCGCAGGTGGTCATGGCGGCGGGGGTCCGGCATTGATGGCCAAGATCGAAAAGCCCGCCGCGCTGGAACGGCTGGAAGAGATCATCGAGCTGGCCGACGGCATCATGGTCGCGCGCGGCGACCTGGGCGTGGAACTCAACCCAGAGGAAGTGCCGCCGCTGCAAAAACGGATCGTCGAGGTGACGCGGCGCAGCGGCAAGCCGGTGGTCGTCGCCACGCAGATGCTCGAATCGATGATCGAAAGCCCGTCGCCGACCCGCGCCGAAGTATCGGACGTGGCGAATGCCGTCTATGACGGAGCAGACGCGGTGATGCTGTCCGCGGAAACCGCCAGCGGCGCATGGCCGGTCGAAGCGGTGACGATCATGGACCGCATCGCCAAGCAGGTCGAACGCGACCCCGGCTATGAGGCGCGGGTCCATTTCACCGCGGTGCGCCCCGATTCCACCACCGCCGACGCGCTGGCGCAGGCCTGTGCCACCATCGCCGACACGGTCACGCTGGCGGGCATCATCTGCTTTACCGGATCGGGCGCCACCGCCCGCCGCGTCGCGCGTGAGCGGCCCGCGGTGCCGCTGCTGGTGCTGACCCCGTCACCCCGGACCGCGCGGCGCATGGCATTGCTGTGGGGTGTCTACGCCGTCCACACCCGCGACATCGGCAGTTTCGAGGAAATGATCGCCAAGGGCAAACGCATGGCCCTGCGCCATGGCTTCGGCGGGGCCGGGGCCAAGCTGGTGACATTGGCGGGCGTGCCGTTCGGCATTCCGGGCGCGACCAATTTGCTGCATGTGGTGACGCTGGCGGGGAATGAACTGGAGCGGCATCCGGGGGGATAGAGGCACAGGGCCGAAGTCAAATCAGAGAATGATTCAAATTCCTACTGGCCAGTGGCCTCTTCGCCACGGAATTGCCGAGAAAACCTACTGACAATTCAATCAAATGACTTGCCGATGCTCGTCCGCTGCAAAGGCAAACGCAGCGTAAATATCGTTCTCGACAGTTCTGCCGAGGGATAGCGGGCGCAGTTCGCGAGGAGAGAAGAAAGCCATATCACTTATTTCTCCCCGCGCGCTAGAGACTTTCCGGTTGAGACGGTGCCAGCCCGCTCCCCCGCCCGGCCACCCAAGTCATTGTATAATATGGGTGGCCGGGCGGGGGAGCGGGCTGGCACCGACTCGACGTAAGTCGGAAAGGCTCTAGGTCGTTCGTTGATATCCCGCTCGCAAAGACAAAACAATTTGTAGAAATCATGCACGTCTGGTGCGTAGGATTGACCGGCTTTATTGGCAATCAATGCAATTTCCGAATAGCATTCGCGGTCAAATTCATCGCGACGATAATGTAACCACGTCGAAGCGAGTGCCTGCAAGCGCTTTGCGTAGCTGAGCCATTGCGATTCCACCAAGCAGTCTCCCATACGCGAGCCAGCGCTATCTTCCGCTCAAATCAACGCGAGTTCAATCCTTCGGCCCACAACGGCTGCGGCACGCTGCAACGTCTCGATTGTGACGTTGCCATCAGTAGGATCAAGCACCCGATCGACCTGAGTCCTGCTGGTGCCCATGAGCATCGCCAGACGCTTCTTGCTCAGCTTGCGTTCGCGCATCGCCTCAGCCAGCTGCCAGGCGATAACTTCCTTGATGGCTTTCGCCTGAAATTCCGCGAGGACGCCTTCTTCCTCCAGAAAGCTGTCCAGCGTCGGGCCCCGATGTCTATTTTCAGCCACTTACAACCTCCTTCTGGCGCCTGCGTGCCAATTCCAGATCAGCAGCGGTCGTTTTCTGGGACTTTTTGATGAAACCATGCAAAGCGTAGAGTTCACCAAGGTAAAAACAGAACAGTACGCGGGCGATCGTACCGTCGAGCAGCGACGTGCGTACTTCGAACAAGCCTTTGCCCATAGGTCTGACCAGCGGCATTCCAACGGGCCAGCGGAACTGGACGCGCTGCATATCCTGGCCGATCGCACGACGATTTATTTCCGAAAGATCAATCAACCAATCGCGAACCGGGACGTTACCGCCCTCGCCCTGATAAAATACCAGTTCGATTCGCGGTGCATTCCCCGATCCCATCCCGAACAATATGTACTATATAAAGTGCATAGTCAAGGGTTCAATCGGCGCCGCCAGGTCAAGACCGCGCCGCCTCGACCAGCGCCCTATGCACCAGCGCCAGATCCTCCGGCGCAATGCAATACGGCGGCATAGTATAGGCCGTGTTTCCCAATGGCCGCACCAACAAATCACGCTTGCGGAAAAACGCGGCCAGCCGCGGCCCGAGAGCCGAAAGATAACCCGTCCCACCGTCGCCTAACTCATAATCCACCGCAAGCACGGTCCCGCACACCCGCGCATTCGCGATTCCCGGCACCCCGCCGAGTATCGCTCGCGCCGCCTTTTGCCGATCGGCCAGCGCGGCGATGCGTTCCAGCACCGGTTCCTCGCGCCAGATCGCCAGATTGGCGAGCGCGGCGGCGCAGGCGATGGGGTTCGCGGTATAGCTGCTCGAATGGTAGAAGGTTTTGGTCCGATCGTGCGAATAATGCGCGCCGTAGATCGCTTCGCTCGCCAGCGTCACCGCCAGCGGCATCGAACCACCGGTCAACCCTTTGGCCAGGCACAGCAGATCGGGTACTACCCCCGCCTGTTCGCAGGCGAGCAGCGTGCCGGTGCGGCCCCAGCCGGTCATCACTTCATCAGCGATGAACAGCACCCCATGCGCGGCACAGATCGCGTGCAGCTGGCGCAGCACGGCGGGCGAATACATCAGCATGCCCCCGGCGCCCAGCAGCAGCGGCTCGACGATGAACGCCGCCGGTTTCTCTGCGGCACAAGCCGCCGCCAGCGCATCCAGCGTGGCCTGTTCGCCGCCCGTCACCGGAAATGGAATCGTGCCGACATCGAATAATAGCGGGCCATAGGCGCGGTTGAAGACGCCGCGCGCACCCACGCTCATCGCGCCGATGGTGTCGCCGTGATAGCTGTGTTCCAGCACCAGGATGCGGTGGCGCAGTTCACCCTGATTGGCCCAGAAGCCCAGCGCCATTTTCAGCGCCACTTCCACTGCGGTCGAACCCGAATCCGAATAGAACACATAGGGCAAACCTTCCGGCATCATCGCCACCAGTTCGGTCGCCAGCCGCTCGCCCGGTTCATGCGTCCAGCCGGCGAAGATCAGCTGGTCGAGCTGCCCGGCCTGCGCGGCGATGGCCGCAACGATGCGCGGGTGGCAATGGCCATGGGTCGTCACCCACCAGCTGGAGATCGCATCGACCACCCGGCGCCCGTCGCGCGTGTAGAGGATCGCACCCTCGGCCCGTTCCACCAGCGGCGCGGGTTCTTCCAGCCCATGCTGGGTGAAGGGATGCCAGACGGCGGAGCGGTTCATGCCAGCCCCGACAAATCGAAATGGTCCGCCATCGCGCCGAGCAGACCGGTCGCATTCAGCGGCGCCAGCCAGGGCAGGCGCCCGAGCCGCGTCACGCCGGAAATCGCGCAGATCACGCGTTCGCTTTCCGTATTGGCATCGCCAACAAAGGCCACTCCGGCCAGGGTTACCCCGCGCGCGCGCAACGCCTCGATCGACAGCAGCGTATGATTGATCGTACCCAGCGAAGTGCGCGCGACCAGCACCACGGGCAAACCCCAACCCGCCATCACATCGGCAAACAGCAGGTCTTCGCGCAATGGCACCAGCACCCCGCCCGCGCCTTCGACCACCAGCGGCGCCGCGCCTTCGGGCAGTGCCAGCCGCGCCGGGTCGATGGTCACCCCGTCAAGCGCGGCGGCGTGATGCGGCGAGCACGGCGTGGTCAGACGATAGGCCTCGGCATGGATCAACGCTCCCGGCGCCAGCGCGGCAACCGTCTCGCTGTCGGTGCTCTCGGCCAGCCCGGCTTGCACCGGCTTCCAGTAGCGCCCGCCCAGCGCCGCCACCAGCCCGGCGGCAACCACTGTCTTGCCGATGCCGGTATCGGTGCCAGTGACGACCAGCCCCCTCATGCCCCCATCGCTTCGCGCAGCGCGGCGGCCAGTGCAGCGATATCGTCCACCCCGGCATTGCGGGTGATGACGATGCGCAGTCGCGAGGTGCCTTCCGGCACGGTCGGGGGCCGGATGCCGCGCACATCGAAGCCCGCCGCCTGGAGCCGCGCCGCCACGGCCATGGTGGGAACATCGCCGCCCAGCACCAGCGGCATGATCGGCGATCCGTGGCATTGTGCACCCAGAGCGCCGAACAGCGTCCCGGCAGCCCCGATCCGCGCCTGCAATTCGGTCCGCAACGCATCCCCGTCTGCCGAGATTTCCAAAGCCGCGCGCAGCACGGCAGCTATCAACGGCGAGGGCGCGGTTGAAAAAATCAGGCCGCGCGCACGGTTCACCAGGAAATCGCGCATCACCGCCGGCCCGCACAGCAGCGCGCCCTCCACCCCCAGCGCCTTGCCGCAGGTGTGCAGGCTGACGACGTGATCGCGGCTCGGCAGATCGGCAACCAGCCCGCGACCGCCCGGCCCATACACCCCGGTCGCATGCGCTTCGTCGGCCAGCAGGATCGCGCCTTCGCGGATGGCCAGTTCGGACAGTTCGCCCAGCGGCGCGAAATCGCCGTCCATGCTGTAGAGCGTTTCGACCGCCATCCAGACTTGTCCCGCGCCGCCGCCACGGCGCCATGCGGCGATAGCTTGCGCAAAGCCGTCGGGGTCGTTGTGCTGCACCAGCCGGTGTTCGGCGCGGGTCAGGCGCAAGCCTTCGTGACTGCTGGCGTGGATCAGTTCATCCGCCAGGATCACGTCGCCGCGCTGCGGCAGCGTGGCTAGCAGCGCCGAATTGGCGGCAAAGCCGGTGGCCAGGAACAACGCCGCCGCGCTGCCGAAGAACGCCGCCGCCTCGGCTTCCAGCGCTTCGTGCTCGGGATGATTGCCGCGCAGCAATCGCGATCCGCCCGACCCGACCGGCACCCCCCGGTCCAGCGCCGCGCGCATCGCATTGGCCAGCGCCGCCGAACCCGCCAGCCCAAGATAATCGTTCGAGGCGAAATCCACGCCCACGCGTCCGGTGAGCGAGCGCAACCGCCCGCGCGCGGCCAGCCCGGCCAGATCGTGGCGCTGGGCGCCAAGCATCCCGATGTTCATTCACGTGCCCCGAACAAGGCGGTGCCAACCCGGATATGCGTCGCGCCCTGCGGGATCGCGATCTCGAAATCGCCGCTCATTCCCATCGACCGTCCGGCAAGCCCATGATCGGCGGCCAGCTTGTCGAGCAGCGCGAAGAACGGCGCCGGCTCGATGCCAAGGGGCGGCACGCACATCAGCCCGGCCAGCGGGATTGCCGCCGTGCGCGCCTCGGCCAGCAGCGCCGGCAGCGCGGCAATCGCGCAGCCGCCCTTTTGCGCCTCGTCGCCGATGTTGACCTGCACGAAACACGGCAGGCGCCGCCCGGCCTTGTCCATCGCCCGCGCCAGCGCGGCGATCAGGCTGGGCCGGTCCAGCGAATGGATGCAGTCGAACAGCGCCACCGCCTCGTCCGCCTTGTTGGACTGCAATCGCCCGACCAGATGCAACGCAATGTCGTCGTGCGTCTCGCGCAGCGCGGGCCATTTGTCCTGCGCCTCGGCCACGCGGTTTTCGCCGAACACCCGCTGGCCCGCCGCGATCAGCGGCCGGATCGCCGCGACGGGATGCGTCTTGCTGATCGCGACCAGCGTGATTTCGCGCGGATCGCGCCCGGCAATTTGCGTGGCGGCGGCGATGCGGGCGCGGACATCGTCGAGTGGCGCATAGGGCAGGGCTGCTGGTTGATTCATGCGGGGCTGCTAGAGTCTTTCCGGTTAAGACGGTGCCAGCCCGCTCCCCCGCCCGGCCACCCAAGTCATTGTATAATATGGGCGGCCGGCCGGGGGAGCGGGCCGGCACCGACTCGACGTAAGTCGGAAAGACTCTATAACGCGCCCATGTCCCAGCGCCAGCCCGCACCGCCAACGCCCTGGCCAAAGACCCGGCCCAACCTCTGGCTGATCAGCGATGCGCGAAATGACGCCGTGCTGGCGGCATCGCTGGCGCGGCTGCCGCGCGGCGGCGGGTTTATCTACCGCCATTACCATCTGGAGCCGGATGCGCGGCGCGCGCGCTTCGAGGTATTGAAACGCATCGCCCGTCGCCATGGCCATTGGATCGTGCTGGCCGGCAGCGCAGCCCAGGCCCGGCGATGGGGCGCAGACGGGGCCTATGGATCATTCACCACGCTGGCCCGCGGCCCCGCCATCCCGCGCTTGATCACCGCCCATGATCTGCGCGAAATCGGGCGCCTCCGCCGTGCCGACGCCATCCTGTTGTCGCCCGTCTTCGCCACCGCCTCGCATCCGGGCGGCCGGGTGCTGGGCACGCTGCGGTTTCGCGGGCTGGCGGCCCGCGCCACGCTACCGGTGATCGCGCTGGGCGGCATGACGATCCGGCGGGCGCGGCAACTCGATTGGCGGCGCTGGGCAGCGATCGATGGATTAAGCGCTGCGTCATCCTGATTCGCAGCCCACCCTGTCTCGACGGGCGCAGGCATGTTCAATCGCGGTTAAGGCACGCCCTGCCCCGCTGCACGTGGCTGTTAAACAGGCGTTCATCTGCCGGCCCCCTCTTTAGGCATATCGCAAATGCAGGGAACATTGGTGATCACCGGGGGCGCTCGCCTCACCTTGAGGCTACCGGAGACGCAGACATGAACAAACATTTTACGCTTGCCTTTGGCATTATGACCCTGGGCCTGACCGGCTTGGCTGCCCCGGCGCTGGCGCAATCAGCCGCCGCGCCCGCAACAACCCCTGGCGGGACAACCACCGCGCCCGACGCCGGCAATGCCCCATCCCCGCAAGCGGCGCCGGATGCAACGGCGCCCGCACCCGAAGCAGCAGCGGACGCAACGGCACCGTCGCAAGCCCTGCCTGCGTGCAGCGCAACGGTCCACGATGAATGCACCACCAAATCGGGCAAGGTGCGCCACAGGAAAATGTAGCTCGACGCCAGCGGGGATGCCAAGGTAACGGCGGTTCCCGGCTTGCCGTCTGGTAGATAGCGGAGCGCGAGAGCCACGGGCTTTCGCGCTCCGCTACGTTTCGAGTTTTCCGACTTATGTCGGGTCGGCACCAGCCCGCCCCCCCGCCCGAACGATCCGGCTGCGCAGCGTGCCGATGCGATCGATCTCGACCGCCACATCGTCGCCGTCGCGCAGGAACACCGGCGGCTTGCGGCCGACGCCGACCCCGGCGGGCGTCCCGGTCAGCAGCACATCGCCCACGCGGAAATGATACCAGCGCGCGAAGTAGGCGATCACCTCGCCCAGCGGGAAAATCATGTCGGAGATCGGCGCATCCTGCATCAGCCGGCCGTTCAGCCGCGTCGTCAGCCGCATCGTCGACGGATCGCCGACCAGGTCCGCCGTCGCCAGCGCCGGGCCGAGCGCGGTGAAGCCGGGGAATTGCTTGCCCATCAGGTTGGTTTCCCAGGTCTGGCGCGCCTCCCAGGGTTTTTCCGAAGCCCACACCGCCTTGACCCAGTCGCGCGCGGAGAGATCGTTGGCGACCGTGTAGCCGCCGATGCAGGCCATCGCCCCCGCCGCGTCGACGCCGTGGCAGTCGCGCCCAAACACCACCGCCAGCTCGCCTTCATAATCCACCTCCGCGCAGGCGTCAGCGGGCAGCACGACCTCGGCGTCCGGACCAGAGACCGAGGACGGCGCCTTCAGGAACGCGGTCGGGTGCGCTGGCACTGGCGTTCCGGACATTTCCGCCAGGTGCGAGCGATAGGCCAGCCCCGCCGCCAGGATGATGCCCGGACGGGGAATGGGCGCGAGCAGCCGTGTGCCGGCAGGCAATACCGCGTCGGGCCGGTCGCGCCAGCCCTCGTATCGGCCGACCATCGCACCCACCGCGGCCAGCCCCTCGCTTCCGGCGGCGAGGATGCCGGCGACGGAGGTCGGCAACCACGCCTCGATCGTGCCGGACAGCGCCGCCCGCCCGAGATGGAGGATCGCGCCCGAAGACAGGATCGCGCCCGCCGAGCCCTCGGGCACATCATCGATGGTCACCAGCAGCATGGGCTTACTCCAGTCGGTAGGTCTGATCGGAAAAGTCGACTGCGATCGTCACACGCCCCTCGTTGATCTGCCAGCGCTTGATCTCGTAGGTGGCGCCGCCGCTGCTGACGAACGGGTCGGCCGCCGCAAGCGCCTCCGCCTCCGCCTGATCCGCCGCGCGGAAGATCGTCATGCCCACGCCGGGCTTGCCTTCCCCGGTGAACAGCGGGCCGGACGCAAAGACGAACCCCTGCTGCTCGAGATCGATGATCCAGCGGTAATGGGCCAGCATCGCCGGCTGTATCCGCGTCGGATCGACGATGCTGCGGAACATTACATAGAAGCTGCGCATGATCATGCGCGCCTTGAGCCGTTCGATCTCGTCGGCATCTCCGGTCATGGCTGTTCCCCTTCCAGCGCCATTGCTTCGATCACCTCGATGATCGCGGCGATATCCTGATCGTGACGGTCTTCGCGCGCGGCGCGG